>NZ_JBIVPJ010000003.1:220922-559427 GCF_044754585.1 Streptomyces sp. NPDC093065 | reverse complement strand
CACCCAACAGCACACCACCACCATCCGCATCAACACCCCCTGCCCCAGCACCAACACCCCAACGATCGACCCCATGATCAACAGCAGCGAACTCGACCACACTCAAGCCGAAACCGCCCAGGCCATCAACCGCCTCGGCACCGCCGACGAGATCACCCAAACCGTCCTGTGGCTGTGCAGCAACGGCGCCAGCTACATCACCGGCATCGCCCTACCCGTCGACGGCGGCTACACCGCCCAGTGACCCAACGCCGAACACAACCCACACCCCGAACCCACCCCACAACGAAACACACGGGGCCGCGGAACAAGCCCGAACACCCACACCTGAGCACCCCACAACACCACAGACAGCGCCCACGAACCCACCAAACCACACCGACACACCAACCACCCCCAGGCCAGACCACCACACCGCCCACACAGCAAAATCCACCAACCACCCAACACCCTCAAACCCAGCCAGACACCCACCACCCCACCAACTCCCGCTCCGGCAGGCCATCCACACTCAGCACACTGATTCGCACAACCCCAAAAGACCGGACAGGCGCAGGCTCAGGGCAGCAGTCACGTAACGCCAGGACCAGATCACCTACCCACAGGTTCAACCGGTCGGGATACATCCCGACCGACCCAGCCCATGGAGGCGGCACCGGTACAGGAACGTCAGTGTGGCTCCTTTCGCGGCAGGTATTCGGCGGCTTCCACGCACGCCATGTCGTCCGCTTCGCATCCGGTCCGACGCACGGCTCGCCGTCGCCGGCCAGGCGCCCCGTCCCCGGGAGGCGAACACGGAGGCTGAGGTACTGAGGCGTGTTACCCGCGCACCGCTTCCCCCGACCCGCCTGAGGTCCACCTCCAAGTACTTTACGAATTGCTAAATTGCGCAATTCGTTAGATGCTGTGGTGGCCGCGTCGGGTGTGTCTGGCATGTGCTGCGCCTGCCCCTGTGAGGTGGGATCTTCGTAGAGGAAGCCGAGGAGTCGTGTCCGTTCCGCTGTACCAGGCCAAGGCCGATTTCTTCCGGATGCTGGGGAATCCTGTCCGGATACGAGTACTGGAGCTGCTCCAGGACGGGCCAATGCCGGTGCGGGGCCTGCTGGCCGCCATCTCGGTGGAGCCCTCCAGTTTGTCGCAGCATCTGGCGGCGCTGCGACGCTCCGGGATCGTGCGTTCGTCCCGCGAGGGTTCGACGGTTGTCTACACCCTGGCCGGCGGGGACGTCACCGACTTGATGATGGCCGCGCGGCGGATCCTGACCGAGGTGCTTGCCGGGCAGAATGAGCTGCTGGCCGAGCTGCGGGAGTCCGAGGCCGCCGCGCGATGACCAAGGCGTCCAGCCGGGCCTGGGCCCGGATCACTTCGCTCCTGCCCACACGTGCCGACCTCGCAGAGGCACGTCGCGACCCACGCCGCGACCTGCTGGCCGGGCTCACCGTGGCCGTCGTGGCGCTGCCTCTCGCGCTCGGCTTCGGCGTCTCTTCGGGTCTCGGCGCGGAGGCGGGCCTGGCGACCGCAGTGGTCGCCGGGGCGCTCGCCGCCGTGTTCGGTGGATCAAACTTTCAAGTGTCCGGGCCGACCGGAGCCATGACCGTGGTCCTCGTCCCCATCGTCGGCCAGTACGGGCCGAGGGGCGTGCTGACGGTCGGGCTGATGGCGGGCGTCATGCTCGCTGCCCTGGCCGCGCTGAGGGCCGGCCGCTACATGCAGTACGTACCCGCCCCGGTCGTCGAGGGCTTCACCCTCGGCATCGCCTGTGTGATCGGCTTGCAGCAGATCCCGAACGCTCTCGGCGTGCCCAAGCCCCAGGGCGACCGGGTGCTCGTCGCCACCTGGCGCGCGATCGAGGAGTTCGCGAAGAATCCGAACTGGACCGCTGTCGGTTTCGCCGTCGCCGTGGCCGCGGTCATGCTGGCCGGCGCCCGCTGGCGACCGACCGTCCCCTTCTCGATTCTCGCGGTGATCGCGGCCACGCTCGTGGCGCAGGCAGCCCACCTGGACTCGGCGCAGTCCATCGGCGCCCTGCCCTCCGGACTGACCGCTCCCGCCCTCTCTTTCCTGGAGCCCGGCTCGTTGGGCTCCCTGCTTGCCCCGGCGGTGGCGGTCGCCGCCCTGGCCGCCCTGGAGTCACTGCTGTCCGCGTCGGTCGCCGACAGCATGACGGTGGGGCAGAAGCACAACCCCGACCGCGAACTGTTCGGCCAGGGCCTGGCGAACATCGCCGCCCCGCTGTTCGGCGGCGTCCCTGCGACCGGCGCCATCGCGCGCACCGCGGTCAATGTCCGCACCGGCGCGAGTTCGCGCCTCGCCGCCCTCACGCATGCCGCGGTCCTTGCCGTGATCGTCTTCGCCGCCGCGCCTCTGGTCTCGAAGATCCCCCTCTCCGCGCTGGCCGGCGTCCTGCTGGCCACCGCGGTCCGGATGGTGGAGGTGGGCTCGCTCAGGGCGATGGCGAAGGCCACTCGATCCGACGCACTCATCCTCGTCCTCACCGCCGTCGCCACGCTCGCCCTGGACCTCGTCTATGCGGTGATCATCGGTTTGGCCGTGGCCGGTGTCCTCGCGCTGCGCGCGGTTGCCAAGCAGGCCCGCTTCGACCAGGTCCCGCTCGAGCGGGGTGACCACAGTGCGGAGGAGCACACGCTGCTGGCCGAGCACATCGTCGTCTACCGCATCGACGGGCCGCTGTTCTTCGCCGCCGCACACCGCTTCCTGCTGGAGCTGACCGAGATCGCCGACGTCCGCGTCGTCGTCCTGCGCATGTCCCGCGTGTCGATGGTGGACGCCACCGGCGCCCTGGTCCTCAAGAACGCGGCCGAGAAGCTGAAGCTGCGCGGCATCGTCGTCATGACCTCAGGGCTCCGACCTGGCCAGCGCCAGGTCCTGGACTCGGTCGGCGCACTCGATCTGCTCCGCCTGCAAGGCCTGGAGCACGCCACCACCCCCGAGGCAATCCGGGCCGCCCGCGACTACCTGGAGACGGCCGGTGTCCTGCCCGCCGCACCCGCGGGCCCGGTTGGAGCCCGGGGCGGTTCCCAATGATCAGAGGCTTGCCCAGCTCCCCGGACAATCGCTGCCCTCACGGTGCCTACTCCTTCGGCCAATTGCGTCAGTCGTGGGGACGACGGCGACAGGGGTGGTGGCGTGGTGCATGACCGCATCGGCGACGGCGCCGTTGTGCACGCCGAACGCGCTGCGGCGGCCGACGACGACAAGAGAGGTATCGCGGGCCGCGTCGATGAGGTACTCGCAGGGACTGCCGGGCCGGCAAGCCTCGGTCACCTCGACGTCCGGGTACTTCTCCCGCCAGGGCAGCAGTGCCTCGGCCTGGGAGCGGGCCAGTTGCTCGCGCGGGTCGCATCCGGCGGCGAGGCCGTGAGTGTAGGAAGACGGCAGGTCCCAGGCCCGCAGGACGGCCAGTGGGGCCCCACGGCGCCGCGACTCCTCAGAGGCGAAGGAGAGGACGGTCTCGCCGGGGCGGCCGGTGTCCAGTCCCACGACCACGGATCGGAAGCCCCTGGCGGCGCACGGGACGCCTACCGGGTCCTCGAGGTGTTTGCCGGCAGCCTGCTCTCCTGCCCGGCCAGGACCATCGGCGCCCCGACGCGGCAATCACAGACTGACCGACAGACCCGACCACGAAGCCCGCGAGCCCGCTCAAGGCGCGCGAGCCCAGCACCAGCAGTCCCACGCCACGGGCAACGGCGAGCAGGACACCGGCCGGGATCCCGGCCGCCTGCTCGGTGATCACCTCGACCCCGGGATGCCGCACCCTCAAGACCTCGGCCGCATCCCGGCGAATCCGCTCGGTCCAGCGCTGGAGTGTCTCAGCACCGAGGAACGGAGCCCGGGCCTCGGGTGCCGGCCGCACCGGCTGCCAAACGCGGAACACGTCCTACCGGCACGTGGCGCAGCGCGGCCTCGCGGGCCGCCCACCCTGTGTTCCCTCCTCAGCACCACCTCGGACAGCCTCACAGGGCAGGGGCCAGTTGTCCCAGGACGAGACCGACGGTCCCCGCCCACAGACCATCGGACCGGGCCCTTGGACCAGACCCGACCCATCAACCGTGCTCAACACAACCACCGAGCTCGGGGCACACCTCGACCGCACTCCGCGCTGTCCGCCACGTCCGGAGTGCACCGCGTGACGTGTTGTGCTGTCAACGCGGCGCGTGCTCAGTCCGCATCGTCTTCGGGACCGTCCGTACGGGCCAGGTGGGCCACGCACAGAGAGGGGGCGACGAACGGCTCCAGCCGGTCGACCCGGAGCGGCGCGCGTACTTCCTTCAGGGCACCTCTCATGATGCCCAGATGGAGGGAGCAGACGATGTCCCGATGCCCCTCTGCAAGTTCCAGGAACGGGCAATGGCGCAGCGGGATCACGGGGGCCGTCCCGCCGTCCACGGGACCGGGAGCGAATCCGGCATCCTCAAGAACACGGGACAGCCGGATCACCGACTCCTCAGCAGTGACGTGCTGGGCGGGAGACGGGGTGTCGGCGAGGTAGCGTCCCCACGCCTCCCCTGTAGTGGCTGCGGCCTGCGCAGGGTGCTCCAGGGATTCCGCCGCAAGACCCGTCAGCATGTGGGCAAGCAATTGGTAACTTCGGCGATCCGCGGGGGTGCGGGTTGCCGTAGCGCAATACACGGCCCGAGGTCTGCCAGGACGGCCGAGTGCCTCGTTGCTGCGTTCGGCAAGGCCCTCGCCGACCAGTGTGTCCAGGTGGAAACGCACCGTGTTGGCGTGCAGGCCGGTCTGCTCGGCGATCTCCCGCACACCTACGGTGCCGGAAGCGGAGCGCAGGATGTCCAGGACATGGCCCCGGCTTTCCCCAGTGGCGCCTGCGTCCGGCCCAGCCGGATCGTGCAACGTCGACTCAGTCATCTGTTCAATTTTACCCAGTATGTGTAGTAGAAACGAACGGATTCATTTTGATCCCGTGTGCAGTTCGTCGCTTCCCCTGCGGCAATCGCATCGGGTTGGCATCGGGCTGCCGGCCGGACTCGCCAGCTTCCACAGGACACCGGTTCGCTCGGGAGTCCTGGTGGGGGCCAGCGCGTCGCACAAGAGACGGGCCGTGGTCGTCTCGTCCGTTGGTTCAGGCGCCCGTTCCTCAGACGCTCTTGGTCACCCGCGTGATGCGGACCTGCCACTGCTCCGGCCCCGACTCGACATACTCCCAGGCGAACGCGCCGGGGTGGGCCGCCTCGAACTCACGGCGCAGCGGCTTGGGGGCGTGGTTGTTGACGAGCACGAAGGACTCCCCCTCCGCAAGGCGGGCGAAGCGGGTGAAGATGCGGGGGTGACGGCGGCCGTGCAGGATCTCGCGAACGTCGACAACCGTCGAATCCTGCAGTTCGCCGCCGTTCAGGACAGTGGTGAAGTCTTCGGCGAGCGCGGGCAGATCGACGCCCGGCAGGGCCCGCAGCGCGGGCAGCAAGACGTTGCGCTCCGCGCTCAGGAGGAGTGTGAGCCCTCCCGTGAGTGTGCGGCTCGCGTCGGCTCGCCCGGGTTCGTTCCCCGCTGCGGTCAGGGCGTCGATCTGGTCGCCGACCGTCTTGGCCTCGGCGCGCAGTGCGCGGACCAGCAGCCGGGTCTCGGCTGCGCCGGACGCTGCGGCGTACAGCGTCAGGTCGGTGGCCGCCAGGCAACGGTACAGCCGCTCGGCGAACCGGGTGGCGGACTCCTCGTGGGCCGCCGGTACCGCTTCGAGCTGCCCCAGTAGTTGCGCATGGGCTTGTTCGATCACAGCCTGCGCCTTCATGTCCGGGTCCGTGTCGGTTGCCTGGATGAATACCTCAGCGGGTGACATGCGGTTGCTCCTTCTCGCTTCCGGCGTGGCAAGGTCAGCACTGGGCAGATTATTACATGCGCCGTCGTAAAAATTGTGGAGTCGGAGTGCCTCGGCACCTTCGCCTCGTCAACTCGCAGCACAGACGTACTCCCGGGCACCTTGCCCCTAGGGAGTGACACCATTTATTACATGTACCATTCGTAAAAACCTGGCACTCGGCGCGGTCGTCAATGAGAGGAGGTGGGGAGATGACCTATGTGATCGCCCAACCGTGTGTGGATGTGAAGGACAGGGCTTGTGTCGACGAGTGCCCGGTGGACTGCATCTACGAGGGGCGGCGCTCCTTGTACATCCACCCCGACGAATGCGTGGACTGCGGGGCCTGTGAGCCCGTCTGCCCGGTCGAGGCGATCTTCTACGAGGAGGACGTGCCGGCGCAGTGGCACGCATACACGCGGGCCAATGCCGAGTTCTTCGACTCCCTCGGAGCACCCGGCGGCGCCACCAAGCTCGGGCCTGTCGAGCAGGACCACCCGGTGGTCGCCGCTCTCCCACCCGTGGAGGGCTGACAGCGCTGATCGCTCTCATGCCTGTAGATCAACCTGGCGGCGAGCCCTCATCTGTGGCGGGACATCGAGCAGGGGCTGTGCCGCTCCAGGTGGCTGGTGGTGATGGCGGGCCGGTCCGCCGCCGCCTCTCCGTGGGTGCGCCAGGAGATCGACTGGTGGCTCACCCACCGGTCGGCGGACACCCAGCGCCTCGCGTTGACCGACGGCACCCTGGTCCGGGACCGCGAGCGGGCGTCGTTCGACTGGTCACGGTCCTCACCGTGCTGCTCCTGCTCGCCGGGTCTGTCCGCCGCCATACATGGCCACGCCACGCGGTAGAGTCGGCCTCTTCCGGTTCGAGTGGGAACGTGCCGCCGCTCTCGGCGCGACGTCCCGATCCGTTGAGCCCGCGTGACGAGGGCGGGACTCGACGATGCCGCCAACCGCAGCCCTGTCGATCGCGGTGGTGAACTGGCGCAAGAGAAGGATGTGTTGATGACGAACAGCAACAAGCCTCGTCGGCCGGACGTCACGACGGTCGAGATCATCGGTGGTGCGGAAGCCCTCGACGTCGGCCTTCACAGCCATGACGCCCGGTGGGCGGAGATCTATCGGCATCACCGGCGTCGGATCCTTGACGCGCTGGCGGCCGTTGACATCGACGTCGAGCACATTGGATCGACCTCGGTTCCGGGCCTCGCCGCCAAGCCCATTGTTGACATCGTCGTCGCGGTCGCCGACATCACGGCGGAGGAGGACTACCTGGACCGGCTGTTGACCGCCGGTTACGAACTGCGCGTTCGCGAGCCGGGACATCGGCTCGTGCGCACGCCGACTCGTGATGTTCACGTGCACGTATACGAACGCGGCGACGCAGCGGTGCACGAGTACCTTCTCCTCCGTGACCACTTGCGCACCCATGCGGACGATCGCGCTCTGTACGAGAGCGTCAAACGCACTCTGCTCAGCCAGCAGTGGAACGACATGAACGACTACGCCGACGCCAAGAGCGACGTCATCCGCGCGATCAAGGCCCGAGCCAGGGGAGCTCGTTGAGGACACGGGGTGGCCGATGGCCTGGCAGCGATCGATGCCTCCGGGCAGCGGGCAGGGCAGGGTACTCACCACACCAAGGGGCGCCCACCGGCCCCCGTCGAAGCTTCGCCGTCGTCTTCGTGTTCGAGGTGGCCGACCAGGACGTGGCCCATCACTGCACGGGTGGCGTGGCGCACTGACGCCACCCGGGGGCCGCCCTCGACACGGCGCTGCCTGCGGCCGCATGAGGTGCCGGCTGGTGTCATCGGAGCACGGAGGTCATGGCTGTGGTGATCGCGCAGGCAAGGGTCACGGTCGCGGCGAACACGAATGCTGCGGTCCCGACGGCGGCTGGAATCGTCGATCCGTCCCTGCGGGTGAGGACTGCGGCCACGGTGGCGACCAGCGCCGCCAAGGTGAACACGAGCGCGGTGGCGAGCAGGACGAGGACGACGGTCACGGCGGGCTCCTCCGGGTCGAAGACTGCTGACGCGCCTGTTGTCTCGCATTCGGTGTTCGTCGGGGTCCGTGTCGGGCGAAGATGAACATCGGTGAACACTCGCGTTCCGAGGGCGGGGAGGGAGACGGGTGGAGGGCCGACGGACGGCGGCCGAGCACGCCTCGGCGCTGCTGCGACGTCGACTTGAGGACGCTGTGGCAGGGACGGGGCTCAGCCGCACCCAGTTGATCGCCAGATCGGGGCTGGCGCGTACGACGGTGTACGACGCCCTGCGGAGGAATGGGCCGGTGCCGTCGGCGCACACGGTGGCCGCACTGGCGCAGGCGTTGAAGCTGCCCGTCGGCGAGTTGCTGGAGCTGCGACGAGCGGCCGAGCTCGTCGGGGCGTCGAGGGAAGACGAACCGGGGCCGGGGAGACCGCTGTCCACGTGGGATCCACACGATCTGGAGGTGCATCCCGCCGGTGTCGTCCCGGCCGGTGACGCCGGGTGTGCGCAGGGGCGTCGCAAGCTGCCGGGGTACGTGTTCCGACCGCACGACCAGGTGCTGGCCGAGGCCGTGCGCGATGCTGCCTCGGGGCGTAGCCGGATGGTGGTCCTGGTCGGCACCTCGTCCACGGGCAAGACGCGGGCGTGCTGGGAAGCGGTCCAGTCGCTGGCCGCTTCGGGCTGGAGACTGTGGCATCCCTTCGATCCCGGCCGAGTGGAGGCAGCACTCGGCGAGCTGCATCTGGTCCGGCCGCGGACGGTGGTGTGGCTCAACGAGGCCCAGCACTACCTGGGCGATCCCGTGCATGGCGAGCGCGTCGCGGCGGCCGTGCACGGCCTGCTCAGCGCCCCGGAGCGAGCGCCGATCCTGGTCCTGGGAACGCTGTGGCCGGAGTACGCCGATCGGTACACGGCGCTGCCCGCGCCCCGGGCGCCGGATCCTCACAGCCGCGTCCGCGAGCTGCTCACCGCCGATCGCCGCGTCGCCGTGCCCGACGCGTTCGACGACTCGGCGCTGGCCGCGGCGGAGGCGCTGGCGGAGGCCGGTGACGCGCTGCTCGTCGATGCCTTGCCCCGTGTCGCCGGACATGGCCGGGTGGCCCAGGACCTGGCCGGTGCCCCTGAACTTCTGCGACGGTACGAGGACGGTTCTCCGGGCGCCAGGGCGCTCCTCGATGCGGCGATGGATGCCCGGCGTCTGGGCGTCGGCCCGGGGCTGCCCCAGAGCTTCCTGACCGACGCCGCCGTCGGCTACTTGTCCGAAGCGGATTTCCAGCAGCTCGGTGAGGACTGGGTGGAGGTGGCGTACGCCGAGCTCGCTCGGCCGGTCCATGGCAAACAGGCACCTCTGAGGCGAGTCCGTCATCGCCCGGCGCACCGCCCGCCCCATGCCTCGCCGCAGACCGACCCTCCACACGCACCCACGGCAGGTCCCGAGTTCCGACTCGCCGACTACCTTGAGCAGCACGGCCGGGCGGTCCGCAGAACCGCGTGCCCACCGGCTTCGTTCTGGCACTCCGCTCACGCCCACCTGGGCCGTGCGGACGAGCTGACGAGCCTGGGGCAGGCGGCGCAGGCGCGTCACCGTCTGGAGTGGGCCTACCACCTCTACCGACACGCGGCGGCGAACCGGCCCTTGGCCCTGCTTCTGTCCGACATCGCCGAATGGCGGGAGCAGGCCGGGGACCGGCAAGGCGCCGAGACCCTGGCGCGACGGGCCGCCGAGCTGGGCGCCCCGGGCGCGCTGCTCGCGCTGGCGGGCCGACGAGAGCGGGCAGGAGACCTCGATGCGGCGGAGTCCCTCGCGCGAGAGGCACACCACGCGGGAAGTGTCTCCGCCCTGGAACGACTGGCCGGGCTGCGGGAACGGGCCGGGGACCGCGCGGGTGCGACGGGCTTCGCGTGCCGAGCCGCGGACGCGTCCCTGTTCACGGCTGTCGCACGACTCGCTTCGACACGACGCCACGGCGCGGACGTCGAGGGCGCCGAGGTCCTGCTGAGAAAGGCTGCTCGGACCGGCGTGCCTTTCGCACTGCTCGAGTTGGCCGAGTCGAGGGAGCGGGCGGGAGACAAGGAGAGCGCCGAGGACCTGGCACGTCGGGCCGCCGCCTTCGGCGATGTGTCCGTACTGAGCCGGTTGGCCGAACTGCGCGAACGAGACGGGCACCCGGAGCAGGCCGAAGCCCTCCTGCGGCAGGCAGCCGGTGACCACCCGGCCGCCGGAGCCGTTCGGCTGGCCGAGCTGCGCGAGTCGGCCGGGGACCTGGACGGAGCGGAAGCACTTCTGCGACGGGCGGCCGACGCGGGCGACATCCGGGCGCTGAGCCGGCTGGTGCTCATGTTGGAGGAGCGCGACCAGCCCCGGGCCGCCGAAGACCTGGCCCTGCGGGCAGCGGCGGCTGGCGATCCCGAGGCGACGGTGCGCCTGACCCACCAGCGGGAACGGGCCGGCGACCGGGAGGGGGCGGACACACTTGCGCGCTGGGCTGCCGCGGCAGGCGCGTCGGACGCTGCGGACTGGCTGGCCGGTCTGCGCAGGCGTTCCGGGGAGGTCGGCACTCACCATGCGCCACAGCGGGCGTCCCGGACGGGAGAGGACGCCGTGAGTCCGTCGCCCAGCGTGCCCCGCACGGACGTGACTTCGGCAGAGGATCCATACGTCCTGGTCGGCCTGGCTCAGGCGGAGGAAGACGCCGGTCATGGAGCACGCGCGGAGGAGCTCATTCGGCAGGCCGCCGGCATGGGCCTGTCCATCGCCCTGGTCTGGCTCGCCGACTGGCGGGCCGGGGCCGGAGACCGAGAGGGGGCCGAGGCGCTCCTCGGGGACGCCGCGAACGCCGGTGCGAGTCTGTCGCCTCTGGCCACCTCCCTGTGGCCGCACGGCCTCGACGCCGATGGAACGCCGTCGGCCCCATGGCTGTGACTCCCGAGGTCGCCCGGCCGCAGGGCGGATCGCGGCTCGGCGGGCGCGGGGCTTGCCCCTGACCCGTGGGGCAGCGTTTAGCGTCCGGGCATGAACTCGACGCATCGTCTCGTCCGCCTGGATCGGCGCCCCGACGGGCTGCCGACCGCGGGCGACTTCGCCCTGGTGGAGGCGCCTGTCCCCCGCCCCGGGGGCGGCCAGGTACTCGTCCGCAACACCCACTTCCTCGTCTTCCCCGGCTTGCGCACCCTCATGGGCGGTGAGACTCGCGATGTCCCCCTGCCGCCGTTGCGGCCGGGCGATCTGCTGTTCGGCCCCGCGGTCGGCGAGGTGCTCGACGGGCCGCTGGAGAAGGGACGGCTGGTACTGCACCTGCAGGGCTGGCGTGAGTACGCGGCCCCTGATGCCGCCGAGTGCCGGTTGCTGGACGGCACCCTGCCCGACCCGGTGGCCCACCTCGCGCAGGGTGCCGCGGCGTACGGCGCGCTGACCCGGCTGGCCCGGGTACAGCGGGGCGACACCGTGTTCGTGACCGGTGCCGCGGGAGCCGTGGGCACCATGGCGGGCCAGATCGCCCGGTTGCTGGGTGCCGCCCGGGTCATCGGCAGTACCGGCTCTCCGGACAAGGCTCGGCGGCTGGTGGGTGAACTCGGGTACGACGCCACCGTGCTGCGCGCGACCGTGGACCCGATCGGCGGGCAACTCGCCGAGGTGGCGCCTGGCGGCATCGACGTCGTCGTCGACACCGTGGGCGGCGAGCAGTTGACGGCCGCCGTCCACACGGCGAACCGGGGCGCCCGCTTCGCCCTGGTGGGCGCGCTGGACGGTCAGCTGTCGCCGCACCGGGCGGGAGGCAGTGCCCCGACCGTGCTCGACACGTACCGGTTGCTGACCCGGGGCATCACGATCGCCGGGTACAGCGGTGTGGACCACCCGGACGTGGAGGCGGAGTGGGAGGGCCGCTTCGGGCAGTGGCTGCGCGGGGGTGACATCAGTTTTCCGCACACTCTGGTCCATGGAATTGAACATGCCCCGGGGGCGTTGCCCGAACTGATCGCAGGCGGCTCCTTCGGGGCGGCCGTCGTCGAGTTGTAGGACGGGGCGGAGCGGGCATGCGGATTGGCGAGGCAGCGGCGGCGGCCGGGACCACACCGCGCGCGCTGCGTCTGTACGAGGCCCGTGGCCTGCTCCCCCCGCCGCCGCGCAGCGCGTCCGGGCAGCGGGAGTACGGGGCGGCCGAAGTCGCCCGCGTCCAGGTCATCCGCAACCTGCTGGCCCTGGGCCTCACGCTGCACGATCTGAGCCGCCGCGCCCACCGCCTGGACATGCTCGTACCGGACCAGCCTGCGAGGTCCTGTGCCGGCGGCCCCGGCGAGTTCAGTGACGTCGTGGCCGATCGGCTGGCGGCCCTGGACGCGGAGATCGCCCGCCTCGTCCGCCTGCGCCGGAGTCTCGCCGACGCGGCGACGCGACACGACGGGTGACCCGACCGTCGCGTCGTGCGCGTCGGGGTGGTGCGTCAGTGCGGTGTGTTGTGGAACCGCTCCGCCCAGTGGGCGGTCCGGTCCAGGTAGGCGGTCTCGGCCGCCGCCCCGGTCAGGCCATAGGCTCCCTCGTAGGTCTGGTAGCCGTGGCCCGCCGGCGGGCTGCTGTCCGCCGGTTCGATCGAGCTCCCTTCGTGCCATTCGTTGAAGGACGTGACCGACACCCACGTCGGTGTGCCGCCCGTCGCGGGTTCCAGGGCGTTGCCCCACTGCCGGTCGTAGGCCGCGCCGTCGGCCCGGTCCACCGTGGGGGTCGTGTTGCCGGGTACGGCACGGTCGTCGATGTAGCCGGGGGCGACCGACGGGGACCAGACGAGGTCATGGGCGCGGGCGTAGTCGCCGGCCTGTTTCCACCCCGGTGCGGTGGCACCGGCGATTCCGTCGTAGGTGTACATCCCGGAGAAGTGCCGGATCCTCAGTCGCCGTTCACCGCCGGGCTGCCGTACCAGGGGTAGTAGAAGAGGTGAACGTTCTGGTTGAGGGCCTTGGTGGTGGGGTCGGTGCCCAGGGTGAAGGTGTCGATGTCGAAGAGGGCTCCGCTGCCGCCGGTGAAGGCCAGGAAGAGGGGTCCAGCGGCGGAGGCGGTGAGCGTCGTCGAAACGGTGGTGAAGGTTTCCCAGCCCCCTGTCACCGGTACCTGGACCGTCCCGAGGAGTGGGCCGGTGGGCGAGCCGGAACGGACTTCGATCGTTCCGCCGGCCCCCGCCGAGGACACGGTGGCGGTGAAGGTCGAGGCACCGTCGGTGGAGAGGGAGGCGTAGCCGGCCCAGTCGCCGTCGTCGATGTAGCCGAGGGTCTGGCCGCCGCTCGCCGCCGCGTGGGCGGCTGCCTGGACTCCGGAGGCGGATGTGAACGCCTCCGCCTCGTGGATGGTGCCGGTGGCGCCGGTGCCGAACGTGAACGCGTCCAGGTCGAAGAGGTTGCCCTGGCCGGCCGGCCCGCGGAAGACCAGGTACAGCTCTGTGCTGGTGGGCGGGATGCCGGACAGGTTGGTGGAGACGTCGGTGAACGTTTCCCAGCTTCCGGTGACCGGGACGTCGGCGGTGCCCAGGAGGGTCCCGGTGGCGGATCCCACCCGGATCTCGAGGGTGCCGCCGGCTCCGGCCGAGGAGACTCGGGCGGAGAAGCGGTCCGCGCCGGTGAGGTGGTACGGCTTGAAGGAGATCCAGTCGCCGTCGTCGGTGAACCCGACGGTCGTGCCCCCTTCGGCGGTGCCGTGTGCGGCGGTCTCGATGCCGGACTGGGCGGTGTAGTGCTCCGCCTGGCGGTGGCGGGGCTGGAGGGTGCGCACGGCGTGTCCGGTCAGGCCTCCGCCGTCCGTGTACTCGGCGTCGAGGACGCCGTACAGGTTGGCGGCGCTGTCGTGTTCGCCGTCCTGGGGCACGTCGAGGGTGCCGCTGCAGCCGTTGGCGGACGTGATGGAGTGGGTGTGGCTGTCGTGGCCCAGGAGGTAGGTGACCTTGACCCTGGCGCAGTCCACGGTGGTGTCTTCCGGGTCGGTGACCTGCACCCGGAAGGGCACGGTGTCGCCGAAGGAGAACAGCGCGCCGTCGGCCGGTGTCTGGAAGGTGACGGTCGGCGCGGTGTTTCCGGTGGTGATCACCAGGCTGGCCGTGCCGGTGAGACCTTCGGGGTCCTTCACGGTGAGGGTGGGGCGGAAGGTGCCCTTGGTGGTGTAGGTGTGGCTCGGGTCGGCCTGGGTGGAGGTGGAGCCGTCGCCGAAGTCCCACGCGTAGGACAGGGGCCCGCCCTCGGGGTCGCTGCTGCCCTGCGAGGAGAACCGCACCGTCAGCGGCAGGGCTCCGGAGGTCTGGTCGGCGGCCGCCCTGGCCACCGGATTGCGGTTGCTGCCGCCGACGTACTCGATGCGGTACAGGGCCTGGTTGTTGCCGCCGGTGCCGTAGTCCAGGGCGTACAGCGCGCCGTCGGGTCCGAAGTCGGTGTCCATCACCTGGGTGCCGGTCCAGGGAAAGTCCTCGATGGCGCCGTAGGACCCGTCGCCGCCGCCCTCGACCGTCTTGATCCACTGCCGTCCGTACTCCGCGGCGAAGAAGCGTCCGTCCAGGTACTGGGGGAACTTCACTGCCGAGTCGAGGTCCGGGTCGAAGCGGTAGACCTCGCCGCCCATCGGTGACTCGGAGCCGCCGCCGAACTCGGGCGGTGAGCCCTCGCCGCCGTACCTGATCCAGCTCGGCTTCGCCGGCGGTAGCTTCGCCCGGCCGGTGTTGTGCGGGGAGTTGTTCGTCGGGCCTGCTGCGCAGTCGTACTTGGCGCCGGAGGGTCCGGCGGGGAAGGTGTACTCGTTGTACGTCTCGGCGGTGGTGTTGGTGCCCGTGCAGTAGGGCCAGCCGTAGTTGCCGGGTCCGGTGACGCGGTTGAACTCCACCTGGCCTCCGCGGCCCCGGGCGGGGTCGGCGCCACCGGCGTCGGGGCCGTAGTCGCCGAGGTAGACCACTCCGGTGGCGCGGTCCACGGACATGCGGAACGGGTTGCGGAAGCCCATGGCGTAGATCTCGGGCCGGGTGCCTGCGGTGCCGGGGGCGAACAGGTTGCCGGCGGGGACGGTGTAGCCGCCGTCGGCTCCGGGCTTCACGCGCAGCACCTTGCCTCGCAGGTCGTTGGTGTTTCCCGCACTGCGCTGGGCGTCGAACTGCGGGTTGCGGTCGGCGCGTTCGTCGATGGGGGCGTATCCGGCGGAGTCGAAGGGGTTGGTGTCGTCGCCGGTGGTCAGGTAGAGGTTTCCGGCCGCGTCGAAGTCGATGTCCCCGCCGACGTGGCAGCACTGGCCGCGGTCGTTGGGCACTTCGAGCACGACCTTCTCGCTCGCCGGGTCGAGGGTGTTGTCGCTCTTCAGGACGAAGCGCGAGAGGTTCAGGTGTCCCTTCCACGGCGCGAAGTCGGCGGCGCTTCCGGTGGCCGGCGCGTCACCCGCCGGAGTGTCCAGTTTCGGCGAGTAGTAGACGTAGACGTACCGGTTGGTGACGAAGCCGGGGTCGGCGGCTATGCCCTGCAGGCCCTCTTCGTCATGGGTGTAGACGTCGAGCCGGCCGGCCACCTTCGTATTGCCGGCGCTGTCGGTGTGCCGGATGGTGCCGTCCCGCGCAGTGTGCAGGACCGAGCGGTCGGGCAGGACGGTCAGGGACATGGGCTCGCCCAGTTCGGCCGCGCCGGTTGCCAGTTGGACCTGTTGGTAGTCACCGGGCGGAATGACCTGGGGTGTCGCGGCCGCGGTCGGAGGCGGTACCGCGGCGGCTGCCGGGAGGATCAACGCGAGTGCCATCAGCCATCTGAGCCCCGTCCGGGGGCGCCGAGACATGTCAGAGGTTCCTTCCTGACGGTGGGGGAAGTCAGGCAAGGCGCGCGCCGGCCGCGCTTGCCGCATGCAACAGCGGCGTACTTCTGCAGGGTCCTTACACGAGGTACTCAGTGAATTTCCTTCTCCTGCAGGTGAGTTGCATCGTGGTGACCTCGGGACGGTTTGTCAACTCCCCGAACGAACCGTGATTGGACTACACCAAGCTCTTGACAGGGTTTTTCGTCACTCCTTAAATCACGTACTGAAGTAACTTCCTGCGACTCCCACCTCAGTCCGTCACCCGGTCATCTCGTGGCCATTGCATGTCATGCGCATGCCTTTCGACGCACAGAACAGGACAGTGACTCGTGATCAGGAACTCTTCTCTCCATCCGACCGTGCGTACCGTGCTCGGCGCCACGGCCGTGGCCGCTCTCGTCGCAGGCGCCGGTTCCTTCCCCGCCGACGCCGCCGTGGCGGCCACCGGGCAGATCACCGGCGTCGGCGGAAAGTGCGTGGATGTCGCGGGCGCCGCCACCGCCGACGGAACGGCCGTCCAGCTCTACGACTGCAACGGCACCGCGGCCCAGCAGTGGTCCGTCGGCTCCGACGGCACGATCCGCGCCCTCGGCAAGTGTCTCGACGTCGCTTCCGGAGCCACCGCCGACGGTGCCCGGACCCAGCTGTGGAGCTGCAACGGCACCACCGCCCAGCAGTGGACCGTCACCGCCGCCGGCGACATCGTCAATCCCCGGGCCGACAAGTGCCTGGACGCGACGGGCAACAGCTCGGCCAACGGCACCCCGCTGCAGATCTGGACGTGCACCGGAGCCGCCAACCAGAAGTGGAAGGCGCCGGCCGGCGGCGGCGAACCGCCCACGCAGCCGGGACCGGGGGCCATGGCCGTCGCGCCGTACCTCTACAACGGCTGGGGCAGCCCGCCCAACCCCACCACCGTGATGAACGCGACCGGCGTCAAGTGGTTCACCCTCGCCTTCGTCCTGAGCAACGGCTACTGCAACCCCCAGTGGGACGGCGGCCGCCCCCTCACCGGAGGAGTGGACCAGCAGACCGTCAACACCGTCCGCGCGGCAGGCGGCGACGTCATCCCGTCCTTCGGCGGATGGAGCGGCAACAAGCTGGAGAGCTCCTGCGGCAGCGCCGGGGAACTGGCCGCCGCGTACCAGAAGGTGATCAACGCCTACGGGCTCAAGGCCATCGACATCGACATCGAGGCCGCGGCCTACGACAGCCCCACCGTGCAGCAACGCACCGTCGACGCGCTCAAGACCGTCAAGGCCAACAACCCCGGCATCAAGGTGTACGTCACCTTCGGCACCGGCCAGAACGGCCCCGACAGCAGCCTCATCGGCAAGGCCGCCGCCGCCGGCCTCACCGTGGACAGCTGGACGATCATGCCGTTCAACTTCGGCGGGGCCGGACAGAACATGGGGCAGCTCACCGTCCGTGCCGCGGAGGGCCTCATGACCGCCGTGAAGAACGCCTACGGGTACACGGACGACCAGGCCTACCGGCGCACCGGGATCTCCTCGATGAACGGCATCACCGACAACAGCGAGACGGTGACCGTCGCCGACTTCCGCACCATCCTCGCCTACGCCCAGCAGCGGCACCTGGCCCGGCTGACCTTCTGGTCCGTCAACCGCGACCGGCCCTGCACCGGCGGCGGGGCAGACACCTGCTCGGGCGTCTCCCAGCAGCCGTGGGAGTTCACCCGCGTCTTCGCGCAGTACGCCGGCTGACCCGCGCGCCCTCTCCCCCACTCCCCCGCCCGACCCGGTCCCCCGGACCGGTCCCACAGGAGACGACTCGATGTTCCGACGCTCGCGACCACCCGCCGACGGCACCTTCCGCAGACCCCCGGTGCGGCGCACCCCCCGCCCGTGGACCGCCGTCGTCCCGGCCGCCGTACTGGCGGGCTCCCTCCTCACCGTCGCTCAGCCGGCCCAGGCCGCCGCCCCGCCCACGGGCTGGGCCACCGTGGTGAACTCCGGAAGCGGCAAGTGTCTCGACGCCCGGGCGGCCGGCACTGTCAACGGCACCGCCGTACAGCAGTACACCTGCAACAGCAGCACCGCACAGCAGTGGAGCATCACACCGACCGCCGACGGCTTCGTACGCATCAGCAACCGCAACGACGCGCAACAGGTCGTGGACGTGAGCAACGTGTCCACGGCGGACAACGCTGCCGTGCACCTGTGGACGTACGGCGGTGGGGACAACCAGCAGTGGCAGGCCGTCGACGAGGGCGGCGGCGCCTACCGCTTCGTCAACCGGCACAGCGGCAAGTGCCTCGACGTCCCCTCCGCCTCGACCGCCGACAGCGTCCAGCTGGTGCAGTACACCTGCAACGGCACGGCCGCCCAGCGGTTCCAGGTCACGCCCGTGAGCAGCGCGCCCGGTGACGTCGACCTGGGGCCCAACGTGGCCGTGTTCGACCCCTCGATGCCGTCGTCCACCATCCAGAGCCGGCTGGACTCCATCTTCCGCCAGCAGGAGACCAACCAGTTCGGTTCGCAGCGCTATGCGGTGCTGTTCAAGCCCGGCACGTACAACAACGACGTCAACGTCGGCTTCTACACCCAGGTCGCCGGCCTCGGCCAGTCTCCCGACTCGGTGACCGTCAACGGCGCCGTGCATGTGGAGGCCGACTGGTTCCCGCCGCAGAACGCCACCCAGAACTTCTGGCGCGGCGCCGAGAACCTCTCCGTCAACCCGACCGGCGGCACCGACCGTTGGGCCGTCTCCCAGGCGTCCGCGTACCGGCGGATGCACGTGCGCGGCAACCTGGAGCTCAGCGACGGCGGGTGGTCCAGCGGCGGCTTCATGGCCGACACCAGGATCGACGGCCAGGTCCGCTCCGGCACCCAGCAGCAGTGGCTGACCCGCAACTCCCAACTCGGCAGCTGGACCGGTTCGAACTGGAACATGGTCTTCGTCGGCAGCCAGGGTGTGCCCGGCACCAGCTTCCCCAACCCGCCCTACACCACCGTCGACCGGACTCCCACGGTGCGGGAGAAGCCCTTCCTGTACGTGGACGGCTCGGGCGCCTACAAGGTGTTCGTGCCCTCCCTGCGCAGCAACTCCTCGGCGACCACCTGGGCGAGCGGGAACCCGGCGGGGACCTCGCTCGGCATCGACCGGTTCTTCGTCGTCAAACCGGGCGCGTCCTCGGCGCAGATCAACGCCGCCCTGGCCGAGGGGAAGAACCTCCTGGTCACCCCCGGCGTCTACCACCTCGACGAGACACTGCGCGTGACCCGCCCCGACACGGTCGTCCTCGGTCTCGGGCTGGCCACGTTCGTCCCGGACAACGGCGTCACGGCGATGACCGTCGCCGACGTCGACGGGGTGAAGATCGCGGGCCTCCTCTTCGACGCCGGAACCACCAACTCGCGCACGCTCATGGAAGTCGGACCGGCCGGGGCGGCCGCCGACCACGCGGCGAACCCCACCTCCTTGCACGACGTGTACTTCCGGGTGGGCGGCGCCGCCGTCGGCAAGGCGACCACCAGCCTCGTCGTCAACAGTGACGACGTCATCGGCGACCACATGTGGATCTGGCGCGCCGACCACGGCAGCGGAGTCGGCTGGACCACCAACACGGCCGACACCGGACTCGTCGTCAACGGCGACGACGTGACCATGTACGGGCTGTTCGTCGAGCACTACCAGAAGCACCAGACCCTGTGGAACGGCAACGGCGGCCGGACGTACTTCTACCAGAACGAGATGCCCTACGACCCGCCCGGCCAGGCCTCCTGGATGAACGGCTCCACCCAGGGCTACGCCGCCTACAAGGTCGCGGACTCCGTCACCGGCCACGAGGCCTACGGCCTGGGCAGCTACTGCTTCTTCAACGTGAACCCCGGCGTCGTCGCGGAGCACGCCTTCGAGGTCCCCGACAGGCCGAACGTGCGCTTCAGGAACATGGTGACCGTCTCTCTCGGCGGCACCGGCACGATCCGGCACGTCATCAACGACCGGGGCGGCCCGTCCAACTCCTCCACCAACGTGGCCAACCTGGTGAACTACCCGTGAAGTGACCGACGGCCCCCTAGGCTGCTGCCCCACACGGGTGTCAGCCGGAGGGGGACGTCGTGCCACGGTCCGACGCAGCGGTCAGGATTCGTACCCGCCTGCTGTTGATCTACAACCTCACGCCGCAGGTGCAGGTGTCCGAGGACATGCTCCGTCCGTTGACCGAGGCGCTCGACCTGGGCCGGTTCGCGGCCCACGTCGAGGCCGCCGGACTCCTGCTGCCCCGGCTGGTGCTGCACGAGCGCGTGCCCGAGATCACGCTGCCGCCGGGCGCGGCCCGGGTCGACGGTGCGTACATCACGCTTGCCGTCACGCCCCGCCGGGATCCGCTGCTCTTCGTGGACGTCGAGATCGCAGACGGGGCGGACGACGCCGACGCGATCGCCGAGACGCTCTACACCACCTGGCAGGAACGCTCCGCGATCCGCGTCGGCGCGGTGCCGCTGACCCAGTGGCTCGACGGGCGCCTGCGCACGCACGGCAGCACGGAGGACCGGGCCGCCGACCGTCCGCCGCTCGCGTTCGGCCGCAACGTCCACCAGAGCGTCTTTCCCGGAGCCTCCCTCGCCCGGGGGCTGTTGGCCGGACACGTGCTGGGCGACACGGTCGGCCAGGAGGTGGTGACCATCGTGCTGCGCGGCACGCTGGACAGCGACACCGGCGCCACCTTGGGCATTCGGCGGCCCGAGACGCTGAACAACGCCGGGCAGACCATGGTCGCGCACGGCAGAGGCGTGTCACTGATCGTCGGCTACGCGCCGTCGGTGGAGAACGCCTTCGGGCTGGCCGCGGCCGGCATCCTCACCGCGGTCGCGGCCGTGCACCGCATCCGGCGGCAGGCGTTCGCGGCGCTGGAGCTCGACCGGGCCGCGGCGGTCGAGACGACGGACGACGCGCGTGCCCTGGTCGGGCAGCTCTCGAGCCGGCTCAACGATCTCCAACTCGACCTGAGCTTCAGTGTGGAGGCGTACGCCGACACCATCCTCATACCGGAGCTGCTGGTCGAGAGTTTCCACTCGTCGCTGCGCGAAGTCTCCTCGCTGGCCGACGCGCTGGCCAACACCTCCCGCATCGTCGAGCGGGTGAACGCCGTGCTCGCGACGCGCCGTGTCGATCTGGAGACCGCGTCCCAGCAGTACGCCGAGGACCGGGACCGGGTGCTGGCCGCGGTGATCGCCGTCGGCTCGCTCATCGCGCTGCCGCCGGCGCTGCTGCTGGCGTACTTCGGAGTCAACAGCAGCGACGTGGACTCACGCCGGTCGATCCTGGACCTCCACCACTACGGTGTCGCGTACGCCGTCGCATGGCTGCCGTTCGTGCTGTTGATCGTGGTCGGCCTGGTCGCACGCCGCCGCATTTCGTTGCGACTGTCCGGCCCGGACGCCGACGCCGCCGAGCGACGGAGCCGGCGTTCCCGACTCGGACGATCACGGCGACGCGGTCGGTGAGGGCCCTGGGGTGGGGTCGTGGACCCCGCGGACGAGATCGCCACCGCGTGGACTTCCGCGGCCGGCCCGACGCGCTCGTCGCGCCCGACCCCGCCCGGGCTGCGGCGGCCCGTGACGCCGTCGTCGCGATGCTCGGCTTCTTCACCGGACTCCGGGCGGCCAAGCGCCGCGAGCCGGCGGACGATCTGCTGTCGGATGATCGGCGTGCGCGAGTCGGGTGACGCCCTCAGCGAGGACGAGCTCATGTCCCTCGCCCTTCTCGTCCTCCTCGCCGGCTTCGAGAACACCGTGCATCTGATCGGGAACGCGGTCCTCGCACTCCTCCAGTACCCGGAGCAGTTGGCGATGCTGCGCGACGATCCCGCCGGTCCGCCGGACGCCGTCGAGGAACTCGCGCGGTTCGAGGGCCCCGCTCTCCCCGCCCTGCGGACGCTGCTCGCACGCCTTCCCGGCCTTCGGCGGGGCGACGTCGAGCCCGAGTGGCGGACTTCGCTGTGCTCTCGCAGCCTGTCGGCCCTGCCCGTCGCCTACTGACCGTCCGCGGCCTCCCCGCCCCGGCGCATCCGCTGGAGCAGCCCACCGAGCATCGGCACGGTCAGGCCGGCGAAGAGGAACAGGACGGCGAGCCCGCTCAGTGCCGGGCTCACCGCCTCCTCGACGTCGAGGGACCACGGGTTGTCGAGTGCGGAGAAGACGATGTACGACCCCTTGGACACCGTGTATCCGACGCCCAGGACGGCCGCGAGGGCACACAGGGCGAAACCGGCGCCGGTCCAGGGGCGGGTGGTCCGGCTGCGACGGGCGGTCCGGCCGCACATGAAGGCGAGTTCGCCGCAGGTGAGCAGGACGTAGGAGAGGTAGATGAGCAGGTAGGCCGCCACTGACGGGTGGTCGACGTAGGCGGTGGTGAACTCGACGTCGTCGCCGTTCGTCGCCAGGAAGAGCGGAATCATGACGGCCAGCTCGACAACAGCCGCGAAGATGCGCTGGTACACGGCAGTTCGCAGATACTCGGGGCGATAGGCCAGGTCCACCATGGTGATCTGCAGCGATGCACACCAGAGGATGGCGCAGATGTGAGCCACCAACTTGCCGGCGTTGTCCAGGCCGGTGACCTGCTCGGCCGCGTCGGCGACGGTGGGCACCGCGAAGAAGACCCCCACGGTGCACACACCGAACGCCACGGCGATTAACCAGGTGAACACGCGTGGATGGTGAATGGCTCTGCGGGTGCACAGCGCGGTGACGATGACTCCCGCCACCGTGCAGGAGCCGAATATCATGCCGTCCAATTAAAGCCCTTCCAGAGCATCGGCCGCATATCGGGCCGCCTCGGTCACAGTCCGTCGCCGCCTGGTCTTCCTCGGTTTCCCGACGCCCGACCCGTCCGGCACGGGCGGCAGGCCGAGATCCGCCCGTCGCCGCTCCAACTGCGCGACGACGTCCCGTATTTCACTCTCCGGCAGTTCGCTCAGCAGCACGAGCACGTGACGGGCCAGAGGGTCCTCGAAGACCTCGAGGGCTTCGAGGTCGTCGTAGCTCGCATGCGGCAGCAGGTACGCCGGTGGCACGTCGCCGAGAGCGCGGCACAGCGCGAGGACGGTCTTGACGGTCGGATTGTCCTGCTGGCCGTTCGCGAGCTTCGCGATGAGCGCGAACGACGCCGACGTGGGCGGATCGGGCAGGTCGTCGACGGCCTGGGACAAGGTGCGGGAAACATACGCCTTGCCCCTGGCGTCCTTGCGGTGCGCCATGAGCGTCTTCAGCTTCTGCGCGAGAGAGTGCGGCCGGGGGCGTCGCGCGTCGGCGGCAGCGCTGTTCGGAGCCTCCCTCTCGTCACGGCTCGCACCCACGTAGTGATCTCTTTCGCCATCGCCGATCTTGCGCTTGTGTACTTTAGTTGACACACCGTAGGACGCAAGAGCAGGATCACGATATCGGCAGGCTCTCGTTTCGGTTCGCTCCGGGACGCCGGCTGGACATCCTCCGACCACGGCGATCGCCGAGAGGAGCGCCACGTGAGACCGCACGGCTTACGCGTCCCGGAGATCGACACCGGCAGGCCTCACTCCGCGAGGATCTACGACTATCTGCTGGGCGGCAAGGACAACTACGCGGTGGACCAACAGGCCGGTGACGAACTCGTCGCCGCCACGCCCCAGGAGCGAACCGACGCCAGGGCGAACCGCGCCTTCCTGGAGCGCGCGGTCCGCCACGTCGTGCGCGGCGGCATCCGGCAGATCCTCGACATCGGCACCGGCCTGCCCCACTCCCCCAACGTGCACGAGCTCGCCCTCGAGTCGGCGGCGGACGCGCGGGTCGCGTACGTCGACAACGACCCGATCGTGACGGCGCACGCGGACGCCCTCCTGCGCAGTTCCGATGCGATCAGCGTCGCGCTCGCCGACCTCCGCGACCCGTCCGCCGTCGTGGACCACCCCTACGTCCGCAACGTCATCGACTTCGACCAGCCGGTCGCCATGCTTCTCGTCTCCGTCCTCCACTTCCTCACTCGCGCGGAGGCACCCGAGCAGGTCGTCGCCACCCTGCGCGACGCGCTGCCGGTCGGCAGCTTCCTCGTGCTCTCGCACGCGACGGGCGACTTCGCGGATCGCACCCGGGCGCAGGCCGTGTACGACAGGGCCGACGCCCCTCTGAACCTGCGGTCCCTCGCCGAGATCGAGCGGTTCTTCGACGGCTTCGACCTCGTCGAACCAGGCCTGGTGCAAGTCCCGTTGTGGCGGCCGGACACGCCACCGACGGCGGAGACGACCGCGATCGGCACCTACGGGGCCGTGGCCCGGAAGGTGCGTTGAGCGGCCACGGTCGCCCAACGCCCGCGGCCGCACGACTCCCCCACTGCCCCGGCGCGCCGCAGCCTGCGGTTGCCACCAGGGACCAGCGCTTCAAGAGGGTGAAGACTCCCCGGTCCAGCAGCCGACGACGCGGGGTGTTGCCGGGCGAATCGGGTGCCCACGGCCTCGCCCAGCCGAACTCCCCGCATACCGGGGTGGTGCCGTGGGCCGTTGCTCAGGGTTCGCAGAATGCGTTTCGTGCCCGGCAGGTCAGTCCCGGGCGTGCGAGCGCGCTGGCCGGCCGTGCGCCGGTGGGTGCGAAGTCCTGGCGGGGGCGTGCGGTTCGCCTCACCTCCCCTCGTGGTCTGCGGGCGACTGTCGCGCGTCTGAACCGGGTGGCCGGGGCGGCGCTGAACTGCCGTGCGGCGCCCGTCCGGTGAAGGGCGTGTCCCACGACGGGCACGGCCTGTCCCGGCGCGGTGAGCACGCCCGAGCGGCCCCGGACACGCCCCCGCGTACCTCCGCCATCTGCCCCCGGGCCTGCCCTCCGGCCCTTCCCCGCAGGCTGCCAGGGGTGAAGGATGCTCCTTCTCTGCCCTGGGGACACAAGGAGAAGTGGCGTGCGCGCGCAGACACGGCCCGGCGCGGTCGCGGAGACCGGGGCCGGGCGGCAGCGGTCCGCAGCGGCGACCGTCCGGCCGCCCGTGCGGGACCTGAGCCCCGCGGGCGTCCGGGACCTGCAGCGATCCGCCGGCAACGACGCGGTGGCCCGGACGGTCCAGCGGCACCGGGCCTCCGGCGCGACGGTCCAGCGGACGACGGCGGCCGACCCTGAGATCCAGCCCATCGTCGACGCGGTGGAGGAGATGCTGGCGACCGCCCGGTCCTTGATCGCCACGGCTCAGGGGTTCGGCTTCCGGCTGCGGGGCAAGGAGGGCCAGCAGAAGCACTGCGACGAACTCGGCATGTCTCTGGACACCGCCGAGCACATGGTCTACCGGCAGTTCCGCGCCGACGGCCCGGCCGGCCGGACGACCAACCCACGCACCACCGCGCTCAAGGGCCTGCTCGACGACATCCAGAAGCGGCACATCGAGTACGTGGGCATCCTGCGCCGGTTCAGCCTGCGTCCCGTCGGCGCCGACATCGGCCCCGAGGACACAGAGGGCCGGGCACAGCTGTCGAACACCTGGTCACGCGTGGTCGGCGGGCAGGGCGTCAAGACCACGTCGACCCCGCGGCCGTTCGGCGAGGACCGTACGCCCGCGCCGCTGCCTGGCTTCCAGGACCAGATGCTGTCCCACCACGCCCGGCTGCTCTCCCGGCAGCACGGCCGGAACCTGGTCGGCGGTCTCGCCGCCGGGGTCGCGGGCGCCGGTGCGGCCATGGTGAACGCGGTGCCCTTCCACCCCCAGCAGATCGAGTTCATGGGCGGCAACAGCGTGGTCGGCGCGGAGGCGGCCGTCGACACGCCCGAAGGCCTGGCGTCCGCCCCCGACGCCCCCGGCAGGGGCAGCACCAGCGTCGTCGCCGTGCCACACGGTCTGCGGGACAGCGAGGGCGCGCAGGAAGGCGAGGCCGTCTCGCCCGCCTTCCTGGTCTACGGACACGAACTGATCCACGCACAGCACAACATGCACGGCGTCAACATCCGGAACATCGGCGACGAGGAGGCGGCGACCGTCACCGGCAACGAGACTTCCACCGCCCTGCACGAGCAACGGCGGGTGCCGGTCACCACGGAGGAGATGCTGCGCGACGAACACGGCCTGCCCCGCCGCGGCGGCTACACGTAGCCGCCCCCCGGCCCCCTCCCCTGTCCGCGTCGCCGGCCCAGGGCTCTCCCCACCCATCCCGGCAGGCGCGACGACGTGGTTGCGCTTGTGCTCGCCGGAGCCGACGATCTCCGTGAGTTCGGCTGCAGGAGTCACGTGGCGGTTTGGCCGCCGATGCCCCGGACACGATCGTCGTCCACGGCGAGAGCACCCGGCCGTCACAACGGGTTCGGACTGGTGAACCGGAACGGTGCGCAAGGTCAATCGGCTTCGTGGTGAGGCAGCCCGCTATGAATCCCTCACCGAAGGCCCCGTGCCGACCTGCGATTCCTGATGGCTCGGTCCGGCCGCATAGGCAAGCGGAGGCGCGATCGCCTGCGCGTCGGCTCCCTCGCCCACCCACAGCGCGATGAACAGCGCGGCGGTCGCTTCCAGGAGCCCCGCACGGTCGAGACCGCCGCCGGCCACCGGGTCGCCGCCCACGTCCCGCACCAACTCGCGTACACGCGCGAGGGCCGTCTCGTCGTCCCCGCAGACCGGCACGGCCAGGGGCCGTCCATCGAAGACGGGCGGACGCATGCGCCACACGTCCTCGTGGCAGAGGTTGAAGGCCTTGACCACGTGGGCTCCTGGCGCCGCCGCGGCCAGTTGCCGCGCTGCCGAGGGGCCTCCTTCGGTCAGCAGCCTGAAGCCCGGACCGACCGGGTTGGAGCAGTCGAGCAGCACCTTGCCCTCCAAGGCCGCGCTCAGGTCCCGTGCCACGTCCGCTCCCGCGCCGAAGGGCAGCGCGGCCAGCACCACCTCCTGACCGAACTCGACCGCCGCGCGCAGACTGGCAGGCTGCACGCCGCCTCCCATGCGCGTCGCCAGTCGCTCCGCCTTGCGTGCGTCCCGTCCCCCGATGGCCACCTGGTGCCCGGCCCGCACCCAGTGGGTGGCGAGCGCGTCGGCCATGTTGCCCGTGCCCAGTACGCCGATTCTCATCACACATTCCCTCTCCGTGCCTGCTTCGCCGTTCACACCGACGCTAGAGGGCGGTTCGGGCACCATTTGGTACGTGACGACCGACGCCTTCCTCGCAGACTGCCGCGCCCGCCTCGCCTTCGACCTGCTGTCCAACACCTGGAACGCCGTGGTGCTCTGGGCGCTGCGCGAGGGCCCCCGGCGCCCGGTCGAACTTCGGGAGCGGATCGGGGGCATCAGCTCCAAGGTCCTCACCGAGACCCTGCGCCGGCTGCAGTTCAACGGACTGGTCGAGCGCCTGGTCAGCCCCGACACACCAACACGCGTTGAGTACCAACTCACCGGTCTGGGAAGGTCCTTGCTGGCGCCCATCGACGCCGTCGGCGCCTGGGCCTTCGAGTACGGCGACGAGGTCATGGCGGCCCAGGAGACGGCATGCGCTTCTGACCCGCAGTCCCCTCGTCCGAAGTGCTAGGCGGATCAACAGCGTGAGGCCGTTGGGACTCGGCCCCGGCCACCACGGCACGTGGCCGGGGGCATCGAGGGGAAGCGCGTCGATCGTCACGTCCGAGTGGTCCCACGTGCGCCGGTAGGACTCGGTGATCTGATCGCGCGTCTCGCCCTCGGTCGCCCACAGATCGCTGCCGTCACGGTCCTGCCATGGGCCGCTCGTGACTTCGAGATCCCGTACGTGGACCGCACCGTCCGGCAGAGCCGAGCCTGACGATGGCCACCGGGCTGAGTTGCTCCGAGAAGCTCGCGAAACTGAGCGAACAGCCCAGGGGCGGAGAGACCTTGTCCACGCCGGTCGAGTCACGAAGTGAGCAGCGCTGGGGTCGCGTGCGGTGGTCGTACCCTGGCACGCTGGCTCCATGGATCACCCGGAAGTGCTGCTCGTCGGAGGACGAGCCAGTGTCGGCAAGACGACGGTGGGCTGGGAGGTTTCGGCGCTGCTGCGCTCCGAGGCGGTCGCTCACGCGATCATCGACGGTGACTTCATGGGGCAGGTGCATCCGGCTCCGGAAGGAGACCCTCACCGCGCGCAGATCACCGAGGTCAATCTGACTGCCGTGTGGGCCAACTTCGCCCGGCGCGGCTACCGGCGCCTGATCTACACGAACACCATGTGTGTGCTGCCTGAGGCGACGGGCATGTTCGAGCGTGCCATGGGGGCGGGAGTGGGAATCGTACGAGTTCTGCTCACCGCCTCCGACGCCACCGCCCGTGAGCGGCTGGTGGGACGAGAACTCGGCTCCGAGCTGGGGCAGGAGTTGGAAGGAAGCGTCCGCAAAGCGCGGCTCCTGGAGCAGCGAGCCGCCCCGGACAGCGTGCGAGTGGCGACGGACGGACGACTCGTCGTCGACATCGCGCGGGAGGTGGTCGCCGCCACCGGTTGGGCCGGGGCCCGCTCTGCCCGCAAGTCTTGAACGTGCAGCCCCTGGTCCGGAGCTGCACGTACACGAACCCATCAGACGGCCGGCCGACTAGCCGGCGGTGTCGGCCCACAGGTCGGTGCTGTGGGCGGCGACGAGAGCGTTGATGCGGGTGAGTACGTCGTCGACCGGCTGCGGGCCGAGTCGGCGTCCGTCACGCAAGCGCAGTGCGGTCTGGTCGTCGGCGGCCTCTCTGGCGCCGAGGACGGCCTGGTAGGGAACCAGGCGGGACTCTCGGATTCGGGCGCCCAGGCTGCCACGGTCCGGTCCCGCGACCCGGGCACGCAGTCCGAGCCGGGTGCTGCGTCGGGCCAGGGACGCGGCGTTCGGCAGTTCGGTGTCGGAGACGGGGAGGATGACGAGCTGAGTGGGGGCGAGCCAGGCAGGGAAGGCACCGCCGTGCTGTTCGATGAGATGGGCGACGGCGCGTTCCACACTGCCGATGATGCTGCGGTGGACCATGACCGGGCGGTGTTTGACGCCGTCCGCGCCGACGTAGTGCAGGTCGAACCGCTCGGGCTGGTGGAAGTCGACCTGGACGGTGGACAGGGTGGACTCCCGGCCGGCGCCGTCGGTGACCTGGACGTCGATCTTGGGGCCGTAGAACGCGGCCTCGCCCTGGGCTGACTCGTAGGGCAGGCCCGAGCGGTCGAGGACGTCGGTCAGCAGGGTGGTGGACCGCTGCCACTTCTCCGGTGCGGCGACGTACTTGCCGCCGGGGCCCGGCAAGGAGAGGCGGTAGCGGGTCGCGACGATGCCGAGTGCCTCGTATGCCCGGCGGATCATCTCCAGCGCGGCCCGCGCCTCCTCGGCGACCTGGTCCAGGGTGCAGAAGATGTGTGCGTCGTTGAGCTGGATGGCCCGTACGCGGGTCAGTCCGCCGAGCACGCCGGAGAGTTCGGAGCGGTACATGCCTCCCAGTTCGGCCATGCGCAGGGGAAGTTCGCGGTAACTGTGGGAGCGGGAGCGGTAGATCACCGCGTGATGGGGGCACAGGCTCGGCCGCAGGACGAGCTGCTCGCCGCCGAGGTTCATCGGGGGGAACATGTCGTCGCTGTAGTGTGCCCAGTGTCCCGAGATTTCGTACAGCTCCCGCTTGCCGAGGACCGGTGAGTACACGTGCTGGTAGCCCGCCAGCCGCTCGACGGTGCGGATGTACTCCTCCAGGGTGTGCCTCACGGCCGCGCCGTCGGGCAGCCAGTACGGCAAGCCGGCGCCGAGCAGCGGATCGGTGTCGAAGAGGTCCAGTTCGCGGCCGGTCCTGCGGTGGTCGTGCACGGTGGTCATCGTGGTCTCCTTACTGGTTGCGGAGCAAGTGACCGGGCCTACGACGAAGCCCCGGGGCACTTGCCCCGGGGCTTCGGATCAGGTCGTCTGTCAGCGCGCCGGGACACTCTCCGGCGTCGTCGTCACAGCAGCGCGCTTCATGTGGGAGACGTTAGCAGGCAGCAGCGCTGCCCACACGGATATTGGCCGCGGCTGCCCCTCTACGCGCTACTCGCTCGTACCACGAGCTGGTGGGGGATCACGACGTCGAGGGGTGGCACGGCGGAGGCCGGGCTGTATATGCGGTCGGCGAGGCACTGCAGTGCCCGCTCTGCGATCTGCCGCTTGTCGGGGACCACGGTCGTCAGAGACGGGTTGGCGTAGTGGCCGTCCTCGATGCCGTCGAGGCCCACGAAGGCCATGTCCTCCGGGACGCGCACGCCGCGCTGGTGGGCCACGTGCATGGCGCCGAGGGCGAGTTCGTCGGTGAACGCGAAGACGGCGTCCGGTCGGGTGCCGGCGTCCAGCAGCGCGGTCATCGCTTCCGCGCCGTCCTTGCGGTGCAGGGTCGCCACGGGCCGTTCCAGGTCGGGGTCCGGGTCCAGCCCGGCACGTCGCAGGGCGTTGTGGTATCCCTCCAGCCGCTGCTTGGCCGTCTCGTTCCGCAGGTGCGGTTGCGGACCGATCGCCGCGACTCGCCGGCGTCCCGACACGAGCAGATGGGTCGTCGCCTCGTCGGCCGCGAGGGCGTTGTCCACGGCGACACGGTCGGCGAGACCGTGCGGCCGGCGTTCGCCGAGAAGCACGACGGGCACGTTGCGCGACTGTCCGGTGAGCTCCTCCGGTCCGAGGGCCCACGGACTGATGATGAGGCCGTCGACCAGTCTGCCTCCGGTGCCCTCCAGGAGCCGCCGCTCCGCGTCGGCGTCCCCGGAGGTCTGATCGATGACGACGGTCCACGATCGCTGCTGAGCGGCTTCGACGACCAAGGCCGCGAGTTCGCCGAAGTACGGTGAGTGGAGCTCGGGAATGGCCAGGCCGATCAGGCCGGTGCGGCCGGCGCGGAGGTTGCGGGCGGCGACGTTCGGACGGTAGCCGAGCTCGTCGAGCGCGGCCTGGACGCGCGCCCGGGTTTCTTCGGCCACGGACACCGAGCCGCTGACGACGTTGGAAACGGTGCGCGTCGACACCCCCGCGAGGGCGGCGACGTCCTTCAGGCGACTGCTCACGGCCGACATCCTCGCACGTCCCGGAGAGGGCGACCAGAATCCCCCAGGAGCCTATTACAACGTCGCATTCAACGTCGCAATATGGTCGCAGCCAACACAGCCGACACTGCCGACGCAGTGCAAGGAGGCGCACCATGAACGCATCCGTTTTCCCCGGTGTAGACGTCGGCGCCCTGGACGTCGACGTGTCGGCGGACGTGGCAGCCCTGTACACGGACGGCATCACCGCACGCAAGGGCGCTTTCGCTCCCGGGTGGGCGGACCTGCTCGGCGAGGACGTGGCCAAGGCGTTCGAGGAGGCCCGTTCCCGGCCCGGCGGTGCGGTCGGCCGCGGGCCGAACCGGTACTACGTCGAGATCCACCCCGAGCAGATCAGGGGCTTCGCGGACCTGGCCGACCATCCCTGGGTGCGTTCCCTGTGCACGGCGACGCTCGGCCCCGACTACCGCATCGTGGAACTCGGGTTCGACGTCCCGCTGGAGGGCGCGGTGAACCAGCCCTGGCACCGTGACTTTCCCATACCCGAGGAGACCCGCCGTGAGCGGCGTCTCACCTCGCTCGCCTTCAATGTGACCACGGTGGACACCGAGGAGGACATGGGTCCCTTCGAGATCGCCCCGGGCACCCAGTGGGACGACAGCGAGGAGTTCGAGCACGGTATGTTCCCGCCCCGCTCGCACTACGGCCGCTACGCCGGGCGGGCGGTGCGCAAGTACCCGCGACGCGGTGACATCTCCGCACGGACGGCCCTGACCATCCACCGGGGCACGACCAACGGCTCCGCCAGGTCGCGGCCGGTGCTGGTCCTGGGCGTCGACGGGCCGGAGGCGAACAACGGCGACCGGCACGACACGGCCGTCACGCGCGCCTACTGGGAGACGCTGCCCGAGCGGGTACGCCGCCACCTCGACTGCCCGGTCGTGGACGAGCTGGCGCCGGTGAGGCAGATGCACACCATCGAGGGGCTGGTCATGGGCGACGCCTGAGGGCGTCGGCATCGGAGCGGTGCTCCCGGACGGCGATCCTGGCCAGCTTGGTCAGCATCATGCCGTTGCGGACCTCGACGAGGTAGTCCACCGGCAGACCGTGCATCCGGATGCCGGGCCCCCGCAACGCGTGCCAGTCGAGTACGAAGAGCGTGGCGTCGCCCCAGGGCACCAGCTTCATGGCGATGCGGGCCGCCCCGAACGGCGCCGCCCTCGCCTCCAGTTCCAAACGGCGCCCGGGTTCGCAGATGCGGACGACGCAGGTGTCGTCGACGACCATCGGGCCGAAACCGACCCGGACGCGCAGCCGGGCGCCCACCTCGGGCCAGTGCGGGTCCGCCGCGAGGATCTGCTGAGTGCCGGTCACCCACTCTCCGTAGCGGTGTCCGTCGGACAGCAGGTCCCAGACCTCCGAGGGGGTACTCAGGATCAGACGACGGTTCCGGGCCAAGCTGGACACGCTCCCTACGGACGACGACGGGGGCGGGGGCAGAGGACGGTTCGCCGTCTCCGGCGCGCCCGTCGACACTAGCCCGGTGCGCGGATGCTCCCCGGGGAACGCGCCGGAGCGGGGGCCGTCCGGGGGAGGCACCCGTCCGCGGCGGCCGTGGCCGGGCGTGATGTGCCGGCGCTCCGATGGGCCTTGCCCGTCCGGCGGGTCCGCAGGCCGGGGCGACGGTCGGGGGCAGGAGACTCGTCAGGCCTCGGGACCGTCGCTGTCGGCCGGCTCGTCCTGAGCCATCAGGCCGGCCGCCCACAACGGCATCAGCCAGTGCACCGCGAGGACCGTGATGACCATCGGTGCCGCGTACGCCGTGGGGGCCTTGCCGTCGGCCGCACCCACGATCAACAGACCGACGGCGGTCGCTGCGAGGAGCAGGGTCATCGCACGGTGGGCCCGGGCCTGCACGCGGGAGCGTTCGGCGGACTGACGCTCGTCCAGTGCTCGTTCGCGCAGTTCCAGCAGACCACGGGTGGCCGCGTTGATCGCCCCGGTCGCGACCATCCACGGCAGCAGCAGCACCGCCGCGGCGACGAAGGGCCAGACCGGCTCCCCGTCCGCGAGGTACGAGTAGGCCATCAGCCCGCCGATGGTCACGGTCAGCGCCAGATGCGCGCCGACGACCAGGCGTCGGCGGGTGGCCGTGGCGTACAGCGGCCGGCCTCGGCGGTCGTTCATCAGCCGCAGCATGCTGCGGTCGTAGCGCGTCAGCCGCGTCGTCGTCATGACGTCTTCCTCCCGTAGATCTCATCCGTGAGCGGCCGGAACGGCTCGAGCGAGAACAGCGCCTCCACCGGCAGTTCGAAGAACTTCGCGATCCTCAGCGCCAGGTCGAGGCTCGGGTTGTACTGCCCCCGCTCGATGTAGCCGATGGTCTGGTAATGCGCCCCCACCGCCTCAGCCAGGTGCTGCCGCGACACCTTCCGTTCGGCGCGCACCACGGCCAACCTGTTGTGCACCTGCTCGCTCATGTACAAGAAGTACTACATCTTGAGCGAGGACTGCAACTACGGCAGAGCGTTTCCCCGCCTCGGGCCAGTCGTTGATCAGCACGAGTTCAGCTGAACGACAAGACGGCTCACGACAAGAGGGACGACGCATGACGCGTATGCGGAACACCGACCGAACCAGGGCGCCGGGACAGGTGGCATCCGCCGTCGGCCTGCTCGCCCTGCTGGCCGGCACGCTCGTCGTATCGGCGTCACCGGCGGCACAGGCGGCACAGGCCGACGGTGACTACTGCGGTCACCGGGTGCTGGGCGACATCGAGAAGCGGTACGTCGCCATGGGCGGCCCCGGGGGGTCGCTCGGCTGCCCGCTCACGGAGGAGCTGGTCAACCCCGACGGTGTCGGCCGCCGGACGCAGTTCGAGAACGGGACCGTCTACTGGTCTCCCCGCAGCGGCGCGTGGCCCGTCTGGGGAGACATCGGCGACCACTGGTGCAGCCAGGGGTGCGAGGCGGGGTGGATGGGCTACCCGACGTCCTACGAGTACGCCGTCGGCAGTGAGACCCGGCAGAACTTCCAGTGTGCGGTCGTCCACTGGCAGGCCCTGCCGGGCAACGCCACCAAGACATGGAACGACGGCAACACGTGCGTGTGACCGGCGCGTGACGTCCGGGCGTCAGGGCGTCATGCGCTCGGGGCCTCGCCTCGTGGGGCGTTGCCCCGACGCGAGACCCCCGGCCCGGGCGTGTCCGCCTAGTAGCTGTCGTAGCTCGGCTCGCCCGTCGGCCGGTAGACGCCGACTACGGTGCCGCCCTTCGTCGCCGACACGCTGACCGGCTCCAGTGCCGTGGGGATCGCTCCGTCGGCGAAGAGCCGCTTGCCGGTGCCGATGATGACCGGGTGGATGGTGAGCCGGTACTCGTCGACGAGGCCGTGACGCATGAGGGTCTGGGCGAGGTCGCCGCTGCCGACGACGTTGATACTGCCGCCGTCGGACGCCTTGAGTTCGCGTACGGCAGCGACGACGTCGCCCTCCAGCAGCGTGGAGTTCCGCCACTCGACGGAGGTCAGGGTCCGGGACGCCACGTACTTGGGCATGGAGTTCATGCGGTCGGTGAACGGGTTGCCGGGATCGGCGGTCGGCCAGTACGACGCGAAGATGTCGTACGTCCTGCGGCCGAGCAGCATCGCGTCGGAGTGCTCGTACCAACCCGCGATGGCCGCGCCGACCTCGTCGTCGTCCACCGGCTTCTGCCAGCCACCGTGCTCGAAGCCGCCCCCGCCGTCCTCGTCCGGGCCGCCCGGCGCCTGCATCACACCGTCGAGCGTCAGGAACGTGCAGATGATGATCTTGCGCATGGTGCGCTCCCTTCGTCAACGGGTAGACCGCACCGCTGCCGGAAACTCATCTGGCGTGCGGCCGACGACGACTCCTTCCGCAGCCCGGGCGCGGCAGGACGGTCGGGTCAGGCGTCGGTGACCGTCGTGTTCACCGGTGTGCCGATCTCGACGGTCCTGCTCACCGTGCAGAGACGGTCGTGCGAGGCCTTGACCGCGCGGGGCAGGATCGCGCGGGCGCGCTCCGCTCCCTCGCCGTCCGGGAAGGCCACGGTGAACGCGACCTCGAGGTTCGTCATGCGGTGGCCCTGGTCGTCGCTGACCTTGTCTCCCCTGACCGTCACGGAGAACCGGGCGGGCTCCGCGTGCCGGCCCGTGGCGACGTCGACGTCCACGGCCGTACAGCCGCCGATCGCGGCCAGGAACAACTCGACGGGAGTGAATCCGGTGTCCGCGCCGCTGTCCGGGGATGTGCCGAAACTGATCGATCCACCGCGGGCGTTGGTCGCCACGAAGCGGCCTCCGGCGATGCGTTCGACGACGACGGAACGTTCCGATTCTTCACTCATGCCGTTCACATTAGCCATTTCGGTGCGCCGGCTCACGGCACCTGGAGTGCTGCGTCCGCCGGAGGCCGAGGGACGGATCGGCGCCGGCCAGCTCCCCGTACGCCGGGGTCGAGGACGGCACGGGCAGGCCGCGCAGCCGCTCGCCGGGCGTCGTCACGCTGAGCGGCGGGCGCGGGACGGCGTGAGGGAATCCGGTGCGCCGCCGGGGTGGGCCATCACAGCCCTTGCGGGATTGATCACGCTGCCGGCGGCTGTGCCGAGGCGTTGTCGCTGTCATGCGGTCTCGTCACGGAGGGACTCCAGGGCGGCCAGGTCGTCTCCGGACAGGCGCAGCGAGCCGGCGGCCACGTTCTGGGCGAGGTGGTCGGGGTCGCCGGTGCCGGGAATGGCCAGGACGTGCGGGCCGCGGTGCAGCGTCCACGCCAGCCGGAGCTGGGCGGTGCTGATCCCGTGGGCGCGGGCGACGGTGTGCACCGCGCCGGTGTCCTCGCCACTCGCGCCGGCCGTGCGCCCACTGCCGGCGATCGAATAGAACGGCACGAACGCGATGTTCTGTTCGGCACAGATACGCAGCATGTCCTCCTGCTCGGGTGACGCGCCGATGCCGTACATGTTCTGGACGCAGACCACGCGTGCGACGGCCTGGGCCTCGGCGAGGTGGTACGGGCGGATGTTGGACAACCCCAGGTGCCGGATGAGTCCGGCGTCGCGCAGTTCGGCCAGCGCGCCGAAGCGGTCGGCGATCGAATCGGTGCCGACGATGCGCGGGTTCACCACGTCGAGGTGGTCGCGGCCGAGCCGGCGCAGGTTCTCCTCGACCTGGCCGCGCAGCTGCTGCGGGGTGGCGTGCGGCAGCCAGGCACCCGAGGGGTCGCGGCCGGGGCCGACCTCGGTGGCGATGACAAGATCGTCCGGGTAGGGCGCGAGGGCGCGGTTGATCAGCTCGTTGGCGCGGCGCAGCGGTGAGAAGTAGAACGCGGCGGTGTCGATGTGGTTCACACCGAGTTCGACCGCCCGGCGCAGCACCTCGATCGCCTGGTCGCGGTCGCGCGGGACGGAGTCGGGCGCGAACGCCTCGCCGTACTGGGGCAGGCGCATCGCGCCGAGACAGGACATACCCCGCCGGTCCGCGGGCGCGGGACTGCTGCTGATCCCGTCCGTGTTCACGGGCCCCGGTCCGCGGACCCAGGTGCGACCGCCGGGCCCACCGCAACTCGCCTTCCCTGCCCGAGGCATCGGCGCCCTGTGGGAGAAACGGCCCACCGCGGGAGCACGCGCCCTCGCCCCGGTCCTGGGGCGCTCACGGACCTTGCTCCTGACCGAAGTGGAGGCCCCGGCCTGCGCCACCGAACTGGCCCACCGCACCGGACTCTCCCCGGCCGCGGTGTCCCAGTACCTCACGGCGCTGCGCAACGCGGGTCTGGTCAGCGCTCACCGCTCCGGCCGCTCCGTCCTCTACGCCCGCACCGCCGCCGCCGAAACCCTCCTCCGAGCGGCCTCCCTCTGAGGCGGTCCGGGCCTCGGAGCATCGGCAGGGCGATCTCGTCCGTGGTGCGGCCCTGCTCGCCCACCTCGCGGGCCCTGGCGGCCTCGGTCGATCTCACGCAGACCGAGGTGGTCCCGGCTCGGCCGACAACCGCCGGCTCATCGTGCGCCGACCCGGCCGGATAGCATGCACACGGCTCCGGGGAAGGGCCCCGGACGGGTGTGGTTTCCAAAGGTTGGGGGTCCGCATGGTCGCGGGTCGTGTGGTGCGTTTCGACAGTACGCGGGGCTACGGGTTCATCGCCCCGGACGACGGCGGCGAGGACATCTTCCTGCACGTGAACGATCTCCTCATTCCCGAGGAGTACGTGCGCTCCGGTCTGGTCGTGGAGTTCGAGGTGGAGAGCGGTGAGCGTGGGCTCAAGGCGTCGGGCATCCGGCTCCCCGAGGGTGAGCGGCCCAAGCCCGTGCGGCGCCAGGAGGCCGCGTCCCGGGCCCCGATGTCCGACGAGAACGGTCACCCGATGTGCGACGTGCTCAGTTCCGACGAGTTCCGGCGTGATGTGACGGAACTGCTGCTGACGTCCAGTCCGCAGCTGACCGCGGAACAGATCCTCACCGTCCGCGGCGTGCTCCTGAAGTTCAGCGAGGGCCACGGCTGGGTCGAGGACTGAGCCGCGCGCAACCCGCGGCCCCCGGGGTTTCCGCTGTCCGCGTCGCGCGGCAGAAAGCCGAGGTCCGGGCGAAGGGGCGTTGATCTGGTCGGTGGCGTCCTCCCGCGAGTAGTACTCGCCGAAGACGTCGACGACCTCGATCGCGTTGAGCAGCTCCGCCAAGGGGCCGCGTCCCCCGGGGCGATCGGAGGGCGGGTCGGCTTCGCGACGCCGACGGTCACGGGCCGACCCCCTGGCGTCTTCGGATCGTGCCGTCATGCGGGTTTCCGGCAGCCGCCGTAGCGGCCGTCGTCGGCGATTCGGCCAATCCGCCTGCTCCGCTCACCTGTTGTGCCGACCGGGTCCGTGCATCCACCACGCACCGCCACGCGCCGTATTCCGGGATTCCCGCTGCGACCGAAACACATGTGTTCGATATCCCGCTCCGGTCGTTGAGCCCGACGACCACGCTCGAACGACCGTCGAGGGGGACCCATTGACCGCGACCGATGCGAACAAACCAGAGGACGTCACAGCTTCTCCCCCGCCGCCGCCACAACCGGCGGAGATCACCTACAGCGGCAGGTACTCCGTCAATCCGCTCGCCGAGGTCTCGTTCTGGCGGATGTGCGCGCAGATCCCCGCCGTCCTCGGACGGATCGTCCGCCTGTCGTGGCGGACCGACCGACGGGCCGTGCAACTGCTGCTGGGCTGCCAGGCGGTCACGGGTGTCTCGGCCGCCGTGCTGCTGACGGCCACCGCCCGCGCCATGAGGCCCGTCCTCGGCGACGGCTCCGCCGGTGACCGGCTGCACGGAGCCGTGCCCGCGCTGCTGGTGGTCGCGCTCGCCGCCGCGCTGGGCCGCGGTGCGGCAGCGGTGGCGACCTACGCCGAGCGGCGGATCACCCCCAGGCTGACCACGGAGACGGACAGCGCCCTGGTCGAGGCGGTGTGCCGGGTGGAGGCGTCCGCATACGCGCAGGAGGGCTTCTCGGACCGGCACGAGGCGGCGGAGATGGGGGTGATCCGAACCCAGGTGATGGTGACCGACGCCCAGCGGTTCCTGTCCGCGCTGATCCGGATGGTCACGGCCGGCGGAGTACTGTCGGCGCTCAATCCGCTGATGCTGCCGCTGCTCCTGCTCGCGGTACTGCCGGCCGGTGCGGGGGCCGTCCTGACCGCCCGCGTCGACTACGAGGTCCACTACGCCAACATCGCCGACCGCAACGTACGCGGCATGATGCGCTGGTGGGCGACCACGTCCAAGTACGGCGACGAGGTCCGCGCCAACTCGATGACGGACTACCTCGTCCACTGGTACCGGACGCTGTCCGACCGGTGCGACGGACGGACCCTGGCAGCCGCACCGCGCACCCTTCGGATCGCGGTGCTCTCCGCGTCGGCCGGTGGCGTCTTTCTCGTGGCGACCTGGGGAGTCCTGGCCTGGCTGGCGGTATCGGGGCGGATCGAACTCGCGGTCGCGGCCACGGCCGTCATCGCCGTGCAGACCACGCTCGCCGCACTGTCGCAGGTCGTCCTCAACGGCGCCGCGGTCTTCCACACCAGCCTCTACCTGAGCGACATGCAGGCCTTCCTCGACGACGCCGCGGCCCGCGTCCCGAAGCGGGGACCCGGCAGGCACGAGGCGCCGACCGAGCAGATCCGGCTCGAGGAGGTCGTCTACCAGTACCCGGGCAGGGACAGGCCCGCCGTCGACGGCGTCTCGCTGACCCTGGAGCGCGGTCAGATCCTCGCCGTCGTCGGGGCGAACGGCTCGGGCAAATCCACACTGACCCGTCTGCTCACCGGCATCTACCTTCCCGACAAGGGGCGGGTCACCTGGAACGGCACCGATCTCGCCGAGGTGGACCCGGCCACCGTCTGGGCGGACGTGGGCCTGGTGCCGCAGATCTTCGCCCAGTGGCCGATGCCGGTCCGCGAGAACGTGACCCTCGGCCAGCCCCGCACCCACGACGACACCCCGGTGTGGGAGGCCGTCGACGCGGTCGGCCTGCGCGAAGCCGTCGACGTCCTCCCCGCGGGCCTGGACACCCTGCTCTCCCGTGACGTCTTCGGCGGCACCGAGCTCTCCGGCGGACAGTGGCAGCGGGTGGCGTGCTCAAGGGCCCTGTACCGCCGCCCGGGGCTGCTGATCCTGGACGAGCCGACGTCCCAGATGGATCCGCGCGGCGAGCACCGGATCTTCGAGCGGATCAAGGCGATCGCCGCCGAGCGCATCACCATCGTGGTCACCCACCGCCTGGAGAACACGAAGCTCGCCGACCACATCGTCGTCATGGAGCACGGGCGGATCACCGAGCAGGGCCGGTACGACGAACTCGTCCATGCCGGTGGGACCTTCGCCGAACTCCTCGAACTCTCCCGGGACCGCTGACCGGGTTCGGCGGGGGCCGGCTCAGCCTCCGTGGACGGTGAGCCGGTAGCCCTCGGGGCCGGTGAAGGTGAACATGGGCCCGAACGGGCTGTCCTGCACCGGCCCCGCCACCTCGACGCCGGCGGCGACGAGCCGTTCGTGCAGTGCGGCGGCGTCGTCGGTGCGCAGCCACAGCGCGACGCCCAGCCCCGGGACGGAGTCGCCGGTCAGGTCGGTGCCAGGGAGCGGCTCTCGGACGGCGAAGGGGACCGGGCTGGTGGTGAAGACCACGGCGCCCGGCGGAGAGGCGGGGGCGGGGCGCAGGCCGAGATGCTCCTCGAAGAAGGCCGCGGCGGCGGGCACGTCCGTGACCTGCAGGGCGATGAAGTCGGGGCCTTCGACGGTGGCGGTCATGGTTCCTCCGGAGACATTGATGTCAGGACTTTGACATCGGAGACAGTAGGCGGGCGCCGGCCTGCATGTCAAAATGCTGACATGGAGATTCCGGCACCCGTCCCCCCACCGCACGCCGCCGAGGACGTCACCGAGCACGTGGGATACCGCCTCAAGCGCGCCTCGGCCGCCCTGCGCAACGCCATGGACAGAGCACTGCGCGAGCACGAGTTGACCGTCCCGCAGTACTCGTGTCTGGAACTCCTCGACGAGCGGCCGGGCCTGTCCAACGCCGACCTGGCACGCGGCACCTTCGTCACCCGGCAGTCGGCCAACGTCGTCCTGCGCGGCCTCAAGGACGCCGGTCTCATCACGCGGCCGGCCACCGCCGCACAAGGCCGTGCCCTGCCCGTGCACCTGACTCCGGCCGGCAGGGAACGCCTGCACGCCGCCCGTCGGGCGGTCTACTCGATCGAGGAACGCATGATCCGCGGTGTCCCGGCGCACCGTCTGACGGCGCTGCTCTCAGACCTCGACGCCATGACGGCGGCACTCGGCGACTGACCGGGCGGGAGGGAGGACACTCGCGGGCGTGGTGCCCGCGGCGGGGCAGGGCGGCGACCGGCTACTCGATCAGTGCGTCCGCGGCGATGATCACCAGGCCGATCAGCATGTCCAGGGCCCCTGCGCGGCAGGAGGACAGGCGGCCGAGCCCGGCGGTGCGCGCGGCGGAGAAGCCCAGGACGAAGAGGGCGACGGTGTTGCACAGCAGGGCCGTGTCGGCGGCCGTCTCCTCCGCCCACCACCCGGCCGCGGCGGCGAGCAGCATCGCCACGGTCGGCAGCACGGCGACGACCAGCGGCCACTCGACGAGCACCGCGCGCACTCTGCTCGCTCTGGCCGTGCCGTCACCGGACGCGCGCTGGGCGATGACATGTGCGTACCCGTGGGCGGCACCCGACGTCACCGCGGTGAGCAGGACCCACAGCGCGTCCTGACCGGGGTCGGCCTCCCCTCCGGGGACGTCCAGCGCGGCCACCAGGGCGCTTGCCAGTACCAGGCCGTAGATGCCCTTGAACAGCCACCGCTCGGGTCTGCTGCGGAGGATTCCCCCCGGCGTGCCGCTCCCGGCGGGAGCGGGGCCGGCGCCTTCGTCCATTCAGGCGAGCCAGTCGGTGTACCGGGTGGGGGCCAGGTGGGCCTCCTTGTCGGTGAGGACGTCGCCCTTGACCGCCGCGAACATGCCGGCGGTCGGGTCGGTGACGACCGTACGCGCGTCGCCCTTGCTGGAGAGGGTCAGGCGGCCCAGGTCGTCGAGCCGGAACACGTCCGGTCCACCGATGTCGCGGATGCCGTTCAGCGGGGAGCCCACGGCGACGTCCGCCACCGCGGCCGCCACGTCCTTCGCCGCGATCGGCTGGATCGGCGTCGCGGGCAGCCGGACGGATTCGCCGTCCGACGTCCAGGACAGGACGGCCTCCATGAACTCCATGAACTGGGTGGCGCGCACGATCGAGTACGGGACGGGGCCCTGCCGCAGGATCTGCTCCTGGAGGACCTTCGCGCGGTAGTAGTCCAGCTCCGGCACCCGGTCGACGCCGACGATCGAGAGGATGACGAAGTGCCCCGTCCCGGCCCGCTCGGCCGCGGCCAGGAGGTTGTCCATGGAAGCCTGGAAGAAGGCCGGCGAGGCGTCGTCGAAGGTCGGGGAGTTCGTCAGGTTGACGACCACGTCGGCTCCCTCGACCGCCCGGTCCACTCCCTCGCCGCCGACGACGTCGACCCCCGTGGACAGCGAGTGCGGTACCGCCTGGTGTCCGGCCGCGTTCAGGTTCTCCACGACCTGCGAGCCGATCAGCCCCGTGCCACCGATGACCGCGATCTTCATGACGTGCCTCTCTTCCGTCCGGAACCGGGTGGTTCAGGAACCACTGTGTCGGTGTACGGAGAGGACGGCGCCTTGGACGCCCCGAAGGGATGAGTGTCTTGGCGGGCGCCGGAGCAGCGACGGCTCCGGGCCGGCCCTCCGCGGGCACGCGGTGGGCCCGAGTCCTCAGGCGGCGCAGTCCGGGCAGATTCCGCGGTACGTCACTTCGACCTCGGAGACCGTGAAGCCGAAGGACTGGGAGGGCGGAAGGTCCGCGAGAGGGTCGCCCGTCGGCCGGACGTCGCGCATCGAGCCGCAGCGTGAGCACAGCAGGTGATGGTGGGGCCGGTGCGCGTTCGGGTCGTAGCGCTTGGCGCGGCCGTCGGTCGACACCTCGAGGACCTCCCCGCGCTGCACCAGTTCACGCAGGGTGTTGTACACCGTCGCCCGGGAGATCTCGGGCAGTCGCTCCGCGGCGCGGGCGTGCACCTCGTCGGCGGTCAGGTGCACGTGGTCTCCGTCGAGGACCTCGGCGACGACGCGGCGCTGCGCGGTCAGGCGCCAGCCGCGTTCGCGGAGCCTCCCCAGGAGATCACTCATGCGCTGCACCCTAGCAGAGATCGGCAACAACTCAAGAGTGGATATCGCCCTGGATGACACCTTGCCTTAGATCCTGTCCAATGTAGTGTGTGCCCATGGACGCGCGGGGCAGCTTGCCCCGGACTGCCGGCCGGCCGGGACCGTCAGGCCTTGAGCGCATGCGAAGAACCACACCGAGGAGCAAGCCTTGCCTGAGAACAACCAGAAGCCGCTGACCACGGTTGCCGGTGCACCGGTTCCCGACAACCAGAACTCCCTGACGTCGGGCCCGCGCGGGCCGATGCTCCTGCAGGACGTGTGGTTCCTGGAGAAGCTCGCCCACTTCGACCGCGAGGTCATTCCCGAGCGCCGCATGCACGCCAAGGGCTCCGGCGCCTTCGGCACCTTCACCGTGACCCACGACATCACCCGCTACACCAACGCGAAGATCTTCTCCGAGATCGGCAAGAAGACCGAGCTGTTCACCCGGTTCTCCACCGTCGCCGGTGAGCGCGGCGCCGCCGACGCGGAGCGCGACATCCGTGGTTTCGCCGTGAAGTTCTACACCGAAGAGGGCAACTGGGACCTCGTCGGCAACAACACCCCCGTCTTCTTCTTCCGCGACCCGCTGAAGTTCCCCGACCTCAACCACGCGGTGAAGCGCGACCCGCGCACCAACCTGCGCGACGCCGAGAACAACTGGGACTTCTGGACCAACCTCCCCGAGGCCCTGCACCAGGTCACCATCGTCATGTCGGAGCGCGGCATCCCCGCCTCCTACCGGCACATGCACGGATTCGGCTCGCACACCTACAGCCTCGTCAACGCCGAGGGCGAGCGGTTCTGGGTCAAGTTCCACCACCGCACGCAGCAGGGCATCAAGAACCTCACCGACGCCGAGGCCGAGGCCCTGGTCGGCAAGGACCGCGAGTCGCACCAGCGCGACCTCTTCGACGCGATCGAGAACGGCGACTTCCCGAAGTGGAAGCTGTTCGTCCAGGTCATGCCGGAGGCCGACGCGGAGAACTACCGCTTCCACCCCTTCGACCTCACCAAGGTCTGGTCGAAGAAGGACTACCCGCTGATCGAGGTCGGCGAGTGGGAGCTCAACCGCAACCCCGAGAACTACTTCGCGGACGTCGAGCAGGCCGCCTTCAGCCCGGCCAACGTCGTCCCGGGCATCGGCTTCTCCCCCGACCGGATGCTGCAGGGCCGGCTCTTCTCCTACGGCGACGCCCAGCGCTACCGCCTCGGCGTCAACCACCACCAGATCCCCGTCAACGCCCCGAAGAACCCGGTGAACTCCTACCACCGCGACGGCGGCATGCGCGTCGACGGCAACCAGGGCGCCACCCCGGGCATCGAGCCCAACTCCTACGGCCGCTGGCAGGAACAGCCCGCCTACCGCGAGCCCGCCCAGGCCGTGGGCGCCGTCGCCGACCGGTTCAACTACCGCGAGGACGACGACAACTACTTCGAGCAGCCCGGCAACCTGTTCCGCCAGATGAACCCGGAGCAGCAGCAGGTCCTCTTCGAGAACACGGCGCGCGCGATCAACGGCGCCTCGGAGCAGACCGTCGAGCGGCACATCGGCAACTGCACCAAGGCCGACCCCGCCTACGGCGAGGGCGTCCGCAAGGCCATCGAGGCCCTCGCCGCCGGCAACCACTGACCCCTGCGGTCAGGAGGACTCGGGTCAACCGGCTCCGCGCGGGCGTGGGCACCTCATTGGGGGCCCACGCCCGCGCGGGCGTACCGCCACGGAGACTTCATGAACATGGACAACAGCGGTGGGCTGACTCCCGAGCAGACGGAGCGTGTCGTGGCCATCGCCATGGATCTGGCCCGGGAGGGCGACACCGGGCAGCTGACGGAGTTCGTGGCACACGGGCTGCCGGTGGACGTACGCGATCCGGCGGGCAACACCCTCCTCATGCTCGCCGCGTACCACGGTCACGCCGACACCGTGCGGGCCCTGCTCCGGCACGGCGCCGACCCCGACCTGCGCAACGACCGGGACCAGTCCCCCATCGCCGGTGCCCTGTTCAAGGGTGCCGACGACGTGGTGGCCGTCCTGCGCGGGGCCGGCGCGGACCTCGACGCCGGTACGCCGACCGCGCGGGCGGCCGCGTCCATGTTCGGCCGGACCCACCTGCTCGCGAGCTGATCCCCGCCCGCGAAGGGCACCGGCCGTCCGTCGGGCACGCACACGCAGGCCGAATCCCTCGCGGCCCGGTGTCTCCAGGCCCCGCTTCAGGCGCAGCGACGGGATCTCGCAGTCACCGCAGTTCCGGCGCCGGAAGGCGATCGGCTCGGTCGTCTCCAACGACAGCGGTGGGTGTGGACGACGAGCGTCTTCATGACCGCTCCCTTCGACAGGGTCCGTTCGCCGCAGACACTCGTCCGGCGCGGCCGCGTTGTTCGGGGCGCCGCTTCCGTCCGACGGGACGTCCTGGTATCGGCAGGACCGTCCAACGGCCCTCGACTGGCCCCGCTCATCGGCGAGTTGGCGATGGGCAGCGAGCGATTCCGCCGCCCGGACGAGTCGGGCACGGAGCCGCTGGTGCCGTCCGCCGCGCCCGGGAGTCCCGCGGAGGCCTCGACCCCTCGCGTGGCGTGCTGCCGCGCCGTCCGTGACCGCTGATGGCCTGATCCGGCGGTGCGTGCGCGTACCCGGAGCGGGAAATCAAGCGCCGGACTCGGTACCCATGAGAACGCGGTGGCGCAAACACATCCGTGGGGTTTCACAGGTTCATTGATCAACTCCCAAAGCTTGACCATGAATTACACACATCCTCTCTACACCGTGGCCCCGATGGTCTAGATTGACCGTGCTTCGGCTGTTCAGGCACGAGGCGACCGATAATGATCTTTAGGTCGGGGGCAGGGGGGTCTGCTGCTACCACTGTGAGTTGCTCACATTTCTGTGACACAGCCAAAACGTTGTGCGCGGGCAGGCGGGGGCCGCCCGTGGGGAGGAACAGCGCGGCGCGGGAGGCGGGGGCCTCCCGAGGGGGAGGAACAGTGCTAGGCGAACACGTCGAACCACTGGGAACCTGGGGGGTTCTGTGCGGCAAGGGGGATTGGTCAGCGCGTTTCCGTCGGCGCACGGGCAGCTGGCGGAGGGGGCCATCGGCCGGCCCGCGGCCGACTGGGAGCAGCGGTACCGCCGTACCGTGATCACCAGCGACACCGTGGCCACGGCCGTGGTGGTGGCGGGCATAGGCAATTTCTTCGGAGTCCGGGACGCGGCCAACTGGCACGAGAAATGGGGAATTCTCGCCTTCGGCACCGAACTGCTGGTACTGGGAGCGCTCGCGGTCAGCCGGTCGTGGTCCCCGGCCGTACTCGGCCAGGGAGCCGAGGAATTCCGCCGGCTCGGACGCTCACTGTTCATGGCGACCGTCGTGCTGGCGCTCGGCGGAATCGCGCTCACCTCGCGCAACATCAAATTGTGGATCTTCGTCGCCGTCCCGGCGATCGCGATCGTCACCATGGTCACGCGGTATCTGCTGCGTCTGTGGCTGCACAGGCAGCGCAAGGAAGGGCGCTGCCTGCGACCCGTGCTCGCCGCCGGCAGCCCGAGCACGGTGCGCGACCTGATCACGCGGACCCGGCGCTTCCCGCACCTCGGCTGGCGGGTGGACGCGGTGTGCACGACGGACGGTCCCGGACTCGAGGACGGTGACCAACTGGACGGAGTACCGGTCGTCGGCCCGCTGTCGGACGTCGCCGACCACGTCCGCCGCGACGGCTACCGGGTCGTCGCCATCACCCCGGACCCGCACTGGTCACCGCACCGGCTGCAGCGGCTGGCCTGGAACCTGGAGGGCAGCGACGCCGAGATGGTCGTGGCTCCCGTGCTCATGGAGGTGGCGGGCCCCCGGCTGCACGTCGACGCGGTGCTGGGGATACCGCTGCTGCGGGTCAGCATGCCGGCCTTCACCGGAGGCCGCCGGGCGGTCAAGGCGGTCGTGGACCGGATGGGCGCGGCGATCCTGCTGACACTGTTCGCGCCGCTGATGGTGTTCGTCGCACTGCTCGTCCTGGTGGACAGCCGGGGCGGCGTGTTCTACCGCCAGCGCAGGGTCGGCAAGGACGGCCGGGAGTTCACCATCGTCAAGTTCCGCACCATGGTCGCCGGGGCCGACCGGGCGCGTGCCGCCCTGGCCGACCGCAACGAGGGCGCGGGCCTGCTGTTCAAGCTCCGCCGGGATCCGCGGGTGACGCGGGTGGGCACGGTGCTGCGCCGGTACTCGATCGACGAACTCCCGCAGCTCTTCAACGTGCTCACCGGATCGATGTCGCTGGTCGGTCCGCGGCCGCCGCTGCCGGAGGAGTCCGCCGCGTACGGCCCGGACATCCGAAGACGGCTGCTGGTCAAGCCCGGCCTCACCGGCCTGTGGCAGATCAGCGGGCGCAGCGACCTGCCGTGGGAGGAAGCGGTCCGGCTCGACCTGCGGTACGTGGAGGACTGGTCGCTCGCCCTGGACACCGTGATCCTGTGGAAGACGCTGCGTGCGGTGGTGCACGGGCAGGGGGCCTATTGATGCGCGGTGGTCGTCGGACCGGCGCGCGGACCGCAGGCCGTCAAGGTCTGCCTGGGGGGAGGAACGGGTCATGAGGGTCAGTGTTTTCGGCCTGGGCTATGTGGGCTGTGTGTCGGCCGCGTGCCTGGCCGGCACGGGTCACGAGGTCATCGGGGTGGACGTGAACCAGGTGAAGGTCGACCTGGTCAACGACGGCAAGGCCCCGGTGGTCGAGGAGCGGATAGGCGAACTGATCGCCGAGGTCGTGGACAGCGGAGCGCTGCGCGCCACCCGTGACGTCCACGAGGCGATCTTGGAGAGCGAGATTTCCCTGGTCTGCGTGGGCACGCCCTCGGAGCCCAACGGCAGCCTGTGCACGACCTACTTGGAGCGCGTCACCGAGGAGATCGGCGCCGCGCTGGCCGAACGGGGCGGCCGGCACACCGTGGTGTTCCGCAGCACCATGCTCCCCGGCACCTGCGCGAACCTGCTGATACCGATACTGGAGAAGTACGTCGGTGGCACCGCCGGCGTCGACTTCGGGGTCGCGGTCAACCCGGAGTTCCTGCGCGAGGGCACCAGCGTGCGGGACTTCTTCGACCCGCCCAAGACCGTCATAGGCGAACTCGACCCGGCGAGCGGCGACGCGGTGCTGGCGCTGTACGACGGCCTGCCCGGCGAGGTGTTCCGGGTGCCGGTCGCGACGGCCGAGGCCATCAAGTACGCGGACAACGCCTTCCACGGCCTCAAGATCGGCTTCGCCAACGAGCTGGGCGCGGTGTGCCAGGCCCTCGGGGTGGACTCGCACCAGGTGATGGACGTCTTCCTGGCCGACCGCAAGCTGAACATCAGCCCCGCCTACCTGCGGCCCGGTTTCGCCTTCGGCGGCTCCTGCCTGCCCAAGGACCTGCGCAGCCTGGTCCACGCGGCACAGCGGGCCGACGTGTCGGTGCCCATCCTCTCCCACGTGCTGCCCTCCAACTCGGCGCATCTGGAGCGGGCGGTGGAGCTGGTGGAACGCACCGGGAAGCGCCGGGTGGGGCTGTTCGGGCTCTCCTTCAAACCCGGCACCGACGACCTGCGCGAGAGCCCGCTCGTCGAGCTGGCGGAGCGGCTCTTCGGCAAGGGCTACGACCTGAAGATCCACGATGCCAACGTGAGCCTGTCCCGGCTGCTGGGCGCGAACCGCGAGTACGTCGAGAACCGGCTGCCGCACCTCGCGCAACTGCTCGCGGACTCCGTCGACGAGGTCCTCGAACACGCGGAGGTGTGCCTGGTCGGGACCAGGGACCCGGCCGTGCTGGCGGCGCTCCCCCACGGCGGCCCGCTGCTGATCGACCTCATCCGCCTTCCCGACGCCGACGCGCGCCGGACCGAACCGGGGTACATGGGCCTTGCTTGGTGACACGACGTCCGGTGGCGCGACCCCCGGTGACACGCCGCCCGGTGACAACGCCGGCGGCCGGCCGGGGCGGCGCGCGCTGATCCTGGTGGAGAACCTGTCGGTGCCCTTCGACCGGCGGGTGTGGCAGGAGTGCACGACCCTGCGCGACGCGGGCTGGGAGGTGCACGTCATCTGCCCCCGGGGGACCAAACGGGACACGGAGGCGGAGACGGTGATCGACGGGGTGCGCATCCACCGCTACCCGCTGCGCGCCGCCACCGGCGGACCGTCCGGCTACCTGCGGGAGTACGGAGCGGCGCTCTGGCACACGGCCCGGCTGGCCCGCGGGGTCGGGCCGGTGGACGTGGTCCACGCCTGCAACCCGCCGGACCTGCTGTTCCTGCCGGCCCTGTGGCTCAAGCGGCGCGGTGCGCGGTTCGTCTTCGACCAGCACGACCTGATACCCGAGCTGTACCTCTCCCGGTTCGGCCGCGGCAAGGACCTGCTGTACCGCGGCGTGTGCGGGCTGGAACGGCTGACGTACCGGGCTGCGGACATCGTGCTCGCCACGAACGAGAGCTACAAGGACGTCGCCGTACGCAGGGGCGGCCGCCACCCGGCGGACGTCTTCGTGGTGCGCAGCGCGCCCGCGACCGACCGGTTCCAGCCGGTGCCGGCCGAGCCGGAGCTGAAGCGCGGCAAACCCCATCTGCTGTGCTACCTCGGGGTCATGGGCCCCCAGGACGGCGTCGACTACGCCCTGCGGGCCCTCGCGAAGCTGCGCGACGAGCTGGGGCGGACCGACTGGCACGCGGTCTTCGTCGGCTCCGGTGACGCCTTCGACGCGATGGTGGAGCTGTCCCGGTCACTCGGGCTGACCGACCAGGTGCAGTTCACCGGGCGCGTCCCGGACGCCGACCTGGTGCGCTACCTGTCCACCGCGGACGTGTGCCTCTCCCCCGACCCGCGCAATCCGCTCAACGACGTGTCGACCATGAACAAGGTCCTGGAGTACATGGCGATGGGCCGGCCGGTCGTCTCGTTCGACCTCCGGGAGGCGCGGGTCTCCGCCGGTGACGCCGCCGTCTACGCACCCGCCAACGACGAGGCCGAATTCGCCCGGCTCGTCGCGGGATTGATGGACGATCCGGAGAAGCGGGCCCGGATGGGCAAGATCGGCGAGGAGCGGATCAACGGGGAGCTCTCCTGGCGGAACTCGCAGGCGTCACTGCTCGCCGCGTACACCGCCGCCTGCCGCGACCGGGCTCCGCTGCCGGCGGGTGCCGCGGGCCGAGCACGGATCAAGGCCAAAATCGCCGCTGGGATCGCCGTGGGGATCGTCGCGGGGGTCAAAGCAGGGAGAAGGCCGCGCCGTTGAGTGAGGACACGATACACCTGGTCACGGTCGGACGGATTCTCCGTCGGCGCCGGCGGCTGCTCGCCGTCCTCGTCGTGGTGGGTGCGCTCGTCGGCTACGGCGTCTCGGTGCTGTTCCCGCCGCGTTACACGGCGTCGGCCTCGGTCCTGCTGCCGGGGCCGTGGGAGGAGCGCGAACTGCTCACCCAGGTGGAGATCGCGACCAGTTCGTCGGTCGTCGACAAGGCGGCCGACGCGCTCCACTGGAGCGATGTCAGCGACAAGGAGCTGCGCGACCGGGTGAGCGCCAAGATCGCCGACGGCAACATCATCAAGATCTCCGGGACGGCCGACTCCCCCGGGCGTGCGCAGCGGCTCTCCGACGAAGTGGCCCAGCAGTTCGTGACGTACGCGGCGCGCATCGCGAGCGGCACCACCGATCCCGACGGGGCCGCCGGGCCCGAGGCACTGCGGCAGCAGGTGACGCGGACCAACCAGCGCATCACCGACCTGGCCAACGCGGCCGACCCCGGACAGACCGTGGAGAGCGTGCAGGCCCGCACCGAGCTCGAGAAGCTGCGCACCGCGCTGCAGGAGGCCATGCAGAAGCTCGACGAGGCCGACCCGGCGAGCAACAGGGCGGGCCTGGTCGTCATGGGGCCGGCCCCCCGGCCGACCGGTGAGGCACCGCCGACCAGATGGCAGCTCGTGGGCGGCGGGGCGCTGCTGTTCCTCCTGCTCGCGATCGTCGGTCATCTCGCCGCCGCCCGGGTGAACCGGCGGCTTCGCGCGGAGGGGGAGATCGCCGCGGCGCTGGGCTCGGCGCTGCTGGGGACCGTCGACGTGCCCGGGGACCGGCGCGCGCACCGGCCGAAGGCGCGCGGTGTGCGGGCCCGCCTGCGGCGGCTGCTGGGCGTCGACACGCGGTGGGACCTGCCGGCTCCGCAGTCGTCCGGCGACGAGGCGGGCAGGCGGATCCGCAACCGGCGGGTGTGCGCGCGCCTGCGGGAGCGCCGGCCGGCCGCCCGGCGGCTGCTGGTCGTCGTACCGGACGGCGACGAGGTCGCCCGCCTGGCGGCCGGGCAGCTCGCCGCCGAGGCCGACGGGGATCCACTGCTGCGGGTGGTGGAGGTCTCGGTGTCCCGGCCGTTGGTGCCGGACCGCGACACCGAGTCCGGCGCACTGGTCGTGCTCAGTGCCGGCGTCTGGACCGCCGAAGAGCTCTCCGGCGTCGCGGAGGCGTGCGTGGACGGCGGGCACGAGGTCGTCGGCGTCGTCGTCGCCGGCGCCGTCCGGGCCCGTCCTTCGAGGTCGGCCGGCCGGTCCGCGGAGCCCGCCTCCGCGGCGGCCGGGGTGCACGAGCACGCGACGGGAGGTTCCGCATGACGACGAGTACGGCCGCGCAGTCGTCGGCCTCCGCTCCGCTCCTCGACCTGCAGGCACTGGTGGTTGCGGTGCGCAGGCGGCGCCGTCTGTGGGGCGCCCTGGCCCTGCTGGGGCTGCTGGCCGGCGCGGCCGTCGCGGTCCTGATGCCGCCCCGGCCCGCCGCGGTGGCCAAGGTGCTGGTCGCGCACAAGGACGACCAGCCCAACGACACCGGGACGCTGATCCGCACCGACGTCGAGCTGCTGGCCACCACGCGCATCGCCGAACAGGCCCTGCGCTCACTCGGCTCCGGGGCGAAGCCGGAAGACTTCATGCGGGACTACCGGGGCACCGGCCTCACCAACAACCTGCTCCGCATCGATGTGACGGGTGACAGCGACGCGGAGGCGGTGGCCCGGGCCAAGGCGCTGGCCGACGCGTTCGTCGCGGACCACGTGCGGCGGATGCGGGAGTCCGCCGAGGCCGAGGCCGATTCCCTGCTGGACCAGCGCGACCGTATGCGCAAGGAGCTGGCCGAGGTCAACAAGGCGATCGGGGACCGGTCACCGGACGACGATCCGAGGGCGTCGGCGAGCATCGAGTCCCTCTACGCCCGCCGGGCCGAACTCGACTCACGGATCGCCGAGTTCGACCAGCGGGCCGCGGAGGCGCGCACCGGCACGCCCGAGGTCGTCGCGGGCACCCGGATCGTGGACGCCCCGCACGCCGTACGGCAATCGCTGCCCAAGGCCGTGGGCCTCGACGCCGCGATCGGGGCCGTCCTCGGCCTCGTCCTCGGGCTCGCGCTGGCCGCGGTCGGCGCGGTGGTGGCGGACCGCCCCGTGCTGCGCCGGGACATCGCGGCGAACCTGGGCGCCTCGGTCCTCGCGGAGCTGCGCCGCGGGCCCCGCAGGTCGGCCGGGCGGTGGCAGCGCCGGCGGACCCGGGTGGCACGCGAACGGCTGACCACCACCCTGGCCCGCATCGTGCGCGGCTCCCCGGAACCGTTGTCGCTCCTGGAGCTGGGCTGTGCGCGCGGCGCCGCCGTGATCGCCCTGGACGTGGCCGTGGCTCTGGAGGCCGACGGGCCCGTGGTCGTCGTGGACGGCCTGCCCGGCACGGAGCTCTCCGACCGCCGGCGCGGGCCCGCGGGCCCGACCGTGCTCAGCGGTGAGCGTGCCGCGGCCGAGGCGCGGGGGCGCCGGCTCGGCGTCGGCTCGGTCGAACCCGGCACGGCGTGGACGGATCTGCGGTACCTCGGCGGCCGGACGGTGCTCGTCGTACGCGCGGGGCACGGCAGCGCCGCGTGGCTGCACACCGTGGCACGGCAGCTCGCGGACCAGCGCATCGCGGTGATCGGTGTGGTGCTGATCGACCCCGATCCGCGTGACCGTACCGACGGCACCCTGTGGGACGGTCCGCGCGTCGCGTCGCGCGGCCACGACGAACGGCCGAGGCGGCACAACGGTGGGGGTACCTCCCACGCCGTCCAGGCAGTGGGGGACGGGCGGCCCAGGACGGAACGGCCGTCGATGCCGACCGCGCGGGTCCCGGACAGCGACCAGGAGGCGCGGTAGCACATGTGTGGCATCGCAGGCACGTACCACTGGCCGGACGGGAAGGCGGTGACCGACCGGCTCACCGATGTTCTCGCCCACCGCGGACCGGACGGGGCGGGCCGGTACAGCCATCCCGCCGGCGACGGCGAGGTGCAACTGGGGCACCGCCGGCTGGCCGTCGTCGACCTGTCCGGGACCGGCGCCCAGCCCATGGTGTCGGACGGCCTCGCCCTGACGTACAACGGCGAGCTGTACAACGCGCCCGAACTGCGCGGCGAGCTGGAGTCCGCGGGGGCGCGCTTCCGCGGCACCTCCGACACGGAGGTGGTCCTGGAGGCCTGGCGGCGCTGGGGCACGGACTGTCTGCCGCGGCTGCGGGGCATGTTCGCGTTCGCGGTCTTCGACGAGCGCACCGGTGAACTGGTACTCGCCCGGGACCAGCTCGGCATCAAGCCGTTGTTCCTGCTGCGGCGCGGCGGGGGTCTGGTGTTCGCCTCCGAGCTCAAGGCGCTCGCCGCCGTGACCGGCGGGAAGCTGGAGGTGGACCACGCGGCGCTGGTGGCCTCGCTGCTGTACTACTGGGTGCCGGACTCGCGGTGCGCGTTCCGCGAGGCGGAGAAGCTGCCGCCGGGCAGCTGGCTGCGGTGCCGGCCCGACGGCCGGGTGGAGCGCGGCCGGTACTGGAACCTGAGGGACGTCGCCGCCGAGGGCCGGGAGCGCGCCCGCGGCGGCGAGCTGCCGGACCTGGCTGCCGTCGTCGAGGAGTCGACCCGCAGCCACCTGCTCTCCGACGTGCCCGTGGCGACCTTCCTGTCCGGCGGGCTCGACTCCAGCTACCTGACCGCGCTGGCGGCCCGGCACCGGCCCGGGATCTCCGCCTACACGATCGGCTTCCGCGCCGAGGACGCCCGGTTCGAGGCGATGCCGGACGACCTGCGCTACGCCCGGCAGGTGGCCGCGCGGTTCGGTGTCGACCTGCACGAGATCGAGATCGCCCCGGACGTGCTCGACCTGCTGCCCCGGATGACGTACCACCTGGACGAGCCGATCGGCGACCCCGCCGCGATCAACACCTTCCTGATCTGCTCGGCCGCCCGGGAGGCCGGGGTCAAGGTGATGCTCTCGGGAATGGGCGCCGACGAGTTGTTCGCCGGGTACCGCAAGCACCTGGCCAACCTGCTGGCGCTGCGCTACCAGCGCGTCCCGCGGCCGCTTCGGCGCGGGGTGTCCGCGGCGGTGGACCGGCTGCCGGTGGCGACGAGCCGCCGGGGGCTGCGGTCGGTGCGGTTCGCGAAGCGGTTCCTCTCCTTCGCCGGTCTGCCGCAGGAGACCGCGTTCCGGCGCAGCTACACGATGTACGACCGGGAGGAGCTGCTCGGTCTGATCGACCCGGACCTGGCGGGCACGGTCGAGGACGTGCTGACCGAGCACGCGGACGTCTACGAGGACAACGACCTCGACGACTTCGTGAACCGCATGTGCCTGGCCGACGCCCGGATGTTCCTGCCGGGCCTGAACCTCGCCTACACGGACCGCTCCAGCATGGCCGCGTCGACCGAGGTTCGGGTGCCGTTCGTGGACGTCGAGGTGGTGCGGGCGGCGTTCGCGGTTCCCGGTGACCGCAAGATCGTCGGACGGCAGGGCAAGGCCGCTCTCAAGGAGGCGGCCACCTCGGTCCTGCCCCGGGAGATCGTGTACCGGCCCAAGGGCCTGTTCAGCGCGCCGCTGCGGGCCTGGATGAGCCGGGACCTGGCACCACTGGTGCGGGAGGTGGTCAACGACGGCGAACTCGTCCGTTCCGGGTTCCTGCGCCGGGACGCGCTGCGGCGGCTGGTGGCCGAGGACGCCGCCGGGCAACGGGACTTCTCCAAGCATCTGTGGCACGTACTGACCCTCGAGTACTGGTATCGCGGCGCGACCTCCGGGGCCGACCGGAACGCTTCATCGACGGTGTAAGGACCTTCCCGGCACGGAGACCGGCACAGGGGCGACCGGCGCGGGCCTCCGCACAGTCGACCGGCACAGACAACCGGCACAGAGACAAGAGGACTTCGGGTGAAACAGGTTGTGCAGAACTACAAGAGCGGCGAGCTGGCGCTGCTCGACGTGCCGGTGCCGGGCTGCAAGCCGGGCGGTGTGCTGGTGCGGACCGCCTACTCGCTGATCTCCACCGGCACCGAGCTGATGAAGGTGTCCGAGGCCGGCATGTCGATGCTGGGCAAGGCCCGTTCCCGGCCGGACCAGGTGGCCAAGGTCGTGCAGAGCGTGGCCGCCAACGGGGTGCCCGCCACCTACCGCAAGGTGATGGGCAAACTGGACTCCTACACGCCGCTGGGCTACTCGCTGTGCGGGGTGGTCGAGCAGGTCGGCGCCGGGGTCGACGACGTCAAGGTCGGCGACCTCGTGGCCTGCGCCGGCAACGAGCACGCGCTGCACGCCGAGCTGAACTGGGTGCCGAAGAACCTCTACGCCCGGGTGCCGGACGGTCTCGCAGCGCGGGACGCGGCCTTCGGCACCGTCGGGTCGATCGCGTTGCAGGGCGTCCGCCAGGGCGAGTCGCGGCTCGGCGAGGTGGCACTGGTCATCGGGCTCGGGCTGATCGGGCAGCTGGTGGTGCAGCTGCTCACCGCCTCGGGCGTCCGGGTCGTGGGGGCGGACCCCGACCCGGCGCGCTGCGAGCTGGCCGAGCGGCTGGGCGCGGCGGCCTGCGGCGACCCGGCCTCCCCGGCCGTGGAGAGCGCGGTCGCCGAACTCACCGACGGCCACGGCGTGGACCAGGTGTACCTGGCCGCCGGCGGCGGCAGCAACCAGCCCGTCGAGCTGGCCGCGCGGCTGTGCCGGGACCGCGGCCGGGTCGTCGACATCGGCAAGTGCCGCCTGGACCTGCCGTGGAACGCGTACTACGAGAAGGAGCTCGACGTCCGGTTCTCCCGCTCCTACGGCCCCGGGCGCTACGACCCGGAGTACGAGCTGGAGGGGCGGGACTACCCGATCGGCTACGTGCGGTGGACCGAGCGCCGCAACCTCGCGTGCTTCCTCGGTCTCGTCGCCCGCGGACGCGTCGACGTGGAGCCCTTGATCTCCCACACGGCCGCCTTCGACGACGCCGTCGAGACCTACCGGCGCCTCGGGGACGGCGAGCTGAAGGCCGTGGCCGTGCTGTTCCGGTACCCCGGACGGACCGATGAGGCAGGCGTTCCGGCGGGGGCGCCGACGGTGACCGTGCCCTCGGTGCGGCGCGGCGCCAAGCCGTCGTCCCCCGTCCGGGCCGCGGGGACGCCGGTGCGCCTCGCCTTCGTCGGCGCGGGGAACTACGCGAGCTCGATGCTGCTGCCGCACCTGGCGCAGCGCGACGGCGTCGAGCTGTCGACGGTCGTCACCACCACGGCGCTGTCCGCGGCCAACGCGCAGCGGAAGTTCGGCTTCGCCGGGGCGACCACCGATCTCGACGCCGTGCTCGGCGACGACTCGGTCGACGCGGTGTTCGTGGTCACCCGGCACAGCTCGCACGCCGAACTGACCCGGAAGGCGCTGCTGGCCGGCAAGGCCGTGTTCGTGGAGAAGCCCCTGGCGCTCACCGGGGAGGAGCTCGCCGGCGTGCTCGCGGCGGTGGAGGAGTCCGGCAACGACCGGCTGCAGGTGGGCTTCAACCGCCGGTTCGCTCCGCTGCTGCGGCAGGCCGGGCAGCGGTTCGGCCCCCGCACCGGGCCGGCGAGCCTGCGCTACCTCGTCAACGCGGGCCGCCTCGACCAGGGCAGCTGGTATCTGCGGCAGGACACCGAGGGCTCGCGGTTCGCCGGTGAGGGCGGGCACTTCATCGACACGGCGAGCCGGCTGCTGGGCGCCGACCCGGTGTCGGTCTACGCGGTGGCCACGTCCGGCAACGACGACCTTCAGGTCGTGCTGGGCTACCCGGACGGGTCCACCGCCACCATCAGCTACGTCACCACCGGAGCGGCCGGCTTCCCCAAGGAGACGCTGGACCTGGTCGCGGACGGCAAGGTGCTCCAGCTCGACGACTTCGTCCGCACCTCCGTCTACGACGGCCGCAAGCGGTGGGCCAGTTCGCGGCTTCCCAAGGCCCGCGACAAGGGGCAGTCGGCCGAACTGGCCGCGTTCGTCAGGGCCGTGCGGACCGGCGGCCCCATGCCGGTGCCGCTGGAGTCGCTGGTCGCCACCACGGCGGCCACCCTGGCCGTGCGGGCCTCGCTGGCCGGCGGCGCTCCGGTGACCCTGACGGAGGCGCGATGACCGTGAACTCGGGGAGTCCGGGCTGGTACCTGCGGCGGCTGTCCCGGATGGGGCCGCGTGAGGTCGGCGGACGGGTGGGCGACGCGGTGCGCAGGCGGCGGTGGCGGTCGGCGCGGCCGGTCGCCCCGGGCGTGACCGGCGCCCGGTTCACCGCCGTGCTGCCCGCCGGTGCCGTCGCCGCGGTGCCGCCGGACGCCGCGAAGCGTCTGGTCGCCGAGGCAGACCGCCTGATGGCCGGGCACGCCGAGTACTTCGGCGTGCTCCGCGACGACCTGGCCGACCCGGACTGGTGGTACGACCCGAAGACCGGGCGCCGGGCCCCGGACGGCTACGCCTTCGACGTGCCGTACCGCGACGAGGACGCGGCCGGGGACATCAAGCAGATCTGGGAGCCGTCCCGGCACCAGTACCTCACCCGGCTCGCCGCCGCCTACGCGGTCACCGGCGACGAGCGGTACGCCGAGCGGGTGGCCGAGCACCTGCGCTCGTGGTGGGCGTCCAACACGCCGTTGCGCGGGGTGCACTGGGTCAGCGGCATCGAGCTGGGGATCCGGCTGCTGTCCTGGGTGTGGGTGCGCCGGCTGCTCGACGGCTGGCCTGGCGCGGCGGCCCTGTTCGAGGACAACCCGGTGGCGCTGGAGCAGATCTGGCACCACCAGCGCTGGCTGGCCGCCTTCCCGAGCCGGGGCTCCTCGGCGAACAACCATGTCGTCGCGGAGGCCGCCGGGCAGTTCGCGGCCGCCTGCGCCTTCGGATGGTTCCCCTCCTCGGCGCGCTGGCGTGACGACGCGCTGCGGTCGCTGGAGCGGCAGCTGCGCGCCAACACCTTCCTGTCCGGCCTCAACCGTGAGCTGGCCACGGAGTACCACGGGCTCGTGCTGGAACTCGGCCTGGCCGCGGTGGCGGAGGCGGACGCCGCCGGAGTGCCGGTTCCCCCGACGGTCCGGCTGGTGCTGCTGCGGATGACCGACGCGCTCGCCGCCGTGGTGGACGACCGGCTCCGGCCGCCGCGCCAGGGCGACGCGGACGACGGGCACGGCCTGGTCGTGGACGGCGCGGGCACCGACCGCTGGGCCTCGCTGCTGGCCACCGGGGACGCCGTGTTCGGCTCGCTGCCCTGGTGGCCGGCGGTGACCGGCACCGATGTGCGCACTCCGCTGCTGGCCGCGCTGATCCGGCCGTACGCGAAGGAGGGGACCGCCCCGTCGGTGGTCCGCCCGGGGAGCCGTCCGGCCCACTTCGCGGACGCGGGGCTCACCGTCCTGCGCGGTCCGTCGGGGATCTGGTGCCGCTGCGACGGTGGCCCGCACGGGTTCCTGTCCATCGCCGCGCACGCCCACGCGGACGCGCTGTCGGTGGAGGTGCGGCACGACGGGGTCGACGTGCTCGCCGACCCGGGGACGTACTGCTACCACGGGCAGCCCGGGTGGCGGCGGTACTTCCGGTCGACCCTCGGCCACAACACCCTGGAGCTGGACGGCGCCGACCAGTCCGTCCCGGGCGGCCCGTTCCTGTGGACCCGGCACGCGCGCAGCCGCGTCCTGAGCGTGGACACGTCCGGGACGGGGGTGCAGCGCTGGTGCGCCGAGCACGACGGGTACGGGCCGTCCGTGCACCGGCGCCGGGTGGAGCTGACGGCCGTGAGCCGCGAGCTGCGGGTGGTGGACGAGGTGCGGGGCCCGCGCCGGGCCGTGCGCCTGGCGTTCCACCTCGGGCCCGAGGTCGCCGCGGAGCTGGTGGACGACCGCGCCGTGCTCACCTGGACCCGGGACGGCGAGGAGCGCTCCGCGGTGCTCGCCCTGCCCGGCGGGCTGTCCTGGCGGGCGCACCGCGGGGAGACGGACCCGCCGCTGGGCTGGTACTCCCCCGGCTTCGGACGCAAGGAGCCCGCCACCACGCTGGTCGGCACCGGCTTCACCGACGGCGCGCGGGAGTTCACGACGGTACTCGGGTTCCGCGACTAGGCGGAGAAGGCAGCGGAAGGGGGGAGGACGCATGGGGAGCAGGTGGCGGGGCCGGGCACGGTCGGCCGCGACGCCGCCGGCCGTGGCGCTGGCGCTGGCGCTGCTGGTGAGCGGCTGCGACGGCGCGCAGGAGGAGGCGCCGTCGTCGAAGCCGTCCGCTTCGTCCTCCTCGTCCGGTGCGGGGTCCGTCGCCCGGGTGTGCGCGAAGCCCGCGGCCGGGCCGGACGAGGCGCCCGAGGGAGCGGTGACCGTCGACCCCAAGGTCGTGGGCGACCTCGCAGCCAAGACCCGCGACAGCCCGGCGCACACGACCTTCTGGCTCCGGCCGGGCAGCCACCGGCTCGAATCCGACCGCTTCTCCCAGGTCGTGCCCAAGGAAGGCAACCGGTACATCGGTGCGCCGGGAGCGGTGCTCGACGGCCACGAGACCAACCAGTACGCGTTCGGCGGCACCGCACGCGACGTCACCATCAGCCATCTGACGGTGCAGGGTTTCGCCGCGCCGCACGACGAGGGCGTGGTCAACCACGACTCGGCCGACGGATGGGTGATCGAGCACGCCACGATCCAGCGCAACTCGGGCGCCGGGCTGATGGCCGGCGACCGCCAGGAGGTCCGCGCCAGTTGTCTGCGCGACAACGGCCAGTACGGCATGAACGCGTACAAGGGCGACGGCGTCATCAACGACCTGGTGGTCGAGGGCAACGAGATCGTGGGCAACAACACCGGCGACTGGGAGCGGAAGCGGCCGGGCTGCGGCTGCACCGGAGGCGTCAAGTTCTGGGCGGTCCAGGGTGCCGACGTGCGGGGCAACTGGGTGCACGACAACCGCGGGACCGGTCTGTGGGCGGACACCAACAACAACGACTTCCTCATCGAGGGCAACGTGCTGGAGTCCAACGACGGTGCCGCGCTGATCTACGAGACCAGCTACAACGCGGTCGTCCGCAAGAACACGATCCGGCGCAACAACTGGGTCGAGGGCCGCGAGAACACCGACGGCGGGGACAACTTCCCGTTCGCCACCGTCTACATCTCCGAGTCCGGCGGCGAACCGCGGGTCGAGGCCCGTACGGACGAGATCGAGATCTACGGGAACGTCCTGGAGGACAACTGGTCCGGGATCACCCTGTGGGAGAACGCCGACCGGTTCTGCAACAGTCCGGCCAACACCTCCTCCGGTGACTGCACGTTGCTGGTCGAGGACACCGACCGCTGCGCACGCCCGGAGATCGCCGAGGCACCGCTGTACGCCGACTGCCGGTGGAAGACCCAGCGGGTGGACATCCACGACAACCGCTTCGTCCTGGACAAGTCGGTCGTGGAGTGCACGGTGAAGTGCGACCGCATGGCGCTGCTGGCCAACTACGGCACCTATCCCGACTGGTCCCCCTACCAGGGCGAGCGGGTCGCCGAGGCCGTCACCCACCGGCAGCACAACCGCTGGCACGACAACGTCTACGTCGGGCCGTGGCAGTTCGTCGCCCACGATCCGAGCCGGGTCCTGGACTTCGAGGCGTGGCGGGGCGCGCCGTACCGGCAGGACGCGGGCAGCACCTTCCGTGCGCGGGAGGGTGGTTGAGATGGACACGGACCACACGCCGAAGCTGGTCGGGACGGCCTGGGGACTGCTGGTCCTCAACACGCTCGGCTCCACGGGTGCGGAGACCGTCGTCCCGCTGCCCCGCTCGCTCATCCAGATGGTCACGATGGGCGCGCTGGCCGTCGCGTTCGTGCTGGCGCTCGCGCTCAACCTCCGCCTGCGCGTGCGCGCCAGTGCCTACCTGCTCCTGCTCACCCTGCTGCTGGTGCCGAGCGTGATCTCCAGCGCGGACCTGGAGTCCGGGTTCGGAGCGCTGTTCCGGTGCGCCCGGCTGGCCCTCTTCGTCGCCACCCTGTGGCTGCTCAGCCGCTGGTGGGACGGCGGCACGGCGTTCGTGCGGCACCACATCCGGATGTACTTCGTGGTCCTGTGCTCGGTGGCCGCCGGTGCGCTCGTCTCGCCGGGTGCGGCCATGCCCGACCTGTACGGCGGGCGGCTGGTCGGCGCGTTGTGGCCGCTCACCCCGCCGCAGATCGGACAGTACGCGGCGGTGGTCATCGGGCTGTCCGTGCTGCTGCTGCTCGGTCGCCGGACCGACCGGCGCAGCGCCGCGCTGGTGATCGTGCCCTCGCTCGTCCTGCTGCTGCTGACCCACACCCGGACGGCCACGCTCGGTCTGCTCGTCGGGCTGGCGCTCGCGATCGGCTCGCTCACCCTGACCAGTGCCGCCGCCCGCCGGTTCTTCTCCTGGGCGGTGCTGTGCGCGGCGGTGGCCGCGGTGGTGTTCGCCTCGGCGCTGCAGGCGTGGTTCCTGCGGGGCCAGAGCGAGGAGAACTTCAGCAATCTCACCGGCCGGGCGAAGGTCTGGGACGCGCTGCTGGCGGCTCCCCGGACGACCGGGGAAAAGGTGTTCGGCATGGGGCTGGGCGACAAGTCGTTCGACGGGCTGCCGATCGACAACAGCTGGCTGGCCGTCTACCACGAGCAGGGTCTGCTCGGCGTCGCCCTGGTCGCGGCGGTCTTCGTCGCGCTGGGCGGCGTCGCGCTGCTGCGGCCTCCGTCGCCGGCGAGGGCCTGCGCGATCTTCCTGATCAGCTACTGCGCACTCGCGTCGTACACCGAGGCGGGCCTGGGCGACGCCTCGCCGTATCTGCTGCACCTGGCCGTGGCCGCGTCCCTGCTGGCGGTACCGGCCGCGGCCGCGCCCCTGTCGGTGCCCGAACCGGCCCGGCGCCGTGTCCCGCGCTGGGCCCGCGCCTCGGAGGTGACCTGAGCATGCACGTCCTCGTGGTGCACAACCGCTACAACTCCGCCCAGCCGAGCGGTGAGAACAACGTCGTCGACCAGGAGGTGGAGCTGCTGCGCACGGCCGGCCACCGGGTCGGGGTGTTCGAGCGGCGCAGCGACGACATCGCCGGCCGGTCCCTGCCCGGCAAGGTCGCGGTGCCGCTCCTGGTGCCGTGGAACCCGGCGGTCCGCAGGGAGCTCGGCGCCCGGCTGCGGGCCGAGCGGCCGGACGTGGTGCACGTGCACAACGTCTTCCCGCTCCTGTCGCCCGCGGTGCTGGCCGCCTGCGCCGACGCGGGGGTGCCCGCCGTCGCCACGCTGCACAACTACACGCAGGTCTGCCCGCCCGGCACACTGCAGCGCGACGGCCGGCCGTGCACCGAGTGCGTCGGGGCGGCGACGCCACTGCCCGCCGTCCGGCACGGCTGCTACCGCGACTCGCGGCTGGCGACGGTGCCGCTCGCGGTCGGCCTGTCGGTCAACCGGCGGCGCTGGTGGTCCGGCGTGGAGCGGTTCTTCTGCATCTCGGCGGCGCAGCGCGACGTCCTGGTGGCGGCGGGCATGCCGGCCGGGCGGCTGGCGGTGAAGCACAACTTCGTGCCCGACCCGGACGCCCGCCGCTCGGGCACCGGCGAGCACGTGCTGTATCTGGGCCGGCTGGCGGAGGCCAAGGGCGTGCGGCTGCTGATGGCCGCGTGGGACGAACTCGCCGCGGACGGCGGTGTCGGGGTGCCGCTGGTCGTCGTCGGCACGGGGCCGCTGGAACGGGAGGTGACCGCCTGGGCGGCGGGCCGGGACGACGTGCGCTACGTCGGCCTGTACGACCCGGAGCAGTGCCGTGGGGCGATCGCGCGGTCGGTGGCCGTGGTGGCGCCCTCGACGTGGCTGGAGGCGTTCGGTCTGGTGGTCGTGGAGGCGATGGCGGCGGGGGTACCGACCGTCGCCGCCGGTCACGGCGCCTTCGTCGAGCTGGTCGAGGACGGGGGGACCGGGCTGCTGCACCGGCCGGGCGAGTCCGCCTCGCTCGCCTCGTGCCTGCGCCGGATCACGGCCGAGCCGGACCGGAACCGGCGGATGGGCCTGGCGGCCCGGCGCCGTTACGAACAGGGTTTCAGCCCGGCCGTCGGGCTGGAGCGCCTGGTGGAGGGGTACCGCACCGCGATCGCGGGGCGGACGGCACTGGCTCGCGACGGGGACACCCCTGCGGGCAGGGGGGATGGGGGCAGTAGATGACACGATGCCGACTGTGCGGTTCGGCGGCGATGGAGAGCGTCGTCGACCTGGGAGCGACCCCGCCGTGCGAGAGTTTCCTCGCCGCGGACCAACTGGACCGGCCGGAGCCGGCGTACCCGCTGCACCTGCGGGTGTGCACCGACTGCTGGCTCGCGCAGATTCCCGCGCTGATCACGCCGGAGGAGACGTTCACGCAGTACGCGTACTTCTCCTCGTACTCGACCTCCTGGGTGGAGCACGCGCGGACGTTCGTCGAGGGTGCCGTCGAGCGGCTGGGGCTGGGTCCGGACTCCTTCGTGGTGGAGGTCGCGAGCAACGACGGGTATCTGCTGAGGCACATGGTGGACCGCGGGATCCGGTGCCTGGGCATCGAGCCGTCGGTGAACGTCGGTGCGGCGGCGCGGGAGGGGGGTGTGCCCACGCTCACGGAGTTCCTCAGCCCGGACACCGGCGCGGGGGTGCGCGCCGAGCACGGTGCGGCGGATCTGGTCGTGGCCAACAACGTGTACGCGCACATCCCCGACGTGATCGGCTTCACCAAGGGGCTGCGTGCCCTGGTCGCCGACGACGGCTGGGTCTCGATCGAGGTGCAGCACCTGCTGACGCTGATCGAGGAGAACCAGTACGACACGATCTACCACGAGCACTTCCAGTACTACACGGTCGCCTCCGCGATCCGGGCGCTGGCCAGCGGCGGACTCGCCCTCGTGGACGTCGAGTTGCTGCCCACGCACGGCGGCTCCGTCCGGCTGTGGGCCCGGCCCGCCGAGGTGGCCGGTGAACCGAGCAGGCGGGTGGCCGACGTACTGGACCGGGAGAAGGCCGCCGGACTGCGGGAGCTGTCCGGGTACACCGAGTTCTCCGCCCGGGTGGCCAAGGTGCGCCGGGACCTGCTGCGGTTCCTGATCGAGGCGGCCGAGCGGGGCGAGACGGTGGTGGGCTACGGCGCCCCGGGCAAGGGCAACACGCTGCTCAACCACTGCGGCATCCGGCCCGACCTACTCGCTTACACGGTCGACCGCAACCCCTACAAGCACGGCAGGTTCACTCCGGGCACCCGCGTTCCGATCCTGTCGCCCGAGCGGATAGCCGCCGACCGGCCGGACTACGTCCTGGTCCTGCCGTGGAACCTGCGGGCCGAGCTGGTCGAGCAGCTCTCCTTCGTGCACGAGTGGGGCGGGCGGCTGGTCTTCCCCATCCCGGAACTGAGCATTGTCGAGGCCGCGTCCCGAGAGGTCACAGCATGAAGGTCGTACTGTTCTGCGGGGGTTACGGGATGCGGATGCGCGAGGGCGCGTCCGACGACGTGCCCAAGCCGATGGCGATGGTCGGCCCGCGGCCACTGATCTGGCACGTGATGCGCTACTACGCGCACTTCGGGCACAAGGAGTTCGTCCTGTGCCTGGGCTACGGGGCCCATCACATCAAGGACTTCTTCCTCAACTACGAGGAGACGACGTCCAACGACTTCGTGCTGCGGGGCGGGCGGACCGAGCTGCTGTCCACGGACATCGCCGACTGGACGATCACGTTCGCGCAGACCGGCATCGAGTCGCCGATCGGGGAGCGACTGCGCCGGGTGCGGCACCACCTGGACGGCGACGAGATGTTCCTCGCCAACTACGCCGACGTGCTCACCGACGCGCCGCTGCCGCAGATGATCGACTCCTTCGCCCGGCGGGACGCCGGCGCGTCGATGATGGTGGTGCCGCCGCAGTCCTCCTTCCACTGCGTGGACCTCGGCGAGGACGGTCTGGTCGGCGGCATCACGGCGGTGAGCGACCTGCCGCTGTGGGAGAACGGCGGCTACTTCGTGCTCCGCCAGGAGGTCTTCGACCACATACCGGAGAACGGGGATCTGGTCGCCGACGGCTGCACCCAACTGGCCAAGCGCGGAAGGCTGGTGGCGCACCAGCACCGCGGCTTCTGGAAGCCGACCGACACCGTGAAGGAGCGGGCCGCGCTCGACGCCGCCTACACCCGGGGCGAACGCCCGTGGGCCGTGTGGGAACGGGACGAGGCCGCGGCGCCCGCCGGGGTGAGGACGGCGTGATCCCGCTGAGTGCCGGTCGTCCGGACCGGGTCGTCGCGGTGGGCGCCCACTGCGACGACATCGCCATCGGCGCCGGCGGCACCCTGCTCACGCTGTGCCTGGCGCGGCAGGGGGTGCGCGTCGACGCGCTGGTGCTCTCCGGCGGCGGCGGCGAACGGGAGCAGGAGGAACGGGCCGCGCTCGCCGCCTTCTGCCCGGGCGCCGACCTGCGGCTGACGGTGCTCAAGCTGCCGGACGGCCGCATGCCGGCGCACTGGGAGGAGGCCAAGGCCGCCGTCGAGGAGCTGCGCGAGCGGACCGAGCCGGACCTCGTGCTGGCCCCGCGCACCGACGACGCGCACCAGGACCACCGCGGCCTGGCGAAGCTGATGACCACCGCGTTCCGCGACCATCTCGTACTGCGTTACGAGATCGTCAAGTGGGACGGCGACCTGGGCCGCCCCTCGGCGTACCAGCCCTTGACGCCGGAGGTCGCCGAACAGAAGGTGCGGCTGCTGCAGGAGCACTACCCCTCGCAGCGGCACCGGCCCTGGTACGACCGGGAGGCCTTCCTCGGGCTCGCCCGGATCCGCGGCATCGAATGCCACGCCCGCTACGCCGAGGCGTTCGACGTCGCCAAACTCACTCTCAACCTGGGGGGTTGAACCTTGCGCGTACTGCTCACCGGACACCAGGGCTACCTGGGCACCGTGATGGCCCCGGTCCTCACGGCCGCCGGACACGAGGTCGTCGGCCTCGACGCCGGCCTGTTCGCCGACTGCGTCCTGGGCCCGGCGCCCGACGACCCGCCGGGACCGCGGGTCGACCTGCGCGACCTCACGGCCGAGCACGTGGCCGGGGTCGACGCGGTGATCCACCTGGCCGCCCTCTCCAACGACCCGCTGGGCTCACTGGCGCCGGAGCTGACCTACGACATCAACCACCACGCGTCGGTGCGGCTGGCCCGGCTGGCCCGCGACGCCGGGGTGGAGCGCTTCCTGTACGCGTCCACGTGCTCGGTCTACGGCGCAGCGGGCGGCGGCGAGCTGGTGGCCGAGGACGCGCCGCTGCGGCCGGTGACGCCGTACGCGGAGTCCAAGGTGCGGGTGGAGGACGACCTGCACGCGCTGTCCGACGGCGACTTCAGCCCGGTGTACATGCGCAACGCCACCGCCTTCGGCTTCTCGCCCCGGCTGCGCGCGGACATCGTGCTGAACAATCTGGTGGGCCACGCCCTGCTCTCCGGCGAGGTGCTGGTGCTCTCCGACGGCACCCCGTGGCGCCCGCTGGTGCACGCCGCCGACATCGCCCGGGCCTTCGCCGCCGCGCTGGTCGCGCCGCGCGAGGCGGTGCACGACCGGGCGTTCAACATCGGCAGCGAGGTCAACAACGTGACCGTCGCCGAGATCGCCGAGGAGGTCGCCGCCGCGGTGTCCGGTTCGAAGGTGGTCATCACCGGGGAGACGGGCGCCGATCCGCGCTCCTACCGGGTGGACTTCTCCCGCTTCCGCGCCGCGGTCCCCGGCTTCGACTGCGAGTGGACGGTGAAGCAGGGCGCGCTCGAACTCGCCGACGCCTACCGGAAGCACGGGCTGACCCGGGAGGACTTCGAGCGGCGCTTCACCCGCCTCGCGGTGCTGCGCGGGGCCGCCGAGACCGGCGCCGTCGACGACACCCTGCGGTGGCGCCGATGACCGAGTCCGGGGAGGAGATGTATGCGCTGGTGGAGCGGCTGTACCCGCTGTGCCGGAGCATCACGGGCGACGGTGTGCGCGCGACCCTGCGGATCGTCGACGAGTACATCCCTCTGCACGTGCACGAGGTACCGACCGGGACGCAGGTGCTGGACTGGACGGTGCCGCAGGAGTGGAACATCCGGGACGCCTACGTCGCCGACGCCGCCGGACGCCGGGTCGTCGACTTCGCCGAGTCCAGCCTCCATGTGCTCGGCTACAGCGTGCCGGTGGCGGCGACGATGCCGCTGGCCGAGCTGCGCCCGCACCTGCACACCCTGCCCGACCAGCCGTCCCTGGTGCCGTACCGCACGAGCTACTACAAGGCGGAGTGGGGGTTCTGCCTGGCCCAGGAGACCCTGGACGCGCTGCCGGAGGGCGACTACGAGGTCCGCGTGGACTCCACGCTGGCGGACGGCCACCTCACCTACGCCGAGCACGTGGTCCCCGGCCGGGTGCCCGACGAGGTGATCGTCTCCTGCCACGTCTGCCACCCGTCGCTGGCCAACGACAACCTGGCCGGCATCGCGGTGGCGGTGTTCCTGGCCCGGGCGCTGGCGGAGCAGCGGCCGTACTACACCTACCGGTTCGTCTTCGCGCCCGGCACCATCGGGGCGATCACCTGGCTGGCCCGCAACAGGGAGCGGGTGGAGCGGGTCAGGCACGGTCTCGTGCTGGCCTGCGCGGGCGACCCGGGGCAACTGACGTACAAGCGGAGCAGGCGCGGCGACGCGGAGATCGACCAGGTGCTGCGGCACGTGCTGACCGCCTCCAAACGTCCGCACCGGATCACCGAGTTCACTCCGTACGGCTACGACGAGCGGCAGTACTGCTCACCCGGCTTCGATCTCGGCGTGGGCTCGCTCACCCGGACCCCGTACGCGGGCTACCCCGAGTACCACACGTCGGCGGACAACCTGGACTTCGTCTCCCCCGCGGCGATGGCGGACACCCTCGCCGTCTGCCGCGAGGCGTTCGGGGTCCTGGACCGCAACCGGCGGTACGTCAACCTCAGTCCGTACGGGGAGCCGCAGTTGGGGCGGCGCGGCCTGTACGACTCGCTGGGCGGCCGCAGCGACGCGAAGCAGGCCCAGATGGCCATGCTGTGGGTGCTCAACCTCTCCGACGGCGAGCACAGCCTGCTCGACGTCGCCGGGCGGTCCGGGCTGCCGTTCGACACCGTCGCCGCGGCGGCCGACGCCCTGCACGGCGCCGGGCTGATCAAGGCATGACGCCGATGACCGTCGAGGGGGAGAAGTCCACGACACCGGCGGGGCCCGCGCGCCGGGGCGTCGTCGGCAGGCTGTCCTGGGGGCTGGCCGACCAGGCGGCCTCCAGCCTGTCCAACTTCGTGGTGGGCATCTATGTGGCGCGCTCGCTGGGACTGACCGCGTTCGGCGTGTTCAGTCTGGCCTGGGTGACCTACGGCGTGGTCCTCAACGTCTCGCGCGGGCTGGCCACCGACCCCCTCGTGGTCCGTTTCAGCGGCGTGCCGGAATCGTCCTGGCGAGGGGCGGTGGCCCGGTCGTCGGGCAGCGCTCTCCTCGTCGGCGCCGGTATCGGCACGGTGAGTCTGGTCGCCGGGCTGATCACCGGCGGGCAGGTGGGTGCCGCGTTCGCCGCCCTCGGCGTCGTACTGCCGGGGCTGCTGCTCCAGGACGCCTGGCGGTACTCGTTCTTCGCCGCCGGTGTCGGCCGGAAGGCGTTCGTCAACGACGTCGTGTGGGCCCTCGCGCTCGTCCCGGCCATGGTGGTGGCGGCCTACGTGGGCAGCGTGACGGCCTTCCTGCTCGCCTGGGGCGGGTCCGCCGCGGTGGCCGCGGTGTACGGCTGCTTCCAGTCAGGCGTCCGGCCCAGGGTGACCGGGGCTCGCGAGTGGCACCGCGACCACCGCGACCTCGGCTACCGGTACCTGGTCGAGAACGTCGGTGTCAGCGGTGCGGGTCAGATCCGGGCGTACGGCCTCGGTGCCATCGTCGGGGTCGGCGCGGTGGGTGTGATCCGCGGCGCGGAGCTGCTGCTCGGCCCGTTCCTCGCGGTGCTGATGGGGCTGTCGCTGGTCACCGTGGCGGAGTCGGCGCGGGTGCTGCGGCAGGCGCCGGAGCGGCTCGGGAAGTTCTGTTTCCTGCTCGGCGGCGGGCAGACCGTCGCCGCCATGCTGTGGGGCGCGGCGCTGCTGCTGGTGCCGGACCGGCTCGGCGAGCTCGTTCTCGGCGACGTCTGGAGTGCGTCCTCGGAGCTGATCGTGCCGGTCACCCTGAGCGTCGCGGGTGCCGGGCTCGGCACCGGCGCGGCGGCCGGGCTGCGGGCGCTGGCCGCGGCCCGGCGCAGTCTGCGCTGCCAGTTGTTCGCCTCCGCCTGCTATGTCGCCGGCGGGCTCGGCGGTGCGGTCGCGGGCGGCACGGTCGGTTCGGCCTGGGGCGCCGCCGTCGCGTCCGTCTGCGGTTCGGCCGTGTGGTGGCTGCAGTTGCGGGCCGCCCTGCGCGAGCGCGACCACCCTTCCATTCCCGAAGTGAGGACCACATGACCCCCCACCCCCGGCTGAGCATCGGCCTTCCCGTCTACAACGGCGAGGAGTACCTGGCCGAGGCGCTCGACGCCCTCCTGGGGCAGACCTACGAGGACTTCGAACTGGTGGTCTCCGACAACGCGTCGACCGACGGCACCCAGGACATCTGCCGCCGGTACGCCGCGCGGGACTCCCGCATCCGCTACATTCGGCTGCCGCGGAACATCGGCGCCGCCCCGAACCACAACTACGTGTTCACCGAGTGCCGCGGCGAACTGTTCAAGTGGGCCTCGCACGACGACCTCTACGCACGGGACCTGCTGCGCAGTTGCGTGGAAGCGCTGGACGAGCGGCCGGACGTGGTCCTGGCGCACAGCGGCCAGGCGGTCATCGACGGCGACGGCAAGGTGAAGGTCCCCTACGAGTACGGGCTCGACACCGACTCGCCGCACGCCCCGGAGCGCTTCCGCAGCCTGCTGTTCGAGCCGGGCGGCGACGACTTCTACGGGGTGATGCGGGCCGACATGCTGCGCCGGGTGAAGCCCCACGACAGCTACCACCACGCGGACCGGACGTTCGTCGCCGAGATCACCCTGCACGGGCCCTTCCACCAGGTGCCGGAGCTGCTGTACTTCCGCCGCGACCACCCCACCCGCGCCGAACGGGCGAACCCCTCCAAGCGCGCCCGGTGCGTCAACCTCGACCCGCGCCGGGCGGGCCCGCTGCACCCGACGCCCCGCCTGCTCGCCGAGTACGTCTGGGGTTTCGTGTCCGCGATCGGGCGGGCGCCGCTGTCCTCGGCCGACCGGCGCGCCTGCCACCGCCATCTGGCCGCGTGGATGACCAGCCGCGTCCGGCCCGGCGCCGGCGAGCGGGTCGAGGACCGCACCCCCGTCGGCCCGGGCCGGCTCACCGTCTCCGTCGACGCCCTCGTCGCCGGCCGCGAGAAGAGGCAGGCATGACTGTCAACGAAACACCGGTGCGCATCGGCCTGTTCGGCCTGTTCGGCGCCGGCAACAGCGGCAACGACGGATCGCTGGAGGCCGTGCTCGACCGGCTCCGCGCCGCGCGGCCCGACGCCGTGGTGGACGCGATGTGCGGCGGACCCGAGATCGTCGCGACCCGGTACGGGATACCCGCGACGCGGCTGAACTGGTACCGCGGCGAGTACCGGACCGCGTCAGGGTTGAGTTCGGTCGCGGCCAAGGCACTGGGCAAACTCGTCGACGTCGTCCGCACCGCGGCCTGGGTGCGCCGGCACGACGCGGTGATCGTGCCCGGCACGGGCGTCCTGGAGACGACGCTGCCGCTCAGGCCGTGGGGCTTCCCGTACTCGCTGTTCCTGCTCTGCGCGACGGGCCGGCTCTTCGGCACCCGCGTCGCGCTGGTCAGCGTCGGCGCCGGCCCGATCGGCAACCGGCCGACCCGGATCCTGACCCGCTGGTCGACGCGGCTGGCGGCGTACCGGTCGTACCGGGACACCCAGTCGCGCGAGGCGATGCGGGCGATGGGGGTGAACACGGCGCGGGACGAGGTCTACGGGGACCTCGTGTTCGCCCTGCCGGCGCCGGCGGCGAACGAGCCGGCGGGCACGCCGGGCCCGGTCTGCGTCGGCGTCATGGACTTCCACGGGAGCAACGACGAACGCGACCGGGCCGAGGAGATCCACCGCCGCTACCTCGACGGGACGACGGGGTTCGTCCGTGCGCTGGTCGAGGAGGGCAGGCCGGTCCGGCTGCTCACCGGCGACGAGCTGGACCGGCCGGTGGCCGCCGCGATCGTCGACGCGGTGGGTTCGCCGCTGGTCACCGTCGCCGAGGCGGCCTCGCTGGCCGACCTGATGAAGGAGACGGCGTGTGCCGACAGCGTGGTGGCGACCCGGTACCACAACATCGTCTGCGCGCTGAAGGTCGGCACGCCGACGCTCGCCCTCAGCTACTCGGCGAAGAGCGACGCGCTCATGGCCGAGATGGGCATGGGCGACTACTGCCACCCGGCCCGCGAGGCCGACGCCGACCGGCTGCTCGAACAGTTCCTCGAGCTGGAGCGGGATTCGGCTCGGCTGCGGCGGACCCTGTCCGAGCAGAACCTGACCGTCGCCCGGCGCGTCGAGCAGCAGTTCACCGACCTGGCCGCGGCGCTGTTCCCGGCGACCGGCCCCACCCACGCCCCGCGGGAGACACCATGAAGGCGACCGAAGTTCCCCGGATAGCGGGGGCATACCTGTTCGAACCCACGCCGCACGGCGACGAACGCGGCTTCTTCTGCCGCACCTTCGACGCCGACGCGGTCCGCTCGGTGGGCCTCGACCCGGCCGCCTTCGTCCAGGACAGCGTCTCCCGCTCGGTGCGCGGCGTGCTGCGCGGCATGCACCTGCGCTCCGGCGCGGGCGAGGCCAAGCTGGTGCGGTGCTCGTACGGCCGGATCTTCGACGTCGTCGTCGACCTGCGGCCACACTCGCCGACCTATCTGGGCCGGGCCTCCTTCGAGCTGTCCGGCGAGACGCAGGCGACCCTCTACATACCGGCGGGGTGCGCGCACGGCTTCCAGTCGCTGACGGACACCTCCGACGTGTCGTACCGGATCGACCGCCCGCACGATCCCGCCGAGGACGTGACGATCGCCTTCGACGACCCGGACCTCGCCATCGACTGGCCGCTGCCGGTCACCTCGATGTCCGAGCGGGACCGGCGGGCACCGAGCCTCGCCGAGGTCCTCAAGCACAGGGAAGGGTGAGACCCGAAGTGAACGCGGAAGAGCCGAGTCTGCCACGGTCGCGCCGGGCGAACGAGCGGCTGCACGCCATGGTCCCCGGGGGCGCGCACACCTACGCCAAGGGCGACGACCAGTACCCGGAGAACCTGGCCCCGGTGATCAGCCACGGCAGCGGTGCCCACGTGTGGGACGTCGACGGCAACCGGTACATCGAGTACGGCTCGGGCCTGCGGTCGGTGAGCCTCGGGCACGCCCACCCCCGGGTGACGGAGGCCGTGCGGCGGGAGCTGGACCGGGGAAGCAACTTCGTCCGGCCGTCCGTCGTGGAGGTCGAGGCCGCGGAGCGCTTCCTGGCGACGGTGCCGACCGCCGAGATGGTGAAGTTCGCGAAGAACGGCTCCGACGCCACCACCGCCGCGGTGCGCCTGGCCCGTGCCGTCACCGGTCGGTCCCGGGTGGCGGTCTGCGCCGACCATCCGTTCTTCTCCGTCGACGACTGGTTCATCGGCACCACGCCGATGTCCGCCGGCGTCCCGGCGGCGACCGACGAACTCACCGTGGCCTTCCCCTACGGTGACCTGGCCGCCACGGAGGAACTGCTCAACCGGTACCGGGACGAGGTCGCCTGCCTGGTCCTCGAGCCCGCCACCCACACGGAGCCGCCGCCCGGGTACCTCGCCGGGCTGCGCGCGCTGGCCGACCGGTACGGCTGTGTACTGGTCTTCGACGAGATGATCACCGGCTTCCGCTGGTCGGAGGCGGGCGCCCAGAGCCTGTACGGCGTCGTCCCCGACCTCTCCACGTTCGGCAAGGCGCTGGGCAACGGGTTCGCCGTGGCCGCGCTGGCCGGGCGCCGGGAGCTGATGGAGCGGGGCGGGCTGCGTCACTCGGGCGAGCGGGTGTTCCTGCTGTCCACCACGCACGGCGCGGAGACGCACGCGCTGGCGGCCGCGATGGCAGTGCAGGCCACCTACGTCGAGGAGGGCGTCACCGCACGGCTGCACGCTCTCGGGGAGCGGCTGGCCGCCGGTGTGCGCGAGGCGGCGGCCGGTATGGGCGTCGGCGAACACGTCGTCGTCCGGGGGCGGGCCAGCAACCTGGTCTTCGCCACCCTCGACGAGCGCCTGCGGCCGTCCCAGGAGTACCGCACCCTGTTCCTGCGCCGGCTCCTCGCGGGCGGGGTGCTGGCCCCCTCGTTCGTGGTGAGCGGCGCGCTCAGCGAGGCCGACGTCGACCAGACGGTCGACGTGGTGGCGCAGGCGTGTGCGGTGTACCGCAAGGCGCTGGACGCCGCCGACCCCACACCCTGGATGGGCGGGCGGGCGGTGAAGCCGGTGTTCCGCCGCCTGGCGTGAGGGGGGAACGGCCGTGAAGGGCTGAACGGCTGGGGGGACGGTCCGGCCGACGTGGCGTCAGCGGCACTCCTGCCGACCGGCGTCGGCCCTCCGGTCGTCCGCCCGGTCGGCCCTCCACTCGGACGGCCGGCCGGAGCCGCGGACCGTTCCGCGGCCGGCCAGCCGGTCGGCCGTCCGGTCGACCAGCCAGGCGGTCACCGGCAGCACCGCCAGCGCGGCGCACCAGCCACCGAGCGTGTCGGTGGCGTAGTGCGATCCCAGGACGACCTGCGCCCAGCCCATGACCGCCCCGCCCACCAGCCCCGCGGCGAACACGAACGCCACGCCGGCCGCTCTGCCGAGGCGGAGCCGGCCGGCCGCGAGCAGCGACACCATGAGGGCGACGGCGGTGAGGAAGGCGGTGTGGCCGCTCGGGTAGGACAGGTTGTCGCCGTGGATGGTGCGTCCCACCACGGGCTTGAGCAGTGTCGTCGCCCCCACGGTCAGGCCGGCGCCGGTCACCACGAACACCGCCGCCTTCGGCTGCCGCAACACCAGGCAGCCCGTCACGACGGCCCCGGCCAGCAGCACGGCTCCCACGGGCTCCCCCAGGAAGTCCGTGGCCAGAGCGACGTGCCGCCAGGGCGGCCCCACGCCGTCCACCGCCGCCCAGATCCGCGCGTCCGTCGTACCCGGTTCGCTGTCACCGGCGTGGACGGCCCCGAGGACGACCACCACCAGCGCGGCGAGCGACGCGATCAGCCCGAGCCAGACGCGCAGCGACGGCGGCAGCACCGGCGCCGGCCGACCGGTCGCACGCCCACCGCCCCGTGGGGACCTGCGGTACTCGCCCACGCTCTCGTCCACTCCCCCGCGTCACCCGGCTCGCGGGCGGTCCCCACCGATCACCCTCGGGTCGAGGCCACCGTAGTCGCTCCCGCGGGCCTGATAACAGCCGATTCGGGCCATTGGGCAAAGGGTGCCGTGAATCGCTCGACGGTGTCCCAGAGCTCCCTTTCCCACCGGGGGCCGGATCGCCACTCGCGAAGAGGATACTTACGTCACCATCTTGACAGGTGATGATCCGGACGGCAAGGTCGGGGAGGTCGTCACCTGCTGAGCCTGTGACACATGCGAGAGGGAGACCGTGCGAAAAGGGAGACAGCGTGGCTGCTGAGATCCGCGACATCGAGGTCGTCGTCTTCGACGTCCTCGGCACTCTGGTCGACGAGCCCGGCGGGCTCCGAGCGGCGATCCGCGACGCGGTGCCCACGGCCGACGACGCGGCCGTCGACGAGCTGCTCGCCCGGTGGCAGCGGCATGTGGAGCGAGAGCAACAGCGCATCGCGCAAGGGGACCGCGCGTACGCCACCAGCGAGACCATCGACGCGGAGGCCGCTCGGCTGGTGGCCGACCGTGCGGGGCTCGGTGATCCGGCGACCGTCGCCCGGATGGCCGCGGCGGGCCGGCGCCTGCTCCCCTGGGCCGACTCCGTCGCCGGACTCGAACGACTCGCGCGGCGGTTCCCGGTGCTCGGCCTCTCCAACGCCAGCCGCACCGCCCTGCTGCACCTCAACGCGCACGCCGGGCTGCGCTGGCACCAGGCACTGTCCGGCGAGACCGTGCGCGCCTACAAGCCGGCGCCGGAGATCTACCGGCTCGCCGTCGACACCGCGGGATGTCCACCGGAACGCGTGCTCATGGTGGCCGCACACGCCTGGGACCTTCGCGGCGCGCGGGCGAGCGGCATGCGGACCGCGTACGTCCACCGCCCCGTCGGGGATCCGCCGACGGGCTCCGACGTCTTCGACGGACACTTCGGCGGGCTGGACGAACTGGTCACGGCACTCGACCGGTGAGCAGGTGATCGTGAGCGGCCGTCGAGCAGTTCCAAGTCGCCTTCGACTGCGCGCACGAGTCGTGCGTCATGGTGCGGGACGTCGAGGGCAACGAGTTCCGCCTCGGCCGAGCCCCGCCCGGCCCGCGCTACGGCTTCCGGGCCATCCCGGCGGCGATGAGGCGCTCCCAGACGGTCAACTCCCGCTCGCCGCCCTCGTTCCACGCGGTACCGGCCGCCTCGGCGCGCCACAGGGGCGCCGGTACTATCCCCGGCTCAAGGATCTCCAGACCGTCCAGCAGGGCCTCGATCTCCGCGTCGGTCCGCCACCGGCCGCGGCCGAACGTCGCCTGGAGGACCTTTTCGGCCTCGGCCGTCTCCGGGTTGTTCCCGGAGCGGAAGTGGCTGACGAAGAAGTGGCTCCCGGACGGCACTTGGTCGCGCCAGTAGCGGACGATCCCGGCGGGGTCCTCCTCGTCGTTGACGTGGTGGAGGACGGCGCTGAACATGACGGCGACGGGACGGTCGAAATCGATCAGTTCCCGGGTGTCCGGATGGTTCCGGATCCCCTCGGGATCGCGTACGTCGACCGGTACGACCCGCGTCCGGTCGTTCTCCTCCAGCAGCGCCCGCCCGTGGACCAGCACCTGGGGGTCGGTGTCCACGTACACCACCCGGGCGTCCGGCACCCGCCGTTGAGCGACCTGGTGCACGTTGTCTGCGGTGGGCAGCCCGCTGCCCAGGTCGACGAACTGCCGCACCTCGGTCGTCGCCACGATCTCCCCCACCGCGCGGGTCAACGCCGCACGATTGGCGAAGGCGATCGCCACCGAACCGGGAAGGTCACGTTTGAACACGTCACCGATCTCCCGGTCCACCGCGTAGTTGTCCTTGCCACCGAGCAGGTAGTCGTAGACGCGGGCGATGCTGGGTCTGGTGCTGTCGATCGAGGAACTCTCTCCCGTCATGGCCCCATCCTCTCCCGCGGCCCGGTGTTCCGACCACCACTTCCTTGACCTTCACACGGTGACAAGGTCTTCACTGCCTGCCGAGGAGGTGGTCCGGATGACCATGACGGGGCAGGACTCGGATCCCACGCGCGCGCTCCTGGGCCTGGAGGACGAGCGGGCGTCGGTACGGCTGCGGGCGGCCCTGGCGGCCGGCACGGCGCCGGAGCCGCGTTTCGTGGACAAGCTCGTCGAACGCTCCGCGGTCGAGCCGGAGTTCTTCGTCCGCGACATGCTGACCTGGGCGCTCACCCGCCACCCGGTGTCCTCGACGCTCCCGCGGCTGGTCGGTGAGGTGCGGTCGCGGCACCGGCCCCCACAGGCACGCAGTCAGGCGCTGCACACCCTTTCCAAGATCGGTGACCGGCGGGCCTGGCCTGCGATCACACCGGCGGTGCTGTCCGACGCGGACGACGAGGTGGCGCGCAGCGCCTGGCGGGCGGCGGTCGTGCTCGTCCCCGAGGGCGAGGAGGCCGCGCTGGCCGCGGCGCTGGCGAGGCAACTGGGGCGCGGCGACCGGGAGACGCAGCTGAGTCTGAGCCGGGCCCTGGTCGCGCTGGGCCAGGCGGCCGTGCCGGTGCTGGAGGCCGCGGCGAGCGCCCCGGCGCCGCCCGTGCGTGCGCACGCCCTCGCCACCCAACGGCTGCTGCGCGACCCCGACGCCGGGTTCGAGTCGGCGATCGAGGAGGCGAAGCGCGTCGTGGCCCTGGGCGGGCCGGGCGTGGGGGACGATGGAACGTGTTGATCGGTGAGGTGGCGCGACGGTCCGGGGTCAGTGCCCGCATGCTCAGGCACTACGAGTCGCTCGGCCTGGTGCGGCCCTCGGGCCGTACGGGCTCCGGCTACCGGGAGTACTCCCGCGACGACATCCGGCGGATCTTCCACGTCGAGAGTCTCCGGTCGCTCGGGCTGTCGCTGCGGGAGATCGGTCGCGCGCTCGACGAACCCGGCTTCGCGCCCGCGGCACTCGTCGACGACCTCGTCCGGCGCACACGCGAACGCATCGCGGCGGAGACGGAGTTGCTCACCCGGCTGCGTCGGATCGATGCCGCGGGCCCGGCCGGCTGGGAGGACGTCCTCCAGGTCGTCGCGCTCCTCCAGGCGCTGGGGTCGAAGAGCGCGGACGCCCGCCAGCGCGCGGCCCTCTCCGCGGTGCACGAGGCCGCGGTGCCGGTGGAGGCCCTGGTCGAGGCGGCGCTGAGCGAGGCGGACCCCAACGTCGCCGGGGCTCTCAGGTGGGCGCTGGCGCGAGCGGGCGACGACTCCGCGGCGCTGCTGGCGGAGGGCCTCGGCTCGCCGGTGGCCGCGGTGCGGGAGCGTGCCGTCAAGGCGCTCGCCGAACTGCCCGGCGGTGAGGCCGCCGGGCAGCTGCGGCACGCCCTCGACAGCCCGGACGCCGTGGTTCGCGGACACGCGGCGCTGGCGCTCGGGACGCGTGGAGTGGGCGACGCGGTCCCGACGCTCGTCGACATGGTCGTTGAGGGGAGGAACGACACCGACGCCGCCGACGCGCTGAGCGTGCTGGCGGCCGGCCCCGAGACGGCGGACCGGATCGCGAACGCACTCGTCGGCCGACTCGCCCGGGACACCACCGAGGCACCCGCGCGCGGCCGGCTGACCCAGGCGCTGGCCGGCATCCCCGGTGCGACGGCGTGCGGTGCCCTGGTGGAGCTGTCCGGGGACGAGGACCGTGCGGTCGCGCTGACCGCGACGTACCTGCTGCGGCTGCGCGAAGGGCGGTGACGCCCCGCCGAAAAGGCTTCGACAGTGCCCCTGCGCGCCCGGCACAATCGCCGACCGTGACGAGCAGCGAACTGTGGACCCGTGAGACCGCCGACCGCTACGACGCAGAGGAGGCCGAGACCGGGATGGCCTCCGCCGCCGTCCTCGGACCGACCCTCGACTTCCTCGCCGAGCTCGCCGGGGACGGCTGGGCACTGGAGTTCGCCGTCGGAACCGGACGCGTGGGCGTCCCGCTGCGGGAACGCGGTGTACCGGTGGTGGGCATCGAGCTCTCCGAGCACATGGCGGCGGTCCTGCGGCGCAAGACCGACGAGGAGACACTTCCGGTGACCCTCGGGGACATGGCCACGACCGTCGTCCCCGGCGAGTTCACCCTGGTCTACCTCGTCTACAACACCATCTCGAACCTGCTCACCCAGGACGAGCAGGTCGAGTGCTTCCGCAACGCGGCACGTCATCTGAGCCCCGGCGGCAGGTTCGTCATCGAGCTGGGCGTGCCACCGCTCCGGTTCCTGCCGCCGGGACAGGTCGCGGTGCCGTTCGACGTCTCCGAGCGTCATCTGGGCTTCGACACCTTCGACCTGGTCGAACAGGTCCTCGTCTCGAACCACTTCACCCGCGACCCGGACGACGGCACCTACCGCCGCGCCGACTCCCGGCACCGGTACGCCTGGCCCGCGGAGCTGGACCTGATGGCACGCATCGCCGGTCTCGAGTTGGAGCGCCGCGTCGGGGACTGGGACGGAACCCCGTTCACCGAGAACTCCGCGAAGCACATCTCCGTGTGGCGCAGGCCGGCCTGAGGCGGGCACGACACGGCCGGGGGTTCCGCCCCGCGGCGGCGGAACCCCCGGCCGGTCTCCGGTGACGCCTCACCGCTCGCCGGCGAACCAGTCCTTCTGCGGGCTCCTGGCCGCGAGTGCCCCGCAGTTGGAACCGTAGTTCCAGGCCTGGAGACTGCCGATGACGCCGCCCCACTCCACACAGGCGCCGCGCGCGGACACGTACACCGGTCCGGCGTACGACCGGTAGTCACCCTCGTCGTACTGGTCCTCGCCACTGTCGATGTTGCGCACGTAGGCCACCATGTACGTCGGTGAGCCCGCCTTGTCGCGGATGGTCACGGTGCAGTTCTTGCCCGTGGACGAGTTGTAGGTGAGGTACACCGTGCCGGTGGCGCCGATCGGCATGGAGTTCACCACTTTGTAGCCAGAGCCGCAGACCCCGTTGTACGACGCTGTCGCGCCGGCGGTCGCCGCGCCGGCGGCGGGAGCCGTCACCACCAACCCCGCCCCGATGGCCCCGACGGCCGTCAACGTCGCCCCCACGGCTTGCATGGAACGCTTCATGGCACCTCGATCCGTGAATGGACTGGCCTCCCCATGGTGTTGCTGAAGCCACTAGTTGAGACCTTTGCTCCCCTTCGGGGGTTGTACGCCGTTGACAGATGTTTACGGCTGTTCGCGAAGAAGATCGGCGGAGTCCCCTTCGGCCGCCGGGAACGGCATCGCCAGGTGTGCGAGGTCTCCGGGTGGGGGCGTGCTGACGGGCCACAGCGGGGCCGGCGTGCCGTCGGCGACCGCGGCCGGGGCATCGGTCAGCCGCATGCGTTCGCGCAGCCGGCCGTAGAAGTCCATCGGCCCCAGTCGTACGGCGCGCAGCCGGCGGGGGGCGGCGTAGACACCGAGCCAGTCGCCCGGATCGAGTACGCCCCGCAGTTGCCCGTCGACGCTCACGGCGGCCCGGCCCGACCGTTCGAGGATCCGCAGTCCGACCGGCTCGTCCGGTGCGGTGACCACGGAGCGGTCGAATGTCATGTGCGGGGCCACCGCGGTGAAGACGAGGGCTTCCGCGCGGGGCGAGACGACCGGGCCGCCCGCGGCGAAGCTGTAGGCGGTGGAGCCGGTCGGTGTGGCCACGAGCAGCGCGTCGGCGGAGTACGAGGCGAGCAGGCGGCCGGCGATGTAGACGCCCACGGAGATCTGCCGGTCCCTGGAGAGCTTTTCGAGGACCACGTCGTTCAGGGCCGTGACGTTCAGGGGGATGCCCCACTCGTCTCCGCTCTCGCAGTCGGTACGCACCCGCGGGGGCGGCAGCAGCGGCCCCCGCCCGTACCGCAGGAGCGCCTCCATCTCCGCCGGGATCTCCAGCAGCCGGGAGGCACGCAGAGTGAGCAGCAGGCGGCTCTCCGGTTCCAGGTGGTCGCCCCGGACGGCGTCGAGGGCGGAGCGCACCGCCGGCGCGGGGACCTCGGTCAGGAATCCGACCCGTCCGAGGTCCACGCCCAGGATCAGCGCGTCGTTCTCCGCCGCCAGCCGTGCCCCGCGCAGGAAGGTGCCGTCACCGCCCAGAGTGACGACGAGGTCCGGGTCGCCCGCCGCGTCCACCTCCTCCCGGGCGCTGCGCCGCCCCTCGCCGCTCCACACGTCGATGTCCGTGCAGACCACGCCGTTCTCGGCGCACCACTCGCGAACCTCCCGTGCCGCTTGCGCGGCGCCCTCGCGACCGCCGTGGACCACGAGTCCGACCCGTTCGATCGTCACCACTGCCTCCCTGCTCCCGGGGCGCGCTCCCGGGACCGCGATCGGCGAAATCCTCGCCGACCGTCCTGGCGGTGCGGGCGTCGACATGCCGGGCGGCCCTCTCCCGTCCGGTGGGTCGCATGTCAGGTACCGAGTAGGTACCATGCCGGTATGCCATCACTCAACGTGACCTTCACCGAGGAAGAAATGGAAGGCGTGCGCGCTGCTGCCGCGGCCGAGGGCAAGAGTCTCAAGCAGTACATGCACGACCTCGGTGTACGCGAGATACAGCGCAAGCGGTTCGTCGCCGGCGCCGCCTCGTGGGCGGACCGGCTGCGCGCCGAGTTCGACGAGGCGTTCCCGGACGAGATCCCGCCGTCCCAGCGGGGCGAGGGAGTCACCGCCGCCTGATGAGCGAGCCCCTGTACATCGATGTCCCCTGGCTCCTGGACGTCCAGGACGCCGCTCTCGACAACGAGGACGTGTCGGTCACGGACTACTCGGCCCTGGTCGCGGCGGTGGCCCGCCACAAGACCCGCATGCCGACCCTGGCCGCGTCCAATCCCGACAGCGCCTGGCGGGCGGCGGCCCTCCTGCACACCGTCGTGCGTCTCGAACCGCTCCCCCACCGCAACAGCCTCTTCGCGGCCTTCGTGACCGGCCAGTACATGGACCAGTCCGGTGAGGGGATCGACCCTCCCTACGGGGCCCTGTCCGACCTGATCAGGAAGGTCCGCGAGACCCCGCTGAGCATCTACGACGTGGCCGAGGCGCTCCGCTCCTGGCGCATCTGACCCGCGCGGCCGTCACAACCCGCGCCAGATGTTGTCGAACGCAGCCTCCTCGATGCTGCGGCGCTGCCGGATGGCGGCCAGCTCCACCACCGCGTCGTTCACGGCGGCGAGAACGACCGCGATCCCGTCGTCGATCCCCTCGTCCTCCGGATCCGCCACCTGATCGGCCGCCTCGTGCCGGATGCCCACCGCGGCCGCGAGAGCCACCAGCACGGGATCGCCGCCGGACCAGCGGTCGCCGGCACGCCGTCGCGCCGGCGCGTCGGCGGGGACCGGGGCCTGCCGGCCGGCGGTGCGCCGTGCGTTCCATCGCGGGCGTCTGCGGCCCCCTCCGTCGTCCGCGCCCGCCGCGGCGAGGTAGCGTGCCGCCAGGCCGTCTCCCCGGCGCCACAGCCAGTCCTCCACCGACTCGGCCGGTTCCTGGACGGCCAGGGAGGCCGCCGCGTCGAGGAGCGCGTCCTCCGACGGCGTCGGCGACCCGGGCCGCGGCCGGAGCCCGTCCAGCACGACCGCCCCCGCTTCCAGCAGGTCGATCAGTTCGGCTCCGGCCAGGGCCAGCGACAGGTCGCCACGCTCGACCGGGTGGTCGGAGGGAACCTCTAGGGAGACGATCGTCAGATCGTGCGCTGTGGTCATGGCGGAAGCTCCACATCTGTCACATCTGCCGCGGTACGCCGGTCCTGATCCGGTCAGCCTACCCACGGCCGCAGCTTCTCGGGGTTGCGGACCACCCAGATGCGGGTGACGCGCCCCTCTGCGACCTCGAACGCGGCCACGGTCAGCACGGCGCCGGCGCGCCGGGCCACGAGGCCCGGCGCCCCGTTGACCGACCGCTCCAGGAGTTCGAGTCCCGGGGCCTTCCCGGCGATGGCGGCCATGTACTGGGCGATGCGCGCGCCGCCCTCGATCGGGCGCAGGGCGGCGTCGGCCCTGCCGCCGCCGTCGGTGGTCATGACGGCGGCCGGGTCGAGGAGGTCGACCAGGGCCGCGATGTCCTTCGCCTCCCACGCCTCCTTGACCTGCCGCACCAGGTCGGCCCGAACGACCGTCGCCGTTGCCGTCGTCGCCGTCGCGTGAGACCGCTCGGACCGCACGCGGCGCCGGGCCGAAGCCGCGAGTTGCTTGCAGGCCGCGGGGGTCCGCCGGAGGATGCCGGCGATCTCGGCGAACGGGTAGCGGAAGACGTCGTGCAGCACGAAGGCGACCCGCTCGGCGGGGGTCATCGACTCCAGGACGACGAGGAAGGCCATGGACACCGATTCGTCCAGGACCATCTGGTCGGCGGGATCGGTGCCGGGGCCGTGGACCCGCTCCGCGTGGTCGGGGAGCGGGTCGGGCAGCCACGCGCCGACATAGCGCTCTCGCCGGGCCCGCGCCGAGCCGAGCACGTCCAGGCAGATGCGGCCGGTCACGGTCGTCAGCCAGGCGCCCGGGGACACGATCTCGTCCTGCCGGGCGTGAGGCAGCGCGTACCAGCGCGCGTAGGCCTCCTGCACGGCGTCCTCGGCCTCGGCCAGCGAACCGAGCAACCGGTACGCGACGTTGATCAGTTGACGCCGTTCGCCGACCGTGTCGTCGGTGCTCGTACCAGCCGTGCCCATGCCCGACCGCCCCCTCGCCTTACCTTTCACCGCCCCGTGTCGTCGGGCTGGTGAGACCTTACCGATCCACTGCCCTGCGGGGTGGAAAAGGGGACCGTGGCATGGCGACCCAGGTGGCGGCGCAGCGCCGATTCTCGTTCCTGCGCGTAGCGATAGCACTGCAGACACTGACCATCTTCCTCCAGGCGGTCTCCGCCGGGCTGCTGCTGACCGCGTCCTACGGAGAGACGCTGCACAGCGCCGGGGCACGGGTGATGTACGGGGCGTCGATGCTGTACGTGCTCGCGGCGGTGCTGGCGTGGAAGCCCGGCGGGGGCCCGGTCGCGCCGGTCTGGCAGGCCACCGGCTTCCTCGTCCTCGCCTCGGTGCAGGTCGGCCTCGGCATCGCGCACGTCCCGTCGGTCCATCTTCCGCTGGGCGTCCTGATGTTCGGGCTGAGTGTGCTGGCGCTGGCGCGGCGGTGAGCGTTGCCGGGAACGGGAATCAGGCCCGCCGCCGGGCGTGGCGGAGGCAGGAGGCGGCCACCACGAAGGGCCACAGCGACTGGAAGGACGTCACGACGCGTTCGGCGACGCCGGCGTCGCCGTGCCGCCGCATCTCGATCAGGAACCACACCCCGCCGGCGGCCATCAGGGTCGTCACGACGAGCGAGGGCGCCAGACGCAGCGCCCAGGGAGCGGCCGGCCCTCCGTTGACGGCCAGCACCGGCCACAGCGCGAGGAGGGTGAACCCGGCCACCACCACGGCTCCGTGGCGCAGGGAGCCCCCGCTGCTGGGCGCCGGAAGCGCCACCAGGACCAGCGCGGCGAGTCCGCCGCCGCCCAGCGCGAGGCGTCCGGCGGTGGCGGCCGGCCGCAGTCCCCAGGCGGTCAGCAGGTGGCAGACGCCCAGGGCCATGAACGCGGCCGTCATCACCCAGAACCCCGCGGCTCCGTAGGACCCCAGGACGCTGATCGTCTGGGTGACGGGGTCGTAGGAGGACCCTTCGAATCGCGCCGCGCCGGTCCAGCCCGCGATCAGCAGCACGGGCGCGCATCCCGACGAGAGCAGGACCCATCTGGGTACACATCGCATCGGATCACCATAAAACGCCGGCCCGGGGCCATCGCGCCCACTCGGGCGGGTCGGGTCTGCGCCAGTAGGTCCAGCTCTTCTCGTCCGGCTCGCTCCATTTCTCCGCGGCCCGGGCGAACTCCGGGGGGCGGTCGGTGGGCCCGGACAGAAGGCCGCCTCGCGGCTGAGCAGCCGGTGGGTGTCCGGGCCGTCCTCCGTGCTGTGGACCGGGCGGGCGACGCTGACGCCCTCGGAGCCGAAGAGGCGCTCGTAGGGTTCGTCGGGGGCTCGGGAGTACACGCTTCCGGACCACCAGTACGTGACTTCCTCGCCGTCAGGGGATGCCCGGGTGCGGGCGAGGGAGCGGAGCGACCGTGCGGGTGTCGTCATGGGAAGTACTCTGCGCGAGGGCACCCCGCGCCGGGCGGCCAACGGCACGGCCGGCCCCGGGAACGGCTGCAAGCAGCCCTTCCGGAGCCGCCGCGGATCCCGGTCGGACGAGGGCCGCCGGGGGTGCGCTGCGCGAGCGGGACTGTCGCCGGCGCCGCCTTCTGGCCGAGGAAGAGGCGGCGCACCACGCGCTCCGTGATCGCGCCCCGGCGGCGCTGGCGGAAGACGTCCGTGCCCGCCTTCTCGGACAGGCCCGCGGTCTGGCTTCGGCCGCCCGTGCCCCACCAGTAGGTGCGGACGTGGTCGAAGACGAGGGTGTCCAGGTCCCCGGCGGCGTCGAGCCGGGCGGCCAGCGCCTCCAGCAGGCCGGGGGTGTAGGAGTCGTCGCTGTCGAGGAAGAGGACGTAGTCGCCCCGCGCGTGCCCGAGCCCGGCGTTGCGCGCCCGCCCCAGGCCGACGTTCTCCGGCAGGTGCACGGACCTTGACCCCGGTCGTCGCGTGCGGCGTACTCGTCGATGATCGCGCCGCGGGAGTCGGGGGAGCAGTCGTCGACGGCGATCACCTCGATCTCCCGGCAGGACTGCCCCAGAACCGAGTCCAGGCACTCGCGAAGGTACCCCTGCACCTTGAACACGGGAACGACTTTGCTGAACCGAGGCATTCGGACGACTCCAGGTGAAGCGTGGATCGAACGTGGTTGAACAGGAGACTCGCGACGCCTGTGAAACGTACGAAAGCCGTGCACGTCTGGGGTGCCGGAACCGGCACCTGTCCCGCTCCGCAGCGATGAATTCGGGCGGCGAACGGGGTCGACCCTTCATGACTCACATCGTCGCGGACATCTCGCTCTCCCTGGACGGCTACGTCACCGGGCCCGGCCCCGACCCGCACAACGGTCTGGGCACCGGCGGCGAGGCGCTGCACGTCTGGGCGTTCTCCGACGATCCCGGGGAACGGCGGATCGTGCGGGAGGCGACCGCCCGCTCGGGCGCCGTCGTCCTGGGCCGCCGGCTCTTCGACATCGTGGACGGGCCGGGCGGCTGGGACGACACCGTCGGCTACGGCGCCGCCGAGGTAGGCAAACCCCCGTTCGTCGTCGTGACGGGCTCGGAGCCGGAATCGGTCCGGCTCACCGGTCTCGACTGGACGTTCGTCACGACCGGTCTGCCCGACGCCGTCGCCGTCGCGCGCGAGCGTGCCGAGGCGGCTTCGGCGGACCGCGGCAGGGACCTCGACGTCGTCCTGATGGGCGGTGGCGCCCTGATCGGCTCGGCGCTCGACGCCGGGCTGGTGGACGTGCTGTCGCTGCACCTCGCGCCGGTCGTGCTGGGCTCCGGAACACCGCTGTTCACCGGCGGGACGCCGCGCGCACTGGTCCCCCGGAGCGCGACGGCGACGCCGAACGCCACGCACCTGGAGTACGAGGTGCGCCGAGGAGGCGACGCGTGAAGCCGGACGCCCGGCAGAGCCATTGACGGGGGTGGGCCGTGCCCCTACGGTGCCCTCACCGCGCGACCCGCGATCGGGCCGGAGGGCCCCCGAGGGGATGGTGCAGGGCGATGAAGGCAGTGGTCCAGGAGAGGTTCGGCCCGCCGGACAGCCTGCGGCTGTGCGACGTCGGCCGGCCCCGCGCCGGGGCCGGTCAGGTGCTGGTGCGCGTGCACGCCGCCGCGGTGAACCCCTACGACTGGCACATGCTGCGCGGGGACCCGTACGCGGCGCGGCTGTCGGGCGGCATGGGACTGACCCGGCCGAAGCACCGGGTGGCCGGGATCGACGCGGCCGGGGTGGTGGAGAGTGCCGGCGCGGACGTGCGGGGGTTCGCTCCCGGCGATCCGGTGCTGGGCTTCTGTCCGGGAGCCTTCGCCGAGTACGCGTGCACCGCCGCGTCGCTGCTGGTGCCCACGCCCGCGGGTCTGGCCTTCGAGCAGGCCGCGGCGCTGCCGATGGCCGCGGTGACCGCCCTGCGCGGCATCCGGACCGTGGGCCGGGTGCGGTCCGGGCAGCGGGTGCTGGTCAACGGGGCGGGCGGCGGGGTGGGCACCTTCGCCGTGCAGATCGCGGCGGTCCTGGGCGCGGAGGTCACCGGAGTGTGCAGCGCCCGCAACGCCGGCCTGGTGCGTTCACTGGGCGCCGCCCACGTCCTCGACTACGCACGAGAGGACTTCACCGACGGGCGCGAGCGCTACGACGTCGTCCTCGACAACGTGGGCAACCACCCGCTCGGCCGGCTGCGCCGGGCGCTCGCCCCGGCGGGCGTCCTGGTGGCCAACGGCGGCGGCTCACCGGGCCGCGTGTTCGGGGCCATCGGCGCCATGGCGAAGGTGGCGGCGGTCAACGCGGTCACGCGGCACCGGCTGCGCCCGATCCTGCCGGCGGTCCCGGACGGGCCGGCCCACGAGGATCTGCTCGCCGTCACCGCGCTCGTCGAGGCCGGTCAGCTCACGTCCGTGGTCGGCCGGACCTTCGCCCTGACCGGCGCGGCCGAGGCGGTGCGCCACGTCGAGGAGGGCCACGCCCGAGGCAAGACCGTGATCACCGTGCCCTGAGCGTCCCGCGGCCGAGGTCGCCGAAGCCACGCTTCAGTGGAAGCCCGTGCGCGGGGCGGTGACCTCGACGGTGTCCCTCACCAGGGCCAGCGCCGCTCCCACCGGGCTGGACCGTCCGCCGCTCACGGTCACGTCACCCGCGTCGGGGCAGCCGAAGACCACGGCCTTCTCGGGGCCGGTCAGCGCGTGCAGCGGGTCCCCCGCCGCCGTCTCCTCCAGGCGCACGTGCACGACGCCGGGCTCGTCCGCCGACGCACCGGCGACCGCCCGCAGCCGACGGGCACGGGATGCCGCGTCCAGGGCCCGGCCCGCGGTGGCCCCGTCGACCGGCTCCGCCCGCACGCGTACCTCCGACGGGTCCCAGCCCCAGGCCAGTGCGGCCAGCAGCCGCACCTTGGTGGCGGCGTCCTCGCCCGACAGGTCCGCCGTGGGGTCGGCCTCCGCGATGCCCCGGAGCCGCGCGGCACGGATCGCGTCGTCCAACGTGTCGCCTCCGGCGAGGCGGTCGAGCACGTAGGTGACGGTACCGTTCGGGCAGGCGCGGATCGTCCGGCAGTCCAGGCCGCGCAGGGACGTGCGCGCCAGGTCGCCCGCCGGGAGCGCCGCACCGGTGGCCCCGGAGATCCTGATCATGCTGCCGCCCGACCGGGCTGCCCCGTCCAGTTCCCGCCAGTGCGTGAGCAGGTGGCTCTTGGTGGCCGTCACCACGTGCACTCCCCGGCGCAGTGCGGTCAGGGCCTCCTCCGCCGCACGCTGCCGGAGTTCGGGCGAGGACGGGACGGCCTGGACGAACACGCGCGCGCCCGTGTGGTCGAGCGTCTCGTCCAGCGGCCCGGCGGGACCCCACTGCGGGCGCGGCGGCACCGAACCGTCGGGGCCCGGGCGGCACTGGGCCGCGCTCGCGCGTACGGCGGCCACCTGCGGCCGTACGCCGTGACGGCGTGCGAGCGCCGCGCCGTCCCGGGCCAGCCGGTCGGCGAACGCCTGCCCGACCGGGCCGTACCCGGAGAGGACCACAGGGGTCCGAGTCGCTTCAGTCGCTTCACCCATGGACCCGGGATCCTTTCACACCGGCCGTCCCCGAGCGGGAGCGGTCGTACGCATCAGAGGCCCGGGTAGACGGCCAGCCTGCCGCACATGCCGAAGCGTCCGCGTGCCGCGGGTCCGGTCGCGGAGACCCGGGCGGCGGTCAGGTGGGTGTCGTCCGTGCCGCGCAGGGCGCCGAGTTGGGCCCGCGTCGCCTCCGAGGCGGCGTGCGCGCCCTCTCGCCATCGCCGCTCCCACGCGTCCAGCCGGGGCCGCGCCAGATCGGCCGCGGCCCGGAGGAACGCCGCCAGCGGTTCCGGATCGCCGTTCTCGGTGGCCTCGCGGAGTTCGAGGAAGCGCCTGGTCGCCAGGTCGCGGCGGGCCCGTGCGGCCCGCGCCTGCTCGGCCTCGGGCACGTCGGCGGGAACGCGGACCGCGTCGGCGTACGCGGCGGGGGCGGCGAGCAGGTCCTGGGGCAGGGTGAGGACGGCGTCGCCCTCCTCGGGCAGGCCGCTGTTCTGCATCACGACGGTGATCTCCAGGCCCCGGTCGTTGACGAGGCGGTGGATCGTGCCGGGCGTGAACCAGGCGACCGTGCCGGGCTCCAGGGCCGTCTCCTCGAAGCCCGAGGCGGTGAGGGTCTGCACCGCGCCCCGGCCCGCGGTGACGACGTACCCCTCGCTGCACGTGAGGTGCAGGTGGGGTGTGCCGCCGCCGGGCAGCCCTTCGACGGTCGGCCAGTCGTACACGGTCAGGCGGGACACGCCCACGGCGGCGGGGAAACCGTGGTACGTCGGGCTCACCATGCGAGTCCCTCCAGGTGAGCGGCGATCCGTGCGCGGTCCCAGGCGCCGTCGGCCACGACCACGCGGTAGGTCCGGGCGAGGGTCTCGCCGGGGGGCAGCACCAGTTCCTCGTGGAAGGCCCAGGACGGCGCGACGGCGGCGAAGGGGGCGCTGCGCACGAACCAGTGCGCCGGGTGGGCGCCCTTCTCGCCCAAGTGGTCGTTCGAGGGGGCGTGTTCGAAGACGAGCGTGGCATGGCCGTCCCGCCCGTCGTGCTCGCCGACATAGGCCAGCCAGGGGGACTGGGAGCCCATCGGGTCGCCCTCGGGTGACCCGGCGGACGAGGAGGACGCCCCGGACTCGGCCGGTTCCGGGGTGATGACCCGGCCGCCGCGGAAGGCGCGCGGACCGCGCCAGAACAGTCCGGTGTATCCGGCGGCGGGGCGTCCGTGGGTGGTCGGGCTGCCGAACCGCAGTGGTTCGGCACGCCGGTTGGTCACCGCAGAGGTCCAGGTGAGCGTCCAGCTGCCGCGGTCCGGGGCGACGTCGCGGACCTCGATGCGGCGCTCCTCCTCGGCCCACAGTCCGCCGCCGTGCGGGTGCCAGGTCAGTTTCTCGGCGATGACGGCGCGGTCCCCCTCGGCGCCCGCCTCCTCGAAGGCCACGTGGGCCATCGAGCCGATCCTCTCCGGCAGCGCGAGGTAACCCTCGCCGTGCACGTAGGTGTTGCCGCCCCACAGGTTCTGTCCGGACAGGTGGGAGGCGGTCAACTGGAGGCCTTTGTGCCAGCGGTGGTCGTTGGGCCGGTAGTCCGTGACGAGTGCGCCGGACAGGGTCCGGACCGGGTGGAGGTACGGCTTGGGCGCCTCCCAGTCGGCTTCGGGACGGTACACGTAGGAGAACAACTCGGTGCCGGCCGCCCCGTGGGCCACGCGGACGCGGTCGCCGTGGACATGGGTGAGTGAGAGCGTCATGCGTGGTCCTCTTCCTCGCCGGGGGCGGCCGGGCCCGGGGGCGCGGGTGCCGGCACCGCCTCCCAGCAACCGCTTACTGTCATGGCGTTCCCACGTTGTAACCGGCGCGTCCACGCAAGGTCAACCCCGGGGGAGCGACACCCGTGCCCAGTACCGGGTGACGAACCAGACCCGGATTCGCGCGGCCGGCCCGGCGCCCGTGGGGTGCTGTTTCGCAGCCCCACACCATCGCTGCCCGAAACGATCTCGCACGGTGGCGCAGGGAAGCGGGGGACGCCACTGTCGCTCAGCGCCCTGATGCCGGTTCCGGGTCTGCCGCGGCCGGCGGTCGAGGGACCGGGCGGCCCACGCACAGGCCGACCACCACCCCCACGGCATCCGCGGGCCGGCGTCGTCTCCCCCGCACCGGCGGGCCCGTGGCGCCGCCTGGCCGTATGGGCACCGGCGGGGGCAAAGACGAGTGCCCTCGTCGAGAGCACTGCCGCTCGACGAGACACCGGAGCGCACGCCGTGCCGCCCTACGCTTTTGGACCATGGAAATCCCGAGACGACTCATCGAACTCATGCATGCCGTGGAGGCCGCGGACAACCGTTACCGCAGCAACAGGGGCGAGAACGCCACGGTCGCCCTGGCCGTCTGGTCCGACGCCACCGCCGCCCTCGCCCGGGGTATCGCCGCCTACGCCGACGAGACGGGCGCCCCGCACCACGAGGTGGAATCGGCCGTACAACGCGCGGCAGGACGACGCACACCCGCCGGCTGAGCGCTCCGGACGCGCCGTTGACAGCGATGGCTAATGGCAGTAGCTTTTAGCTAACGCCATTAGCCCGACTGGGGAGTGAGACATGACCGAGTACCTTGCTGTCGACGGCGGCACGATCGCGTACGAGGTGACGGGGTCGGGCCCGCTGATCGTCCTCGCGCACGGCATGGGGGACAGCCGCGCCGCGTACCGTGCCGTGATCCCGCACCTGGTGGCCGCCGGCCACCGCGTCGCCGCGGTGGACCTGCGCGGCTGCGGCGAGTCGAGCGTGGACTGGCCGGCCTGGAGCCGCACCGCCATCGCCGGTGACCTGCTCGCCCTGATCCGCCACCTGGGCGGCCCGGCCGTACTGGTCGGCCACTCGGTCTCGGGCGGCGCGGCCACCATCGCCGCGGCCCTGGAGCCCTCACTGGTCTCCGCGGTCGTCGAGCTGGCGCCGTTCACCCGCAAGCAGTCGGTCCGCCTCGGCGACCTGCGCGTCAAGCGGTTCCGAAAGGGCATGCTGCGGCTGCTCGGCGCCGGCGTCCTCGGCAGTCTGCCGCTGTGGCGCTCGTACCTCGACCTGGCCTACCCGGGTGTGAAGCCCGCCGACTGGGCCGAACGGCTCGGCCGCATCGAGACCCGGCTGCGCGAGCCGGGCCGGATGAAGGCCATGCAGGACATGGGGCGCAGCGCGCCGACCGACGCCGGCGCGCAGCTCGGAAACGTCCGCTGCCCGGTCCTGGTGGTGATGGGTACCCTCGACCCCGACTGGGCCGACCCGCAGGCCGAGGGTTCGGCGGTCGTCGACGCCCTGCCGTCCGGGCTCGGCCGCCTGGAGATGATCGAGGGCGCCGGCCACTACCCGCACGACCAGTTCCCCGACCAGGTGGTCTCGCTCGTGCTCGCCTTCCTCCGCTCGGACGCCGCCCGTGCCTAGGGCGGGCCTGGATCCGGCGGCCGTGGTCGCGGCCGGTGCCGCCCTGGCCGACGACGTGGGCTTCGCCAACCTGACGATGGGCCTGCTGGCCGAGCGCGTCGGCGTACGCACCCCTTCCCTGTACAAGCACGTGAGCGGTCAGGACGACCTCAACCGGCGGATCGCGGTCCGCGCCCTGGAGGAGGCCGCCGACGCGGTCGGTGGCGCGGTGCAGGGGTACGCGGGCCGTGACGCCCTGGCCGCCGCGGCGCGGGCCTTCCGCGCCTTCGTCCTGGAGCACCCCGGCCGGTACGCCGCGACGATCGGCCAGAAGCCGTCGGGACCCGAGGACCCCCTGGCCGCCGCGGGACAGCGGCTGCTCGGCGCGTTCACCGCGGTCCTGCGCGGCTACGACATCGACGACCGCGACGTGAACCACGCCCTGCGTCTGCTCCGCAGCCTCTTCCACGGCTTCGCCACGCTGCAGGCCTCGGACGGCTTCCAGTGGAGCACCGACGTCGACGAGAGCTTCGAGTGGCTCGTCGCCTTCGCGGACCGCGGCCTGCGCACCTTGTGACACCCGTGAGGACACATCCCTCGGCGCACCCGCCGGGGCGAAGGCATCCGCTGGGAAGGACCGCCGCCGTCAGCCGAGCCGCACGTCCGCGGGGCGACTGCGCACGGCGTCGAGCGCGGCGAGGGACGACTCGTCCAGGGCGATGCCGCCCACCGCGAGGTTCGCGTCCAGGTGGTCGGGGTCGGCGGTGCCGGGGATGAGGAGCACGTTCGGGGCGTGGTGGAGCAGCCAGGCGAGGCCCACCTGGGCCGGCGTGACGCCGAGGGCCTGCGCGACGGTGTGCACCGCGGGCTCGTCGGCGACCTTGGGCATGGCGGGGAAGGCGCCGCCGAGCGGGAAGTACGGCACCCAGGCGATGCCCTCGGCGGCGCACAGCCCGAGCATGTCCTCGTCGCCGCGGCTCACGACGCTGTAGGCGTTCTGAACGCAGACGATGCCCGCCGGAAGGGCCCGGCGCAGCCCGTCCGCGGTCACGCTGCTCAGACCGATCGCGCCGATCTTGCCCTCGTCGCGCAGCCGGGTCAGCACGGCGAGCTGGTCGTCGAGGTCCACCACCTGGTCGCCCTCGGCGCGCAGGCCGGGGCCGGTGTCGAGGCGGCGGAGGTTCACGACCGCGATCCGGTCGGTGCCGAGGCTCCTGAGGTTGTCCTCGACGCTCGCGCGCAGTTCCTCGGGCCGCTGCGCGGGGCGCAGCGGGAGGGGGCCGCCGGGGTCGGGGTCGGCCCCGACCTTGCTCACGACGACGACGTCGTACGCGGGGCCGAGCGCCTCGCGGACGACCTCGTTGACGAATCCGTCGCCGTAGAACTGGGCGGTGTCGAGGTGGTCGACGCCGCGGTCCACCGCGCGGCGTACGAGGTCGACGGCGGCGGCACGGTCGGAGCGCAGGCGTTCGAGCTGCATCGCGCCGTAGCCGATCCGCGAGACGGTGCGGCCGCCGAGCGGTCCCGTACCGCCGGGGCGCGGGGCGCCGTCGTCCGGGACGCGGGAAGAGGAGGAGGTACCGGTTGACGTCATGGGAAGTCCGTCCTCGTGAGAAGATGACAGAAGCGGAGGAACCTCCGCTTCTACGACTGTAGCACTACCGGAGGTCCCTCCGCTTTGAGCCCGGACCAGGAACCGAGACCGGCCGCCGCCGCTGAGCCAGGACGGCCGCCCCACGCCGACCGCCCCTTGCGCGCGCACGCGCGGCGCAACCGCGAGAAGCTCGTCGCCGCCGCGCGGGCCGCGTTCACGGCCGCGGACGACGCCGTCCCCATGGAGGGCATCGCGCGCGAGGCGGGGGTCGGCATCGGCACGCTCTACCGCCACTTCCCCACCCGCGAGGCCCTGGTCGAGGCCGTCTACGCCGCCGAGCTGGACGACGTGACGGCCGGCGCCGCCACGCTGCTCGACGAGTTGCCGCCCGAGCGGGCCCTGCGCGCGTGGATGGAGCGCTACGCGGAGTTCGTCGCGACGAAGCGCTCCATGCTCAACACCCTGCACAGCGCCTGGGCCACGGGGCGCCTCGCGACGCCGGCCACCCGCGAGCGCATCACGGCCGCGATCGCCACCATGCTCACGGCCGGGGTACGGGCGGGCTCGCTGCGCGCGGACGTGGCACCCGACGACGTCACCGCGATGCTGCTCGGCGTGTTCCTCTCGACGGCCGCCGACGACGAGCCGGAGCGCACGCACCGCCTGCTCGACCTCGTCGTCGACGCCCTGCGCCCGCCCGGGAGTTCATGACCCGGGCCGGCGGGTCACCGGCGGGCCGACGCCGCCAGCATCGGGAGCGAGACGATGTCGGCGAGCGCCTGCTGGCCGGCGATGTTCGCGTGGACGCCGTCACCGGTGTCGTACGGCGGGTGGATGCTGTTCGGGTGCACCGGGTCCGCGAGTACCTGGTCGAAGGGGAGGATCCCGTCGCAGGTGCCGGCGCAGCTGTTCCATGTCGAGACGAACGTGCCGACGGCGTGCCGGTCGCGGTTGTGCTGGTCGGTGTAGCCCGGGCGGGGGGTGATGGGCGTGACGTACACCTTGATGCCCGCGGCCCGCAGCCGCCGGAAGACCTCGCGGTAGCTCGCCTCGATCTGCGCGGCGCCGCAGCCGGCCGGGAGGTCGTTGGTTCCGTAGTAGTAGAGGACCCCCGTGACCCCGTGCAGGGCCAGCACGTCGCGTTCCAGCCGCGCGGCGGCGTCCAGGCCGCGGACGGGCTCACCGATGCCCGGGCAGGTGGCGGCGCTGGTGGTGCCGCCGATGCCCGCGTTGGCGACGGCGAACTGCCGGGTGGGAGGCAGTTCGGCGGTGATGCGCCGGGCGAGGTCGTCGGTCCACCTCAGGTCGGCTCCCGGGCGGCTGCAGTCCGGTCCGCAGTTCGTCGACCCGGTCCCGTCGACCACCGAGCTGCCGTAGGCGACGAGACTCCCCCGCAGGCGCGGGTTGCGCACGTCGACCGCGCTCACCAGGAGGGTCGAGCCGGTCGTCTCGGTGAACGCGGTGCCGTCCGGGTCGGCGGTGTGGTCGCCCGAGCCGGGCGGGGTCAGGTAGTTGGTGCGGAAGGCGCTGTCGTGCCGCCCCGGGGCCACCGTGCCGGAGACGGAGAGCGACACCGCGACGTCGTCCTGGGCCGCGGTCCGCAGCACGGTGGTGTCGCTCCACACCTCACCGCCGGGCGGGACGACCACCCGGCGCCGGCCGTCGAACGTGACGGGACGCGGGCGCCCCCGCGTCGCGGCGTCCTCGCCGTCGCTGTGCGCCACGGTCGCCGCGTCGACGGTGAGGGGTTTCTCGCCGAAGGTGTTCTGGACGCGTATCCGGACCGCGTCACCGCCCTGGCTCAGGTGGGTGATCATGCGCATCGACTGGTCCCGCAGCGGGGTGGGCGCGAGATTCTGCTGTGAGGCGGCCCAGGACGTGAACCAGGCGTTGTTCCCGGGACGACGGTCCGCCCCGGTGCCGGCGGGAGCGGCGGCGGTGCTCGCGGACGCGGCGAGGACGGAGGACGCGAGGGTGAGGGCCAGGGTGGCCGCGACGCCCCGTGCCAGGGGCGCCCGGGCGGCGGAGAGTGTGCGGGCGAGGAGAGGGTGCATCGGTGCCTGCCTTCCGGCGGGAGGTGACGGGACGGGTGCAGGGCTGGATCCTCCCCGGCCGACGCCGGACTCACGCCACTTGGGACGCCACCGCCTCCTGCGCCACGCCAATATCTCAACTCCGCTCCCGCGAAACGGCGTTGTGGAAGCCGGCAGGCGACGGCGTCGGATCCGCGGACGAGTGGCGGGAGCAGCCATGGACAGCCGGCGACCTGCTGTGATGTGATCCCCGCGGCGGAACGGCCCTGCTTCGTGCGGTCACCGGGCGATCCCCGGGCGGCGCGCACGGGACGGGCCGCCCCCTCGATCTGCCTCCGCCACCGGTTTGCCCGCCGGCCCGTCCCGCTCCGCCACGGCGAGCGGACGGGTCCGTCCCCCAGGCCCGAAAGTTCCGTACACATGCAGAAGACCAAGGCCGCACTCTGGGAATTCCTCCAGGGGCTCGGCAAGACGTTCATGCTCCCGGTGGCCCTGCTCGCGTTCTGCGGCATCATGCTGGGCATCGGCTCCTCCCTGTCCAGCGACGCGGTCACTGACAACGTTGCCTTTCTGGAGGGCGAGGGCTTCCACCTCGTCTTCACCTGGATGGCCAACACGGGTCTGGTGGCCTTCACCTTCCTGCCCGTCCTGTTCGCCATGGCGATCCCGCTCGGTCTCGCCCGCGAGGACAAGGGCGTGGCCGCGTTCTCCGGTTTCGTCGGCTTCGTCGCCATGAACCTCGCGGTGAACTTCTACCTCACCGCCAAGGGCGTCGACTTCGAGGACGAGAAGGCGATCGGGCACTACGGCATCGCCGACGTGCTGGGCGTGCAGTCCATCGACACCGGGCTGCTCGGCGCCGTGGCCGTCGGCATCGTCGTCAGCCTGCTCCACCGGCGCTTCCGCACGCAGCGGATGCCCGACGCGCTGGCCTTCTTCGGCGGCCTGCGCTTCGTGCCGATCGTCTCGGCCCTGGTCCTGAGCGTGCTCGGGCTGCTCATCCCGCTGGTGTGGCCGACCTTCAACGGCTGGATCAACGCGGTGGGCCGCGGCATCGGGCACACCGGCGTCTTCGGGCCGTTCTTCTTCGGCATGGGCGAGGTGCTGCTGCGCCCGATCGGCCTGCACCACATCCTCGTCGCCATGTTCCGCTTCACGGACGTCGGCGGTTCGGGGGCGGTCTGCGGCGAACACGTCTCCGGCGCCCTGAACCTGTTCTACGCCCAGCTGGACTGCTCGGCGGCCCCCGACACCGCGGTCACCGACGCGACGCACTTCCTGTCCCAGGGCAAGATGGCGGTCTACCTGGGCGGCCTTCCGGGCGCCGCGCTCGCGATGTACCACTGCGCGAACCGCCGGATGCGCCCGGAGATCAAGGCCCTGCTCGTGTCCGGCGTCGTGGCCTGCGTGGTCGGCGGCATCACGGAGCCGCTGGAGTTCCTGTTCCTCTTCGTCGCCCCGTGGCTCTACGCCATCCACGCGGTCCTCGTGGGCCTCGGCTTCCTCACGGCGGCCGTGCTCGGCGTCTTCATCGGCAACACGGACGGCAACGTCATCGACTGGCTCGTCTTCGGTGTGCTCCAGGGCTCGTCGACCAAGTGGTATCTGGTGCCCGTGATCGCGGCGGTGTGGTTCGCCGGGTACTACTTCCTGTTCCGCTGGGCCATCACCCGCTTCGACCTCAGGACGCCCGGCCGCGAGGACCCGCCGACGGACGACGCGCACGACGAGGCGCAGGGTGAGGAGCAGGGTGAGGAGCAGGACGGGGCGCGGGAAGAGGGCCGGGAAGGGGCGGCTCCCGAGCCGGCGCGCGAGCTGGTCGCGGGGAAGTACGACGCCGTCGCCATGCTCGACGCGATCGGCGGCGCCGGCAACATTCAGTCCCTGGACAACTGCATCACCCGCCTGCGCATGACGGTGGCGGACGCCGGACGGGTCGACGAGGCACGGCTGAAGAAGCTGGGGGCGGTGGGTGTCATCAAACTCGACGGTCACAACGTGCAGGTCGTCATCGGCCCGCAGGTCCAGTCCGTGAAGGACGCCCTCGCCACGATGATCCCGGTGGGCTGACCATGGCCCCGCACCCGTCCCACGGCGCTCCGGCCCATGCGCCCGCTCCCGCGCCGTACGACTTCGACACGCCGGTGGACCGGCGCGGCACCTGGTGCACGCAGTGGGACTACGTCCAGGACCGTTTCGGCGTGCCGGACCTGCTGCCGTTCACGATCTCCGACATGGACTTCGAGACCGCCCCCGAGGTACTGGCGGCGCTGCGCGGCCGTCTGGACCACGGGGTGCTCGGCTACTCGCGCTGGCGCCAGGACGACTTCCTCTCCGCGATCGTCCACTGGTACGCGTCGCGGCACGGCACGGACGTGGATCCCGAGTCGGTCGTCTACGCACCGTCCGTCGTCTACCAGATCTCGCGGCTGCTGCGTCTGTGGTCGCGACCGGGCGACGGGGTCGTGACCCACACCCCGATGTACGACGCGTTCCCCAAGACCGTGTCGGCGAGCGGCCGGCGGCTCCTGGAGTGCCCCCTGGACGACTGGGCCGAGCTGGAACGCCTCCTGGCGCTGCCCGACACGGCCGTGCTGCTGCTGTGTTCGCCGCACAATCCGACGGGCCGGGTGTGGTCGGCCGGTGAGCTGGACCGGATGGCCCGGCTGTGCGCACGGCACGGCGTCGCGGTCGTCGCCGACGAGATCCACTCCGACCTGGCACACGCCCCGCACGTCCACCGCCCCTGGGTCCGGCACGGCGGTGACGGCCGCTGGGCCGTGGTCACTTCGGCGTCCAAGTCCTTCAACATCCCGGCACTGACGGGCGGTTACGGCATCATCGGCGACCCTGCCTCGCGCGACGCCTACCTGCGCGAGCTCAAGGAGGCGGACGGACTCTCCTCTCCCGCGGTGCTGTCACTGGTCGGCCACATCGCGGCCTACCGAGAGGGCGCGCCCTGGCTGGACGCGCTGCGGACGTATCTCTCGGGCAACCTGGCGATGGTCGCCGACCGTCTTTGCGAGGCGTTCCCGCGTCTCGACTGGCGGCCCCCGCAGGCGGGTTACCTGGCGTGGATCGATCTGCGTCCGCTGGGCGTCGACGACGATGAGCTGCAGCGCGAGCTGGTGGAGGTGGAGAGGGTGGCGGTCATGCCCGGGGCGGCCTACGGCTCACCCGGGCGGGTACGGCTCAACGTCGGCTGTCCCCGCTCGAAGGCCGAGGCGGGCGTCGAAGCCCTGGTGCGGGCGCTGCGGCGTCTGGAGCGCCCGGACCGGCCGTGAGCGTCGCAGTTGAGTAATGAACGCCGCTTTCATGTGGCGTCGTGGTCCAACGGGCGGCTCCGCCGCTCCCCTGGCGCGCGGAGCCGCCCGGCTCCCTGCCGGAAGGACCCCTCCCCCGGCCGTTCCCAAAGGGACGATGTCGGTGGACGGAGTGAGCTGCGGGTCCCCCGGCGACTCGGAGCGTCAGCGGCGCGGTGCCACCGGGTCGAGCGCCAGTGCGGCGAAGGTCGCCAGCCAGTGGTCGGTGGTGAAGTCACCGCGTTCCACCGCCGGCATGCCCGCCGTGAGATGTGCCCCGGCCGCCGCGTCCAGGCGGGCGCGGGCCGGGCCCTGGGGCAGGGCGTCGGCGAGCGAACGCAGGGCGGCCGCCCTGCTGAGGGTCAGGCCGAGCAGATGGCCGATCTGCGGGTCCGCGTGGTCGGAGACCACCGGCACCTCCAGCAGCGCGCAGGGTGCACCGGTCGCGAGTCCGGGCAGGAAGCGGTCGAGCCACGCCGCGAGCCCCTCGGGCGCGAGGACCCTGCGCATCGCGTCGGCCTCGGTGAGCGCCGGGGACAGGAAGTCCTGCCCCGACGGTTCCCAGTGCGCGGGCGCGTCGTGGTCGTCGGCGAACCAGCTCAGCAGGCGTTCCCGTACGGCCCGGTCGGTCCCGGCCGACAGCTCGCCCGAGTCGAGGGCGAGCCCCAGCGCGAAGGCACTGTTGGGGTGGTTGCCGTGGCGTACGGGATAGGTGGCCTTGGGCAGCCAGTCGGCCAGCAGTGCGTCGACGGCGTCCACGGCCGGCTTCAGTGCCTCCGCCCAGCGCCCGCCCTGCGCTCCCCCGTGTGCCCGGCACTCGGCGGCGAGCGCGAGCAGCCACGCCCAGCCGTAGGGGCGCTCGAAGGAGGGGCGCTCGCGCAGGTAGGCCGCCTCGGCGGCGAGGTGGCCCGGGGTGAGGTGCCGGTCGAGCGCGGCGACGGCCGCCCCGGTGTCCGGCAGTGCGGGGGTGCCGCCGTGGCGGCGGAGCAGTCGGACGAGCAGCCAGTGCATGTGCACCGAGGAGTGCCAGTCGTAGGCGCCGTAGAAGGCGGGGTGCAGCGAGCGGGGTGCCACGTGCTCGTCGGCCGAGGTGATCAGGTGGGCGGGGAAGTTGGGGTACTCGCGGGTGATGTTCGCCAGGGCGAGCTGGGCGAAGGTGGCCGCGTGGGCGCTGAGCGGCATCAGTGGGTGGCTCCTTCGGTGACCTTCAGGTCCTGCTCGGCGGGGGTGCGGGCGGCGGTGGCCAGCAGGGCGCGCAGGCCGTGGGCGACGGTGGCGGGCGGGAGGGCGGGAGCGGTGCCGTCGGGCACCTGTTCCGGCGCCCAGGGCACGTGCGCGAACCCGCCGCGTATGTGCGGGAACTCGGTGGCGACGAGATGGCCGAGGCCGTACGCCACGTGGTTGCAGACGAACGTGCCGGCCGTGTTGGAGACCGCGGCCGGGACTCCGGCCTCGCGCATCGCGGCGACGCACGCCTTGACGGGGAGGGTGGAGAAGTAGGCGGCGGGGCCGTCCGGGACCACCGGTTCGTCGATGGGCTGCCCGCCGGCGTTGTCGGGGATGCGGGCGTCGTCGACGTTGATGCAGACGCGCTCGACGGTGACGCCCGGGCGTCCGCCCGCCTGGCCCAGGCAGAGCACCAGGTCGGGGGCCTCGGTCCGGATCGCGTCGCGCAGGGCGGTGAGGGACTCGCCGAAGACGCAGGGCAGCTCGGCGGCGGTGACGGTGAGGCCGGCGGGCGGTTCGGCGGCCACCAGTGACGCCGCCTGCCAGGACGGGTTCACGCGCTCGCCGCCGAAGGGGGCGAAGCCGGTGATGAGGACACGGGTCATGGACGTTCCTTGCCTTGCGGGTCGGGTCGTACGGGTGCCGCTGCGGGCGGGACCGGCGCGCGGCGGGCGGGACGGTCAGAAGGCGAAGAGCGCCATGATGACCGTGCAGCAGCCGAGCAGCGCGACGCCCGTCGGCAGCTGTGCCTTGATCGGCCCGTACTGGTCCTTCAGTTCGAGCAGGGTGGCCGGGACGATGTTGAAGTTGGCGGCCATCGGCGTGCACAGGGTGCCGGCGAAGCCGGCCAGCATGCCGATCGCGAGGACGGCGGGCTCGTTGCCGTGCATCTGCTGGATGAGCACCGGCCAGCCGATCGCCGCCGTCATCACGGGGAAGGCGGCGAAGGCGTTGCCCATGATGACGGTGAACAGGAACATGCCCACGCAGTAGGCGACGACGGCGAAGTACTTCGAGTCGTCGGGGAGGACCTTGTTCATGATGTCGCCGACCTGGTCGCCGACCCCGGCGGCGGCGAAGATCGAGCCGAGCACGGCCAGCAGCTGGGGCAGCAGCAGGGCGGAGCCCATCGCCTCCAGCATGGAGCGGCCGGAGTGGATCGGGACGGAGAGCTTCTTCTCGCCGGTCACGAGCATGCCGACGACGAGTGCGGCGATGCAGCCGAGGCCGAGCCCGAGGAGGGTGGCCTTGCCCGACTCGAAGAGCCCGGACTCGTCCAGCACGGAGGCGCAGACGATCGCGACGAGCGGGATGGTGAGCGCCGGGATGAAGATCTTGTTGCCGAGCCGGCTCGCGGCGGCCTCGCGCTGTTCGCCGGTGGTGGTGACCGGGACGCCCTTGCCGAGGAAGTTGAAGCCGGCGAGCACGATCAGGGCGAGGACGGCGACGCCGAGCGGCTGGGCGGGCAGGGTCCAGCCGCCGTTGCCCGCGGTGGCGTTGGCGACGCCGGTGCCGTAGGGGAAGGTGAGTCCGAGCAGGCCCCAGAACGCGGCGGACGTCCACCGCTTGGGGTTGCTGCGGTCCGTGGCCATCTGCACGGCCATGACCACGAAGACGAGGCCTATCAGCCAGTACAGCCATTCGACCTTGATCACTTGTCGGCCCCCTCGGGAAGCGGCAGATCGTGCTCGGCGGCGGCCTGCGCCATCTCGCGCTCCAGTTGCTTGTCCATGAGCAGCAGCCGGGCACCGTGGATGAGGAAGGCGCAGACGGCGAGCGGGATGGCCCACAGGGCGAGCTGGGTCGGCTCGATGTCCTGGTGGTACGTCGAGTTGACGAAGCCGGTGATCAGCAGGATGGAGCCGATCGCGATGAAGCAGTCCTCGCCGAAGAAGACGCCCACGGTGTCGGCCGAGGCCGAGTAGGAGCGCACCTTCTCGCGCAGCCTGTCCGGCAGCTTGGCCCCGGTGGAGCGTTCGGCGGCGGCCTCGGCCATGGGTGCCACCAGGGGCCGCACGGTCTGTGCCGGGCCGCCGATGCTGTTGAGACCGAAGGCCGCGGTGACCTGCCGGACCAGCAGGTAGACGGTGAGGAACCGGCCGGCGCTGAGCTTGCCCAGACGGCCGATGAGGTTGCGGGCCTGCTCGCGCAGGCCGTAGCGCTCGAGCAGCCCGATCACCGGGAGCACGATGGCGTAGACGGTGACCGAGCGGCTGTCGGCGAAGGACCGGCCGAAGGCCGCGAGGACCTCCAGCGGGTCCATCTTGCCGAGCAGTCCGGTGACGATACCGGCGACGCCCACCACGAGGACGGGGTTGCGGCGCGTGACGAATCCGAGGATCACCACGACCACACCGAGGAGAACGATCATTCGGTGGCCTTCTTCAGGCATGAGGGGGCGGGGCACGTGTCCGGAGCTTCGGAACGTGACTCATCGGTCCCGGGGACCATAGCTCCGGATACGTGGCAGATGCACGGACACTAGCGATCGTTCAACGATCTAACAAGAGGTGAATCCTCATCCCCCAGGGGCAATCCTCGGCCTCTTGTCGGATCGTTCAACAATCGTCTACTTTCAGGGTGTGATCGACCTCAACGCAGATCTCGGCGAGGGCTTCGGCCGCTGGACCCTCACCGACGACGACGCCCTGCTCTCCGTCGTCACCAGCGCCAACGTCGCCTGCGGCTTCCACGCGGGCGACCCCTCGGTGATGCGCCGCGTCTGCGGCCTCGCCGCGGAGCGCGGGGTGCGGATCGGGGCACAGGTGTCCTACCGCGACCTGGCGGGCTTCGGACGGCGCGCGATGGACGTCCCCGCCGAGGAACTGGCGGCCGAGGTGGCGTACCAGATCGGCGCGCTCCGGGTCTTCGCCGAGGCCGCCGGGGCCGTCGTCGCCTACGTCAAGCCGCACGGCGCGCTCTACAACCGCACCGTCCACGACGACGAGCAGGCCCACGCCGTCGTGGCCGGGGTACGGCTGGCGGGCGGCGCGCTGCCCGTGCTCGGCCTTCCCGGTTCGCGGCTGCTCACGGCCGCCGCGGACGCGGGGCTGACCGGCGTCCCGGAGGCCTTCGCGGACCGCGCCTACACCGCGCGGGGCACCCTGGTCCCCCGCCGCGAGCCGGACTCGGTGGTGACGGACGAGGACGCGGTGGTGCGCCGGGCGGTGGCGTTCGCCGTGGAGGGTTCCGTCGAGGCCGTGGACGGCGCGGCCGTCGCGGTCGCCGCCCGCTCGCTGTGCGTGCACGGCGACACCCCGAACGCCGCCCGGATCGCGGCCCGGGTGCGTGCGGCGCTGGAGACGGCCGGGGTCGGCATCGGGGCGTTCGCGTGACCGGCGGAGGATCCCTCAGTGCGCGTCCCGCCGGCCGCCACGCCCTCCTCGTCGAGTTGCCCGACGCCGAGCACACCGCGGCCTTCCACGCCGAGGTGCTGCGCCGGCGTGCCGCCGGGACGCTGCCGCCGGTCACGGAGGTGGTACCGGGGGCGCGGACCGTCCTGCTGGACGGGGTGGCGGACCCCCGGGAACTGGCCCGCCGGGTCGCCGGCTGGCAGGTGCCGCCGGTCGCGGACGGCACGGGCGACGCGGTGGAGATCCCCGTGCGCTACGACGGGCCGGACCTGGCCGACGTGGCGGCCCTGTGGGGGGTCGCACCCGACGAGGTCGGCGCACGTCACAGCGCGCACACCTACCGGGTCGCGTTCTGCGGCTTCGCACCGGGCTTCGGCTACCTCACCGGGCTGCCGCCCCGGCTGCACGTCCCCCGCCGGTCCACGCCGAGGACCCGCGTGCCGGCCGGCGCGGTCGCCCTGGCCGGTCCCTACAGCGCGGTCTACCCCCGCGCCACCCCGGGCGGCTGGCAGCTGATCGGCACCATGCCGGACCCGCACCCGCTGTGGGACCCGGCCAGGGAGCGGGCGGCGCTGCTCACACCGGGCACGCGTGTGCGGTTCGTCACGGCGGACGGCGCGAGGACGGGCAGCACGGGAAGGGCGGACACCGGGACCGACCGCACCGCGGCGGCCGGTGCGGGCCAGGAGGCCGGGGCATGACGGCCAAGCTGACGACGGTGCGCTCCGGCGCTCTGACGACGGTGCAGGACGCGGGCCGGCCCGGCCACGCCCACCTGGGCGTCCCCCGCTCCGGCGCGCTGGACGCGCCCGTGATGCGGCTCGCCAACCGCCTCCTCGGCAACGCCCCGGGCGCCGCCGTCCTGGAGACGACCCTGACCGGCTGCGCCCTGCGGCCCGACCGGGACGTCACCGTCGTGGTCGGCGGAGCGCCCTGCCCGGTGACGGTCGACGCCGTGCCGGCCGCCTGGGGCGCCCCGGTCCGGGTGCCGGCGGGCTCGGTCCTGGACGTGGGGGCGGTGACCGCGGGCGTCCGCTCGTACGTGGCCGTCGCGGGAGGCATCGCCGCCGAACCCGTCCTGGGCAGCCGCTCGACGGACCTGCTGTCGGGGCTGGGCCCGGACCCCCTGCGGGACGGGGACGTCGTGGCGGTGGGCGCTCCCCCGCGGCCGGTGCCGCTGCCCGTCGCCGCCCCCTGGCCCGGGCCGCCGGCCGAGCTGGTCCTGCCGGTGCGCCTCGGCCCCCGCCCCGACTGGTTCTCCCCGGCCGCGCTGCGCACGCTCACCTCGGCCGCCTACCGCGTCTCCCCCCACAGCAACCGCATCGGCCTGCGCACCGAGGGGCCGCCGCTGCAGCGCCGGTCGGCGGGTGAACTGCCCAGCGAGGGCATGGTCCTGGGCGCCGTGCAGGTCCCGCCGGACGGACGCCCGGTGATCTTCCTGCACGACCACCCGACGACGGGGGGCTACCCGGTCGTGGCGGTCGTCCCGGAGCCGGCGCTCGCCGCGGCTGCCCAGGCCGCGGTCGGAGCACCGCTGCGCTTCACCCTCGCCTGACGGCCAGCCGGCCGGCCACCGCGCCCACCGCGTACCAGAACAGGTCCGGCGCGTTGAAGGTGGAGCCGAGCACCAGACGGGCCGCCGTGCTCTGCCGGGCGAGGTACGCCGGCCCGTCGGTGAGCTGAAACTCCACTCCCCAGCTCACCGCGAGGGCCACCCCGGCGGCCTTCGCCGGTGCCGTGCGCGGCGCCACCACCAGGACGAGCGCGAACAGCAGCAGGGTGTACAGCGCGTCTCCGCCGTACTTGGCCACCTCCCCCGCCGCCACGGCCCTGAGCGCCAGTCCGGCACCCACGGTCAACGCCGCGGCCACCGCGGCCGCGAGGCGTGTCCGCGCCGGATCGTCCCGCACGGCGAAGCGCGTTGAGGAGGAGGTCATGCGCCCATTGTGGGGTCGGTTCCGCCGCCGGTTCGCCACGGCCTGTGGCGGACGCGCGTAGACCTCGGGCACCATCGTCTGGCACCGCACGACTGACGGTCGGCTTCCCCGGCAAGCCGCCGGGACGCGAGTGGAGTGGAGTCAGTGCTTCAAGTCGAGTTCGACCAGGGCGCGTTGGCCCGGCTGCGGGTGGCGCGCGGCGCCGACGCGCTCTGGGAGACCGTGCTGAGCCTCCAGCTGCTCCAGAACGGCCAGGAGCCCCTGCTCTACGACCCCTGGCGGCGCGAGGTGCGCCGGGCCCTCCACCGGGCCGGACTGGCCGACGACGTCAGGGCGTTGATGTCGCTGTGCCCGGCCGAGGGGTACTTCCCGGACTTCCTCACGCCCGGTCTCGGCGACCTCGCTCTGGAGGACGCCGTCGACCGGGTGCAGTCGACGCCCCGGCGCCGGCTCGTCGCCGAACTGGCCCGGCTGGGCACCCAGTCGCCCCGGCCGGTGCCGCACAGCGTGCGGTGGGTCGCCACCGGGGAGCCGACGGCGCTGCGCTGGCTCGGGGGCACGCTGCGGCGCTACCACGCCCTCGCGGTGGCACCGTACCTGTCCGTGATCCGCGCCCGGGCCGGCCAGGACCGTGCCCGGCGGGCAGAGGCGGCGCTGGCCGGCGGGGCGGAGGCGCTGCTGGCCAGCTACGCGGAACTGCCGGGCTGGCGGCGGCCCGACGGCGGGCGGCTCGCCACCCCCTACCCCGAGCCCAGGCTGCTGCGGCTGGGCGGGCGTCCGCTGACGCTGGTGCCCGCCTTCTTCTGCGTACGCGCTCCGCTGGCCCTGGTGGACGAGTCGCTGCCGCACGTACTGGTGCATCCGCTGTGCCCGGAGCCGGGCTGGCTCCCCCGGTTGCGGGCCGGCGCGGACCGGCCGTCCGTCGCACAGCTGATCGGCACCTCCCGGGCCTGGGTGCTGGAGTCGCTGGAGGCGCCGATGACGACGACCGCCCTGGCCGCCGCGCTGCGCCTGGCGCCCTCCACGGCGAGCCGGCACGCCGCCGTGCTGCGCGAGGCGGGGCTGGTGAGCACCCGGCGCGAGGGAAACCGGGTGCTGCACCGCCGCACGGCGCTGGGGTCCGCCCTCCTGGAGGCTCAGCAGGTGGGCACGTCCGGGAGCCAGGCGTCGGCCACGTCGATGAAGATGTTGGACACGTAACCGCCGTAGTCGGGCAGGTAGGACCAGGCGTCGTTGCTGTAGCCGTCGTAGTTCACGAGCTGGCCGTGGACCTGGCACCGCACGCGCACGGTCGTGGGCCCGGGCAGGCTCGCCACCCGGGTGGAGTCGGTCGTCGCCTGCCGGCGCACGCTCACGTCGGTCCCCCAGGTCGGGAACGACGTGGTGTCGCCGCCGCCCTCGGTCCACAGGTAGGTGACGGTCACCCAGCCGTTGTCGTTCAGACCGACGTTGTAGAAGGTGCCGTCGGCCAGGTCGATGCCCGCCGGGTTGGCGACCTGGCGGCCGAACTCGTCGCGCCCGCCGTTGTAGCCGTCCTCGTAGGCGGCCTGCGCCTCGGGCAGGCCCTGGGGCAGGTCCTTCCACTGCTCCCGCTGCGCCGAGGGGTTCCAGTGGTCGTCGTGCGTGTTCCAGGGGCCGACGTCCCACACCGGCGCCGTCTCGCAGCGGGCGGGGCCGCAGACCTGTACCGAGTACTGGCCGCTGCCGTTGGGAGACAGGGCCCTGCGGGAGGGGAGCGCGACGAAGTGGTCGTTCGCCTGGATGACGTGCCCGTTGGCGGTGGTGTACCCGACGAGGCCCTCGCGGGTGGCGTAGACGCGGGCGGAGAAGGCGGAGGCCCGGGTCGTCGGTGCGGGCTCGGCGGGAGCGGTGCCTGTGTCGTCCGCCGTCAGGGTCAGCGCCCGTACGGCCGCGGTGGGTTCGCCCTTGGCGTTCCATAGGGTGAGCCGGGCCTGCACGTCGACGACGTCGCGGGGCAGTTCGGCCGGGGCGGCGGCCGCCGCCCGCCGCCACTCGGTCCAGGTTCCGTCGGCCGCGCGTCCGCGCACGTCGACCTCGACGCTCGCCGCGTCGGGCACCGTCGCGTCGAGGTCCACGGAGACCCGGTTCACGGGACGGTCCACGTGGCGCGTCTCCAGTACGGCGGAGGCGTAGCCGCGGTCCCGCCCCAGGGAGGCGGGGCTGACCGAGCCGTCGCGCACCCGCAGGGCACCGGAGCCGTACCGGACGTTGACGTCGTCGGCGCCGGTCCGGGACAGGTCCGCGCGCCAGGACACCGGGGCGGGCGGGGTGTCGGCGGCCGGGGCGGGCGCGGCGGCGAGGGTCGTACCGGCGAGGGCGAGCAGACACGCGGTGCCGCTCAGGGCGCGCATGGTGCGAGGTCTGCGGCGCGGGGCGGAGCCGCGGCGCCGGAGGGAAGGGGTCAGCATGTGGGCACTCCTGGGAGCCAGGCGTCGTCGACGTCGATGAAGATGTTGGAGACGTAACCGCCGTGGTCGGGCAGGTACGACCAGGCGTCGTTGCTGTAGCCGTCGTACTCGACGAGGCCGCCGTGGACCTGGCAGGCCACGCGGACGGACGTCGGTCCGGGCAGACTCGCCACCCGTGCGGAGTCGGTCGTCGGCTGCTGACGGATGCTCACGTCCGAGCCCCAGGTGGGGAAGGGGGTCCCGGTGGCACCGTCGCCGTCGCCCTGGACCAGGCTCATGTAGTAGGCCCAGTCCCAGTGGGGGCCGGGGTCGGTGTGGTCGTTGCCGGGGACCTCGCTGTGTCCGACGATGTGCGCGCGGTCCTTGGGGATGCCGTACTTGTCGGTGAGGTAGCGGGTCAGCGCCGCCGACGAGCGGTACATGGCGTCGGTGAACCAGGCGGGGTCGTCGACGTAGCCCTCGTGCTCCACCCCGACGGAGTAGGGGTTGGCCGAGCGGGCGTGCCAGGCGGTGTCGCCCTCGCGGACGGCCTGGGTGATCTGCCCGTCGGAGGACCGCACCACGTAGTGGGCGCTGACCTGGGCGGACGGATTCTGGAACCAGCTGATGGCACCCGCGTACGAGCCCTGGGTGACGTGGACGACCACCGTGGTGACGGCGGAGCTGCGACCGGCGGCGTAGTTGCCGGAGTAGGCCGGGTTCCAGAGCGCCGAAGGGTATTCGGCGGCCGCGGCGAGTCCCACCCCGGTGTCCACCCCGGCGTACGGGCCGCGTTCGGGCCGCACCGTGCGCGGGGCGACGCCGACCTGTTCGCCGCCGTCGACGCGGGTCCGTACGCCCTCGCCGAGGAACTCGTAGACCGCGTCGGCGTACAGGCGGGCAGCCGCCCGGCCGCCGGGGGCGCCGTAGCGGGCGACGACGGGGTACCAGGCCCCGAGCCGGTCGCGGTCGGCGGCGTCCAGACCTGCCTCGTCGGCCAGGGCGCGCAGTACGGCGGCGGCGCCGTCGATGTTGGCGCCGGTGTCCCGCCCCAGGTCGGCGGGGCTCGCGCCGGTGAGTCGGGCGGCCCGTTCCAGGGTGTGCCGTTCGGGGTTGCTGACCAGGTGCATCATGCCGTAGCCGTTGTCCTGGCTGGGCAGTCCGGCGTGGTCGTCGAGGCGGGTCTCGCCGTAGCCGACGGCGACCAGGAGGTCCCGGGGGACGTCGTGGGCGTCGGCGGCGCGGGCGAACGCCGCGTTGACGGAGGCGCCGGGCGGGGTGGCCGGTGCGGCGGCGGCCGGGGACGGCTGGCCGGTCAGGGCCAGGGCGGCCGCGACGGCCGCGGCGCACAGCGCGGTGCGCGCGCGTCCGGCGGGGAGTCCGGAGGACATGTGGGTGCTCCGCTCTCTCCGGTGCCCGTGGGGGGTGTGGGGTGGCGACCGCACGGGCACCGGAGAGCGCGGCCGGCCGGATGCGTGGAGCGAACCCGCCCGTGAGGCACGGGAGTTGTCCGCACACCGGTCGTCGCATGATGAAGCGCCCAACTTGTCGTGAGCAAGTCATTGCAGTCTGAGCGAAAGTCCTCGCGGCCACGGGTGCGGCCCACATGCGCGACCCATATGCGCGGCCCATATGCGCGGCCGACGGCCGGCACCGCCGCGTACGGCCGACAGGCGGCGCCTCGGCATGTACAGCCAAGGCTGTACAGCTCACCCTGTGGATATTAGCCTGGAGCCATGAGCCAGAACGAGAGCCAGTCGCCGTCGGCCGTCCAGGCGTCGCGCGACGTCCGGGCGGTCATCAGCCGGCTGCGCCGGCGCATCCTGAAGGCGTCCGAGGTCGAGGACCTCACCCTGAGCCAGTCCTCGGTGCTGGCCCGGCTGTCCGACAAGGGGGGCGTCACGGCCAGCGAACTCGCCGCCACCGAAGGGGTCCGGCACCAGTCCATGACGGCGACGGTCGCCGCGCTCGCCTCCATGGGGCTGGTGCAGCGGCATCCCGACCCGGACGACGGGCGCCGCCTGCTGATCACACTGACCGCGGAGGGCGTGCGCCGCGTGGAGGAGGGCCGGCAGGCCCGGACCGAATGGCTCGCCGAACGGCTGCAGGCCAGGTGCACGGAGGAGGAGCGCCGCGCGGTGATCGCGGCCATGGCCGTACTGGAGCGACTGACCAGTGACTGACGCGAGGACGGGCCCGGCGGTCGGCGCGCAAAAGCCCGGTTTCGACCGCGGGCTGCTGCCGCCCATGCTGCTCGGTTCGGTGCTCAACCCGATCAACTCGACGATCATCGCGGTCGCCCTCGTACCGATCGGCCGAGCCCTGGGTGCGCCCGCCTCGCAGACCGCCTGGCTCGTCTCCGCCCTCTACCTCGCCACGTCGCTCGGGCAGCCGGTCGTCGGCCGGCTCATCGACGTCTTCGGGCCGCGCCGGCTCTTCCTCCTCGGTACCGGCCTCGTCGGCGTCGCCGGCGTCGTCGGCGCCCTCGCGCCCAACCTGGGCGTCCTGATCGGCGCGCGGGTCCTGCTCGGCTTCGGCACCTGCGCCGGCTATCCGGCGGCGATGGCACTGGTGCGCAGCGAGGCGGAGCGCACCGGACGGGACAGCCCCGGCGGGGTGCTGACCGCCCTTGCGGTCGCCAACCAGACCATCGCCGTCGTCGGCCCGCTGCTGGGCGGTCTGCTGATCGCGGTCGGCGGCTGGCGCGCCACCTTCGCACTGAACGTACCCCTGGCCGTCGCGGCCGTACTGCTGGGACTGCTGAGACTGCCCAAGGCGGACCCGGCGGACGGGGCGGGGCGCCACGGGAGCCTGGCCGCCCGGCTCGACCTGCCCGGCATGGGGCTGTTCGCCGCGACGCTCGTCTCGCTGCTGCTCTTCCTGATGAACCTGCACCTGCGCGACTGGTACCTGCTCGCGCTCGCCGCCACCGCAGGAGCCGCGTTCGCGCTGCGGGAGCTGCGGGCCGCCACCCCTTTCATCGACCTGCGCGTGCTCGGCGGCAACACGCCGCTGCTGGCCACCTACGGGCGGGCGCTCGTCGCCTACGTCGTCGCGTACTCCTTCCTCTACGGCTTCACCCAGTGGACCGAGGAGGGCTTCGGACTGACGCCCTTCCACGCCGGACTGGCGCAGATACCCATGTTCCTGCTGGCGATCGGAGTCTCGATCGTGTCGGGGCGCAGCACGGGCGTACGGGGGAAGCTGCTGCTCGGCGCGGCCGGGCAGATCGTCGCCTGCCTGGTGATCCTCACCCTCGGCGGGGACAGCCCGCTGTGGACGCTGCTCCTGGTCGCGCTGATCTTCGGCATCCCGCAGGGGCTGAACAACCTGGCCCTGCAGAACTCCGTGTACTTCCAGGCCGATCCGGAGCGCACCGCCTCCTCCGCCGGACTGCTGCGCACGTTCTCCTACATCGGCTCGATGGTCGCCTCCTCCGCGACCGCCGCCTCCTTCGGGGAACGCGCCGACACCGCCGGCCTGCACCGGCTCGCCTGGGTCATGCTCGCCGCCGGCGTGCTGTATCTGCTGCTCACCCTCTTCGACCGCACGCTCGGCCGGGCGACGGGGACCGGCACACGGGCATCGGCCTGAGCAACCCCCCGAGGGGCAGGCCCGAGGGACCGCGGGCCCAAGAACTGCTTCCCCCAAGTGCATTGACCACAACGGCGTTTCTGCCTAACGTCCCGGTCAAGCTTCATTGAATCCTTTCAGTGCCCCGGCCCCCACGCCCGGGCGGCCCCACGCGAAAGAAGCACATGCACAAATCCCCCTCACGCCGTGCCTCCGTACTCGTCGCCGCCGTGTCTTCCCTCGGTCTCCTCACCGCCGCGTGCGGCGACGGCGACGGTCCGGCGGACGCCGGCACCGCGACGAACGCCAAGAACGCCGAGGCCTCCCCCAACGCCCCCACCAGGACGGGGCTGACGGTCGGCTTCCTTCCCAAACAGGTCAACACGCCGTACTTCTCGGTCGCCGACCGGGGCGGGGAGCGTGCCGTCAAGTCACTGGGCTCGTCCTTCAAGGAGGTGGGCACGGAGCAGGGCGCCGACGCCTCCGGGCAGGTGACCCACATCAACGACCTGACGGGGCGGAAGGTCGACGCGATCGCCGTGTCGGCGCTGGACCCCGACGCGCTGTGCGATTCCCTGAAGCGGGCCATGGACGAGGGCGTCAAGGTCGTCACCTACGACTCCGACACGAAACCCGAGTGCCGCTATGCCTTCGTCTCTCCCGCGAGCGCCGAGGACATCGCGGTACGGCAACTGGAACTGCTCGGTGAGCAGACCGGCTACAAGGGTGACATAGCGATCCTGTCCGCCGCCCGGACGGCGACGAACCAGAACGCCTGGATCAGCAGCATCAAGAAGGAGCTGGAGGATGCGCGGTACAAGGACATGCGGCTGGTCGACGTGGTCTACGGAGACGACGAGGCCGAGAAGTCGTACCAGAAGGCCGAGGAGCTGCTCCGGGAACACGGGAACCTGAAGGGGATCATCTCCCCCACCACCAACGGGATCAAGGCGGCCGCGAAGTACCTCTCCCAGTCGTCGTACAAGGGCAAGGTGAAGCTCACCGGGCTCGGCGCGCCCAACGACATGCGTCCCTACATCGAGGACGGCACGGTGGAGGCGTTCCTGCTCTGGGACCCGGCCAAGCTCGGTGAGCTGGCCGGTCACGCCGCGGTGGCCCTCGCCTCCGGGCAGATCACCGGCCGGGAGGGGCAGATGTTCCTGGCCGGGGACATGGGCTGGTTCAAACTCGGCGCGAACGGCGTCATCACCCTCGGCGACCCGACGGTCTTCGACGCCGGGAACATCGACGACTACGACTTCTGACGCCCGCCCCCGGCGGCGGTGCTCCCGCCGCCGGGCTCACCGGACGCCTCCCGCGGGCGGTCCCGGACCGGAGCCTCCGGCGTTCAGGTGCTGCAGCGCCTCGACCAGTTCGTGACAGGCCCGTTCCACCGACCGTCTGGTGTTGAGCTGCTCGCTGATCACCGCGGAGAGCAGGAGCGCGGTCAGTCCCAGCGTCCCGTTGAATGCCTGGAGCTTCATCATCGTCTCGATCTCGGTCAGCCTTCCGAAGGACCCGGCCCCCTCCCGGGCCACGACGGTGGCCATGACCGAGGCGAAGAGGGCGCAGGGGATGCCGCCCGCCAGCTGGAAGCGCAGCGCCGACCAGATCAGGATCGGATACGTCAGGAACATCACGCTGACCGAGCTGTACATGATCATCGGCACCAGGACGCACACCACGACGGTGAGCCCGACGGCCTCGGTCCAGCGCACGGACGGGGGCGGCAGGCGAGCGCGGTAGAGCAGGAGCAGCAGCGGGGTGACGAGAACGACCCCCATGGCGTCACCGACCCACCAGGCCAGCCAGACGATCCCGAGATGGTCGGTGGGCAGCTTGTCCGACAGCACGAGCATGCCGACGCCCGTCCAGGAGCTGATCAGCATGGCGGTCAGCGCCCCCAGGAAGACGAGCGCCAGCCCGTCCCTCAGGCGGCTCAGGCTCACCCGGAAGCCCACGGCGCGCAGCATCAGCCAGGCGCAGACGGGGGCGGCGGTGTTGCCGGCCACGATGCCGACGGTCTCGGGCCCGGGAGAGCCGAGGGAGAGGATGACCAGCAGCGCGCCGAGGGCGATGCCCGGCACGCACCACGGCCCGAACAGGAGCAGGCAGGCGACCGCGAGGCCGGTGGGCGGCCAGATGGGCGTGACGACCGACCCGTCGGCGGTCAGCTGCTGGGACAGCCCGAGCCGCCCCGCCGCGTAGTAGCAGCCGGCGACCAGCAGCGTCGCACCGACGAGGACGACCGGTCGCGGCCATGCACGGATACCCACCACAGCAGCCATCAGATACCGGCGCCGCCGGGTCGGCGAGGCGGGAGGCACGCCGTCCCGCCCTACGGCGTAACGGAACGCCCGTCATGGCCGACGACGAGGACGGCCGCGTCGTCCTCGTGTCCGATCAGCTCGGCGTTCTTGAGCACGGCGGCGGCCAGCGCGTGTGCCTCCATGCCGACGGCGGCGGCGAGGCTCGCCAGCCGCACCACCCTCTCCAGGCCCTCGTCGACGCTCAGGGACGGCCCCTCCACCACGCCGTCCGTGACCAGGACGAACACCCCGCCCGTACCCAACCGGTACCGGGTCACGGGATAGTCGCTGCCCTCCATGACGCCCAGGGGCGGTCCGCCCTCGTCCCGGCAGACCTCCGCCCTGCCGTCCGCGGTGGCCCGGACACACGGGATGTGGCCGGCCCGGGCGCTCTCCAGCAGGCCGGTCGCCGGGTCGTACCGCATGAAGGTGCAGGTGGCGAACAGGTCCTTGTTGAGGGACAGGACCAGTTCGTTCGTGCAGGCGAGAAGGTCGCCGGGCTCGCCGGTCACGGAGGCGAGCGCCCGCAGGCCGACTCGCACCTGGCCCATGAAGGCGGCCGCGTCGATGGCGTGGCCCTGCACGTCTCCGACCGAGAGGCCGATGCGGCCGTCGGGGAGGGTGAAGGCGTCGTACCAGTCGCCGCCCACGTTGAGTCCGGCGTACGCGGGCGAGTAGCACGCGGCCAGGTGGATGCCGGGGACGGCGGGCAGGTCCGCGGGAAGCATGTCGCGCTGCAGGGCGATCGCCAGCTCCACCTGCGAGCGCCGCAGCTCGGCCAGCTCCCTGGCCTGTGTGGTCAGCGAGGCCAGCCGGTCGAGCAGCTCTTCGCCGTCAGGTGCGGGACGCTTGCGGAACATCGGCCACTCCCCGCCAGGACGCCTCTCCCGGCCGAGGCCTCTCGGCCCCCTGGACAGTGCAAGTCTGTCACCCGGGACGGAAAAGGTCATGCGGAGCCGTCCCCGGGCTCCGCGCCCCGCCGGGCCCGGGACGGCGCCGCGTTCCGTACCCTTGCCGCATGCGCATGCGCCCCACTCTGACCTGGACCCCGGGAGCCGACCTGCCGCCGGGCACCACGGACCTGGAGCCGGTCGCCGACGCGCTGCGCGCCGGCGGGGTGCTGGTGCTCAGCGGGGCGGGCATCTCCACGGAGTCGGGCATCCCCGACTACCGGGGCGAGGGCGGGAGCCTGAGCCGGCACACGCCGATGACCTACCAGGACTTCACCGGCTCCCCCGAGGCCCGCCGCCGGTACTGGGCGCGCAGTCACCTCGGCTGGCGCACCTTCGGCCGCGCCCGGCCCAACGCGGGGCACCGGTCGGTCGCGGTGTTCGCGCGGCACGGTCTGCTCACCGGCGTGATCACCCAGAACGTCGACGGTCTGCACCAGGCCGCGGGCAGCGCCGGTGTCGTGGAGCTGCACGGCAGCCTGGACCGGGTCGTCTGCCTGTCGTGCGGTGTCTTCAGCCCGCGCCGCGAACTCGCCCGGCGGCTGGAGGAGGCCAACGCGGGCTTCGCGCCGGTGGCCGCCGGCATCAATCCGGACGGCGACGCCGACCTCACCGACGAGCAGGTCGGGGACTTCCGGGTACTGCCCTGCGCGGTCTGCGGCGGCGTCCTCAAACCGGATGTGGTGTTCTTCGGCGAGAACGTGCCGCCCGGTCGCGTCGAGCACTGCCGGGAGCTGGTGCGCGAGGCGTCCTCGCTGCTCGTCCTCGGTTCCTCGCTGACGGTGATGTCGGGGCTCCGTTTCGTCCGCCAGGCGGCCGAGGCGGGCAAGCCGGTACTGATCGTCAACCGGGACGCCACCCGGGGGGACCGGCTGGCCGTCACCCGGATCGCGCTGCCGCTGGGACCGGCCCTCACAGGGGTGGCGGAGCGGCTGGGGCTGGCGGTCGAGGACGCGGCGACGGCCTGACCAGGCGGCCCGCGTCCCGCGCCCGGTCCGGAATCTTCCCGCGCCACCCCCTTGACCGTGGTCTCCGCACTCCATATGGTCCTCGCACCTCACGAGGTACATCGATTAACCAATCGTTAACCGCTTGGTTGGAGACCACCCCTGTGCGCTCATCGCTGACACGGCGCGAACTGCTCGCCGCCGGTTCCGGTCTGGCCGCGGCCGCTGCCCTGCCCGCTCTGTCCGGCTGCTCGTCGCTGGCGTCGGCGGACTCCGACCCGGACACCCTCGTCGTCCACACCCAGCTCGGCACCACGGCGCCCGGCTCCCCCACCTACCTCGCGGCCGTGGACCGCTTCCGCGAGGAGAACCCGGGGTTGAAGGTCAAGAACCTGGTCAACGGCGACGACCTCGCGCAGGTCTACGAGACCTCACGGCTGGCCCGCAAGGAGGCGGACGTCGTGATGGTCAACCTGTACGACAAGACGCTGGCCTGGACGGACGTCGGCGCGACCGTCGACGTCAAGCCCTACCTCGACGACTGGGGGCTGAGCGGCCGCGTCCTGCCCGCCGCGCTGGCCGACTGGACCGACGACGAGGGCCGGATCCGGGCCTTTCCCTACTTCGCCACGAACTGGCCCGTCGCCTACAACCGCGCCCTGCTGGACCGGGCCGGGGTGGGCGAGATCCCCACCACCGGGGACCAGCTGATCGCGGCGGCCCGCAGGCTGCGCGCCAAGGGCATCGCCCCGGTGACGGTGGGCGGCAACGACTGGACCGGCCAGAAGCTGCTGGCGCAGATCATCCAGACGTTCCTGTCCCAGGAGGAGGCCCGGCACGTCTACTCCACGGGTGACTTCTCCGGTCGCGGCGCGCGCCGGGGCATCGAGTACTTCACGCACCTGCGCGACTCCGGTGTCTTCGCGGACAAGGCCCAGGGCCTCACGTCCGACTCGATGACCACCCAGTTCAACACCGAGGAGGCGGCCGTCCAGTCGGCGATGTCCTCCGCCCTGGCCAAGGTGCCCGAGAAGGTGGCCCGGCACACGGAGGTCGGCGGCTGGCCGACGGCGGACGGGGCGGCACACGACGGTCCCACCGTCATCCGCGCCTACACCCTCATCGGTTTCTGGATCAGCCCCAACGGCGTCCGCAAGATCGAGCACGTCGAGAAGTTCCTGCGGTTCATGTACCGCGAGGACGTCGTCGCGCGGTTCGTGACGGAGAGCGGCCGGGACATGGCCCTGCGCACGGACGCCGTCAGCACCGACTTCCCGCTGGTCGGGGCGGCCCAGCGGCTCGGCTCCGAGGTGAGCCAGGTGCTCCTGCCCGACGTGTACGTGCCGCCCGCCGCCGCGCAGCCACTGATCACCGCGACCAGCACGTCGTTCACCCGGGGCACCAGCCCGGCCCGGGTGCGCGCCGCCCTCGAGTCCGCGTACCGGTCCGCATGAGCCGCCCGGGCACCCCCGGCCGCGCCGCCCGGGTCACGTTCGCACTCCTCCCCCGTTCCACCCGCTCTCCGGGAGTCACCGCATGACGACGCTCACGACGACGCCGGACGGGAGCGCGGCTCCGAGGTCCGCCCCGCCCGCCTCCCTCGCACCGGCCGGGCGCCGGCCCCGGCAGGGCGGCACCGTCCTCGCGGTGCCCGCGCTGGTGTGGTACCTGGTCTTCATGGTCGGGCCGCTGCTCGCGATCTTCGTGATCGCGGCCCTGCACTGGCCCGGCATGCTCCAGCCGGTGTCCTTCGCCGGCCTGGACAACGCCCGGGTGGTCCTTGACGACCCGGTGTTCTGGGACGCGGTCCGCAACACCGCCGTACAGCTGGCCGTCGCCCTCCCGGTGATGATCGTCTGCGCGTTCATGCTGGGGTACTACGTGGCCCAGCGGCCGCCGGGGCACCGGGTCGTCCGGTACCTGCTCTTCATTCCGGGGCTGATCTCGACGCCCGCGAAGGCGATGGTCTTCTACGCGGCCCTCTCGCCGGACGGCCTGCTCAACGGAGGGCTGGAGAGCATCGGTCTCGGCTCCCTCGCCGACGCCTGGCTGGCCTCGCCCTCGACGGCCCTGGCGTGTCTGATCGCCCTGGACATCTGGGCCGGCATCGGCTTCACCGCCGTACTGTTCGCCGCGCGGCTGGGCAGTGTGCCGGACGAGCTCGGGGAGGCCGCCCAGCTGGACGGGGCGGGGCACTGGCGGACGATGTGGTCGGTCCACTTCCCCGTCGTCCGCGACTACGTGGGCGTGGTGACGATGCTCCAGTTCCTGTGGACGCTGTTCGGCTCCGCGCAGCACGTGCTGCTGCTCACGCAGGGCGGTCCGGGGACGTCGTCCACCACGCTGTCGTTCCTCGTCTACCAGAAGGCGTTCATCGCCGCCGACCTCGGCTACAGCCAGACCGTCGGCGTGCTCCTCTTCCTCGCCGGACTCGTCGGGCTGCTGACGATCCGCCGCGTCTTCCGCCAGAACTACTGATCGGAGCAGCACTCATGAAGCTCGGCAAGCGCTGGCTCCCGGCCCACATCCTGGTGTGGACGTACGCGGTGCTGCTCGTCGTTCCGCTGTACTACTTTTTGGCCTCGGCGTTCAAGTCGAACGACGAGATCTTCGCGCACCCCTTCGCCCCGCCGTCCTCGCTGGGGTTCGGCAACTTCCGCACGGCCTTCGAGAGCGCCGACCTCGGGCTCGCGGTCGTCAACTCGGCGCTGGTGACCCTGTTCTCGCTGGCGCTCACGCTGCTGCTGGCGATCCCGGCCGCGTTCGCGCTGGCGCGTTCGACGGGGCGGCTGGCGGGCGTGGTCGAGAAGGTCTTCTCGCTGGGCTTCCTGATCCCGACGTTCGCGGCGCTCTTCCCCACCTTCCTCCTCGCGGCGGCCACCGGACTGTTCCACACCCGGATCTTCATGGTGCTGTTCCTGCCGGCCACCGCGCTGCCGCTGTCGGTGGTGATCCTGGTGCAGTTCATGCGCACCATCCCGCCGGAGATGGAGGAGGCCGCCCGGCTGGACGGGGCGTCCACCTTCGCGGTGCTGCGGCACGTCTACACACCGATGTGCCTGCCCGGCATCGCGACCGTGCTGCTGCTGAACTTCCTGACCTTCTGGAACGAGTACCTGTACTCGCTGGTCATCATCGGCCCCGACCCGGCGCAGCGCACGGTCCAGGTGGCGCTGCCCACCCTGAAGTCGATCACCGGCACGGACTACGGCGTGCTGACGGCGGGCACGGTGCTCACCCTGGTGCCGGTGTGGGTCGTCTACACCCTGCTCCAGAAGCGTATGCAGCAGGCCCTGGTCAGCGGGGCGGTGAAGATGTGAGCGTCTCCACCGAGCGGGCCGGACGCCGGCCCACCATCAAGGCGGTCGCGGCGGCGGCCGGGGTGTCGACGGCCGCCGTGTCCCAGGCCTTCAACAACAAGGGCCGGCTCTCCGAGGCGACCCGCCGCCGGATCCTCGACACCGCGCTGGAGCTTGGCTGGTCGCCCAGCGCCTCCGCCGCGGCGCTGCGCAACGCCCGTACCCGCAGCCTCGCCCTGGTGGTGCGGCGCCCCACGGACGTACTGGGTTCCGACCCCCACTTCAGTGAGCTGATCACCGGCATAGAGGGCGAGTTGGCGCCACGCGGCTACGGTCTGCTGCTGCACCTGGTCAGCGGTCACCGCGAGGAGAACGCGCTGTACGAGCGGCTCGCGGCCGAGGGCCGGGTGGACGGCGCCGTGCTGACCGACGCCCGCGACGACGACGCCCGGCCCGCGCTGCTCGCCCGTCTGGGGCTGCCGGCGGTGCTGCTCGGCTCGCCCGACGACACGGCCGTCGTCCCGCGCGTCGGGCTGCGCGACCAGGGCGCCGGGATCGCCGAGGCCGTCGCGCACCTGCTGGCCCTCGGCCACCGGCGCGTCGCCTACGTCAGCGGGCCGCCCGAGCTCCAGCACACCCGCGTGCGCAGGGCCGCCTTCGAGGGGGCCCTGCGCGAGGCGGGGCTGCGCCCGTTCGCGGTCCTGCCCACCGACTTCAGCGAGCGGCGCGCCGTCGGCGCCACCGAGGCGCTGCTCGACTCCGCCGACCGGCCCACCGCGATCGTGTACGCCAACGACTCGATGGCGGTCTGCGGCATCGGCACCGCGCAGCGCGCCGGACTGACCGTGCCCCGGGACGTGTCCGTCGTCGGCTACGACAACCTGCCGCTCGGCAGCTGGCTCCATCCCCGGCTGACCACGGTCGACCAACAGGTCCAGCGGGTGGGCGCGGCCGCCGCGCGCATGCTGCTCGCCCTGTGCGGCGAGGAGGTCGACGAGTCCGTCCTCGCCGAACGGCCGCGCCTGGTCGTACGCGAGTCCACGGGGTCCGCGCCCGGCTGACCCCCACCCGGCCGCGGCGGCCCGCGGCCACGCACCATCCGCACCCCCACCACCCGAGAAGGACCATGCGACGCCACAGCGCCCAGCTCACCCACCAGCCCGACGTCCTGCCCTGGCTCGGCGCCAACTTCTGGTCCCGCACCGGCGGTCCGCTGATGTGGCGCAACTACGACCCGAAGACCGTCCGCGACGAACTGCGCGTGCTCGCCGGCCACGGCCTCAACACCACCCGGTCCTTCTTCTACTGGCCGGACTTCCACCCCGAGCCCGGCCGGATCGACGACGAACTGTGCGAACGTTTCAAGGACTTCCTCGACGCCCACGTGGAGACGGGCATGGGGTCCATACCGACCTTCATCGTCGGCCACATGTCCGGCGAGAACTGGGACCCCGCCTGGCGCGGCAACCGCGACCTGTACGAAGACGTGTGGATGGTGGGCCGCCAGGCGTGGTTCGTCTCCCGGATGGCGCGCCGCTTCAAGGACCACCCGGCGGTGACGGGCTGGCTGATCACCAACGAGATGCCCGGGTACGGGAGGATCTACCAGGTCGACCCGCCGTCCTCGGACGTGGTGACCGCGTGGGCCCAGTCCATGTGCAACGCGGTGCGGGCGACGGGTGCGACGCAGCCGGTGTCCCTCGGCGACGGGGCCTGGGGCATCGAGGTGACCGGCCGCGACAACGGCTTCTCGCTGCGGGAGACGGCCGAGTACGTCGACTTCGTGGGCCCGCACGTGTACCGCTCGGACACCGACCGGCCGCGCCAGCACTACCGCGCCGCCTTCGAGTGCGAGCTGGCCTCGGTGACCGGACAGCCCGTCGTGCTGGAGGAGTTCGGGCTGTCCACGGACACCGTCTCGGCCGCCAACGCGGGTGTCTACTACCGGCAGACGCTGCACAACTCGCTGCTGGGCGGCGCCACCGGCTGGCTCGCCTGGAACAACACCGACTACGACGACCTGTGGGACCAGGCCCCCTACGACCACCACCCCTTCGAGATGCACTTCGGCATCACCGACTCCGCCGGGGCCCCCAAGGAGCCGCTGCGGGAACTGGCGGCCTTCGCCGAGGTGTTGAAGGCCGTGGACTTCCCGCGCTGCTCCCGCACGGACGCCGGCGCCGCCCTGGTCGTCCCCGCCTTCCTCGAACGGGGCTACCCCTACAGCCGTCCCGCCGACCGGCCGCTCATCTTCACGTCCCTGCACCAGGGTTACGTCACCGCACGGGCCGCCGACCTGCCGGTGGCCCTCACCCGCGAGGCCGACGGACTGCCGGGCGAGGCGTCGCTCTACCTGCTGCCGGCCACCCGCCAGCTCACCACCCGCACCCGCAGGGAACTGGCCCGCCGGGCAGCCGAGGGCGCCACCGTGTACCTGTCGTTCTGCTCGGGCGAGCATCCGGCCACCCGCGGCCCCTGGTTCGACGGCCTCGACGGTCTCTTCGGCGTCGAGCTGCAGTTGTCGTACGGCGTCGCCGAGCCGATCGAGGACGACGTGCTGGAGATGACGTTCACCGAGGACTTCGGCGACCTGCGGGCCGGCGAGGTACTGCGCTTCCCGGTCGCGGGGAACGAGGACAGCCGCGCCTACCTGCCCGTCGAACCGCGCGCGGGCCGGGTGGTGGCCGTGGACGCCCACGGCCGGCCCGCCCTGATCGTCAACGAGACGGGAGTGGGCCGGACGGTGCTGGCCACCTATCCGCTGGAGCACATGGCGGCCCGCACCGCACGCGTCAACCCCGATGTCACGCAGCGCCTGTACGCGGCGTTGGCGGGGGTGGCGGGCGTACGGCGACCCGTCACGGTCGCCGACCCGCACGTGTCGGCGGACGTCCTCGTCCATGCCGACGGCCGCCGTTTCGTGTGGCTGGTCAGCCAGAGTCCCGACCCGCTCGTGGTCCGTCCGGCCGCCGAGGGGAAGCTGCACGACCTGGCCGAGGGCGCCCCGGTGGAGGACGTGGCGCTCGACCCGTACGGCGTCGCGGTGCTGGAGCTGCGATGACCCTCCCGCGCTACCGCGATCCGGCCGCGCCGGTGCCGGACCGCGTCCGCGACCTGCTGGGCCGGATGACGCTCGCGGAGAAGGTCGGCCAGCTCAACCAGCGCATGTACGGCTGGGACGCCTACGAGCGCGCCGGGTCGGAGCACCGCCTCACGGACGCCTTCCGCGCGGAGGTCGCCGCATTCGACGGCATGGGCGCGCTGTACGGGCTGCAGCGGGCCGACGCCTGGTCCGGCGTCGGTTTCGCGGACGGCCTCGACGCGCGGGACGGGGCGCGGACGGCGGCGGCCGTGCAGCGGCACGTCATGGAGCACACCCGGCTGGGCATCCCCGTCCTGCTGGTGGAGGAGATGCCGCACGGCCACCAGGCGCTGGACGGCACGGTGCTCCCGGTGAACCTCGCGGTCGGCGCCACCTGGGACCCCGACCTGTACGCCGACGCGGTGGCCGGGGCGGCGGCGGAACTGCGGGCGCGCGGCGCGCACATCGCGCTGGTGTCGGCCCTCGACCTGGTGCGCGACCCGCGCTGGGGCCGCAGCGAGGAGTGCTTCGCGGAGGACCCGTACCTCGCCGCGCGGATGACCGAGGCGCTGGTCGAGGGTGCGGGGCGGGCGGGGGTGGCCGTGGTCCTCAAGCACTTCGCCGGGCAGGGCGCCACGGTCGGTGGCCGCAACAGCGCGGCGACGGAGCTGGGGGCCCGCGAACTGCACGAGGTGCACCTGGCGGCGGCCCGGGCCGGTGTCGCCGCGGGCGCTGCCGGGGTGATGGCCGCCTACAACGAGTTCGACGGCCTGCCGTGCGTCGCCAACCGGTACCTGCTGACCGACCTGCTGCGCGCGGAGTGGGGCTTCGAGGGCGTCGTCATGGCGGACGGCACGGCGGTGGACCGGCTCGTGCGGCTGACCGGCGATCCGGTGTCGGCCGGGGCACTGGCCCTGGACGCCGGGTGTGATCTGAGCTTGTGGGACGACTCCTTCGCCCGGCTGGGCGAGGCGCTGGAACGCGGCCTGGTGTCCGAGTCGGCGCTGGACGCCGCGGTGGCCCGGGTGCTCACGCTGAAGTTCCGCCTGGGCCTGTTCGAAGAGCCCGTCACCGCGGCCGGGCCGGGGTCCGACGGTCTCCCGGACCCCGCCAAGCTGGGGGAACGCATCGCCCGTGCCTCGGTGACGCTGCTCTCCCACGAGGGCGGGGTGCTCCCCCTGTCCCGTGCGATGCGCCGGATCGCGGTCCTCGGTCCGAACGCCGACTCCCTGGCACAGCAGATCGGCGACTACACGGCGCCGCAGCGGCCGGGCGGCGGCATCACCGTCCTGGAGGGCGTCCGCGCGGCGGTCGCGCCCGGTACCGAGGTGGTGCACGGCCGGGGGTGCGGTCTGGTGGGTGACGACGTGTCCCAGGTCCCGGCGGCCGTCGCGCTGGCGGCCTGCTCCGACGCGGCGGTGCTGGTGCTGGGCGGCTCCAGCGCCCGCTCCTCGGACACGGTCTTCGACGTGAACGGCGCGGCCGTCGCGGGGGCCGGAACACCGACCGGGACGACCTGCGGAGAGGGCGTCGACCTGGCGGACCTCGCACTGCCGCCCGCGCAACGGGCGCTGCTGGCCGCGGTGTCGGCGACCGGAACGCCGGTCGTGGTGGTGCTGGTCCAGGGCCGCCCCCATGCCCTGCCCGAGACGGACCCGCCCGCGGCGGCGGTGCTGAGCGCCTGGTATCCGGGGCCGCGCGGTGGGCGCGCGGTGGCCGAGGTGCTGTTCGGGGACGCCGAGCCGCGTGGCCGGCTGCCGGTCTCGGTGCCCCGGTCGGCCGCCCAACTGCCCGTCTTCTACAACGGGAAGGACCACCGCTACCGCGGGTACGTCGACCAGAGCGCCGGGCCGCGTCATGCCTTCGGGCACGGCCTGTCGTACACGAGCGTCGTGTACGGGGCGCCGCGCCTGTCGTGCTCCCGGGCCGGCGTGGACGCCCCGCGTCTGACCTGCCGGGTCACCGTGCGCAACACGGGGTCCCGACAGGCCGAGGAGACGGTCCAGCTCTATGTGCGCCGCCTGTCCGGGGGCACGTCCTGGCCGCGCGTGCGCGAACTGCGCGGTTTCGTCCGCCTGAGCATCGCGCCCGGCGCCGGGGCCGACGCGGTCTTCGAGGTGGGTGCCGACACGCTGGCGTCGGTGGGGCGCGACCTCCGGCTCGCCGTGGAGCCGGGGGTGGTCGAGCTGGAGACGGGTCCGGCGTCGGACCGGACCCGGGGTGTCCGCCTGGAGATCACCGACTCGGAATCGAACGCAACTTAGGCTAGCCTTGCCTACATGGCGAAGGTACGACGGCTCACGCCCCAGCACCCGGAGATGTTCCGCGCCCGCGTGGTGCGGACCGAGCGGGTTTCCCCGTCCATGCAACGCGTCACGGTCACCGGGCCGGGACTCGGCGGCTTCCCGTGGCTGGGGTACGACCACTGGTTCCGGCTGTTCTTCCCGCTCCCCCACCAAAGCGCCCTGCGCCTCCCGGAGTTCACCGGCTCCCAGTGGTGGCAGCCGTATCTCGCGATTCCGGAGGAGGAGCGGCCGCACTGCGCCAACTACTCCGTGGCCGACTACCGCCGCCGGACCGCCGAGCTGGACATCGACTTCGTCGTCCACCGCGGGCCCACCGGTGAGATCGAGGGCAGGGCCGCGATCTGGGCCTGTACCGCCGCGCCCGGGGACACGCTCGCCCTGCTCGACCAGGGTGTCCTCTTCGACTGTCCGCACGACGCCTCCGAGGTCACGGTGGTGGCCGACGAGACCGGACTGCCCGCCACGGCGGGCATCATGCGCTCACTGCCCGAGGGCACCGTGGGGCGGCTCATCCAGGAGATCCCCACCGACGGCGACCGCCGCGAGCTGGACGCCCCGGCCGGCATGACCGTCTCCTGGGTCGTACGCGAGGACAGCACCTCGGTGCCCGGCGCGGCCGCACTCCGTGAACTGCACCGGCTGACCCGCGCCGACGCGAGGGGATACGCGTTCGTCGTGGGCGAGTCGACCCTGGCCACCGAGGGACGCAGGCACCTGCACCGGGTGGGCCTGCCGAAGGAGCGCATCACGTTCTCGGGCTTCTGGAAGCACGAGGCGCTGGCGGCGGCCTGAACCGGCGCCGCCGCGCCCGTCAGGACCCGGCAGGGCGGCCGAGGACGTACGGGGCGAGGATGTCGGCCACCGTCCGGTTGCGGGGTGCGGCCACGCCCAGGCGGTCCGCGAGGTCCGCCACTCCCCCGCTGAGCCAGGGCAGTTCGAGGCGGTTGCCCTTGCCCAGGTCGTTGTGCATGGAGGAGGTCATGTCCGCGGGGAGCGTGTCGCAGAAGGCGAGCCGGTCCTCTGCGAAGCCGCTGTCCAGCCGCACTCCCGACGCCTGCGCCACGGCCACCGTCTCGGCCATGACGTCGTACAGGAGTCGTCGGCTGCGTTCGTGGGCGCGGACGACGCCTATGGGCCGGCGGACGGTCGCCGTGGTCGCCGACAGGCCCACGAGGAACACGAACTTCTCCCAGATCGCCCTCTCGATGTCGTCGCTCGCCTCCGCCTCGACCCCGGCGTCGCGGAAGGCGGCGAGTACGGCCCGGGCGGTCTCCGCCGCGCCGGATCCGTAGGGGCCGAGCACGACCTTCTGCAGGGTGCCCTTGTGCCTGACCACTCCCGGCTCCTCGATGAAGGCCGAGATGAAGCAGACACCGCCCAGGATCTGTTCGTCCGTCAGCCGGCCGCGCAGCACGGTGTCCTTGTGCACCCCGTTCTGCAGGGACAGCACCGGGGCCCTGTGCGCCGCCGAGGAGCTCAGTTGCCCCGCGACGGCCTCGGTGTCCCACAGCTTGACGGCGACGAGGACGAGATCGGCGGGGCCGAGTTCGGAGATGCCCGCCACGACGGAGTCGCGCGAGGTGCGCAACTCGCCCAGTGGGCTGCGCACGAGCAGGCCGTCCCGCCGGATGGCCTCCAGGTGCCGGCCGCGGGCCACGAAGGTGACCTCGTGCCCCGCCGCGGCCAACCGGGCCCCGAAGTAGCCTCCGACGCCGCCGGCCCCGATCACCGCGATACGCATGGCTCCGCCCCCGCTCCCTTGGTAACCGTCTGAACGGTTACTATAGGACCATGGCGGTCGAGCGGCACGACACACCCCGCGCAAGAGTCACCGCGCAGGCCCGGGAGCTCCGTTTCGACGCCGGGGCCCTGTGCCTCGACCTCGTGGCTACCGTGGGCCGCAGACCCGTGGCCCCGATCGAGCGGATGGGCGACGCCGCACGCCTCGAAGCCTGGTGCCGTGGCGTGGGGATGACGCTGAAGAGCGGATACGAACCCCAGGACGTCCTGCGGTCGTTGCACGAACTGCGCGCGGCCGCCCACGACATCGCCTCCTGCACCCTGGGCGCGCGCCGGCCCCGGCAGCAGTCGGTCGACCTGGTCAACCTTCGGGCCGGGGCCGAACCTCCGGCGCCACGGCTGGAGCCGTCGGGCGACGGCGAGTGGGTGCCGAAGGGGAGCCGGGCGCTCACCGAGGAGGCACTGCTGTCGCTCGTCGCACGGGACCTGATCGACCTCGTGACCGACGAGGGACGGCGTGCGCGGCTGACCGCCTGCGCGTCCGAGGTGTGCGGGATGCTCTTCCTCGACTCCGGCGGCGGCCGGCCGCGCAAGTGGTGCTCCATGCGACGCTGCGGCAACCAGGCCAAGGCGGCCGGCCACCGCCGGAAGGCGGCGGCCGGCTGAGCCCGGCGCGGGCCTACGACTTCACGAAGGCCAGGAGGTCGGGGTTGAGAACCTCCGGATGGGTCGAGAGCATGCCGTGCGGAAGCCCTTCGTACGACTTCAGGGTGCCGTTCGCCAGGAGTTCGACCGATTTCGGCGCCGCGTCCGCGTACGGCACGACCTCGGCCAGTGCCGCCACGTCGGCGGCGTAGGTGTCCATGTCGTGGCCGCCGGTGGGCTGGTCGGAGCGTCCGTGGCCACGGCGGTCGTGTGCGATCACGCGGTAGCCGTGGGAGAGGAAGAACAACATCTGGTTGTCCCGGTCGTCGGCACTGAGTGGCCAGCCGTGGTGGAAGACGATCGGCAGGCCGTCGCGCGGGCCCCAGTCCTTGTAGAAGATGTTCGTGCCGTCCGAGGTCGTGACCGCAGCCATGGCTGATCCTGCCACTCAGGTGACTGATCCGCGCCGGCCACATTACGCCGGTAACCGGCATACCTTATTTTTCACTCATAATGACCAGATCATGAAGAACCGGATGGCGGAGGAAGCAATGGGAGCGGGACCGCACAGGGTGGGCGTCCTCGTGTTCGACGGCATGAAGCTGCTCGACCTGTCCGGTCCGGCGGAGGTCTTCAGCGAGGCCAACCGGTTCGGCGCCGACTACCGGCTGAGCATCGTCTCGGCGGACGGGGCGTCGGTGCGCTCGTCCATCGGCATGCGGGTCCCGGCGGACACGGACGCGCAGGACGCCACCGCCTACGACACGCTGGTCGTGGTCGGCGGCGACGCCCTGCCCGGCTCCCCCGTGGACCCCGCCCTCGCCGCGGCCGCGAAGGCGCTGGCGGACCGGGCGGGGCGCGTCGCCTCGGTGTGCACCGGTGCCTTCGTCCTGGGCGCGGCGGGACTGCTGGAGGGCAGGCGCGCGACGACGCACTGGCAGCACACCGCCACGCTGGCCCGCCGCTGTCCGGCGACGCGGGTCGAGGCCGACGCGCTCTTCGTGAGGGACGGCGGCATCCACACGTCCGCCGGTGTCACCGCGGGCATCGACCTCGCCCTCGCCCTGCTGGAGGAGGACCACGGTCCCGCCCTGGCCCGCGAGGTCGCCCGCTCGCTGGTGGTGTACATGCAGCGGGCCGGCGGCCAGTCGCAGTTCTCCGCCTCGCTCCAGGGCCCGGCTCCGCGCACGCCGGTGCTGCGGCTGGTCCAGGAGGCGGTGCAGGGCGACCCGACGGCGGACCACGGCCTGGAGGCGCTGGCCGCCCGGGTGCGGGTCAGTCCGCGGCATCTGACGCGCATGTTCCGGGCCGAGCTGGACACGACGCCGATGAAGTACGTGGAGCTGATCCGCTTCGACATGGCCAAGGCCCTGCTCGACGCCGGGCACAACGCGACCGAGGCCGCCACCCGATCGGGCTTCCCGAGCTACGAGAGTCTGCGCCGGGCCTTCGCCCGGCACCTGGGGCTTTCCCCCATCCGGTACCAGCAGCGCTTCGCCACCACCGCGCGGGAGTCGTGACACGCGGAAGCCGTGACGCGCGGCAGCCATGACCGGTTCCGAGGGGTTCATGGCCATCGGTCGGCGGACGCGGCCCGGCCGTCCGGCGCAGGGTGGACAGGACACGACAGGCACTCTCCCGGGAGGACCACCATGACGGAGACCATCGCCGGAATCGACATCCCCGACAGCGCGCTGGCTCGGGAGGCGACCGAACTCGTCCGTGACACGACACCGCCGCTGATCTTCCACCACTCGCGCCGCGTCTACCTGTTCGGCAGTCTCCAGGCCGCCGCCCTGGGCCTGCGGCCGGACCCGGAGCTGCTGTACGTCGCCGCGCTCTTCCACGACACCGGTCTGGTGCCGCCCTACCGGGGCGACGACCAGCGCTTCGAGATGGACGGCGCGGACCAGGCACGGGCGTTCCTGCTGGCCCACGGCGTGCCCGAGGCCGACGCGGGCACCGTGTGGACGGCCGTCGCGCTGCACACCACGCCGGAGGTCCCCTACAAGCTGGCGCCGGAGATCGCGGCGACCACGGCGGGCGTCGAGACGGATGTGCTCGGTCTGAACCTGGCCCGCATCACCCGGGCGGAGATCGACGCGGTCACCGCCGCCCACCCCCGCCCGGACTTCAAGAAGCAGATCCTCCAGGCGTTCACCGAGGGGTTCAGGCACCGTCCGGACACCACCTTCGGCACGGTGAACGCGGACGTGCTGGAGCACTTCGTGCCCGGCTTCCGGCGCACGGACTTCGTCGAGGTGATCGAGAACTCCGCCTGGCCGGAGTGAGCGGCGTGCCGCATGCCCGACGGTCGCGGCGCCCGGGTGCGGGACTCAGCGAAGGATCCTGGCGATGCCCTCTTCGTAGGGGGTGACGGGGAAGTCGGGAAAGCGGGTCGTGAACTTCGAGGCGTCGAAGACGTTGTCGCCGCGGTAGCGCGGCAGCAGCTCCCGGACCTCTCCGAGCGGCCCGACGAAGCGGCCGCCGATGTCGAACACGGCCGGCGGGAGCACGGTGTACCGGATCCGGCGGCCGGTGACCTGTCCGGCCACTTGGACCCGAAGTCGTCGCCGCCCGGGTCCGGGCCTCCGTCCACGCGATGTTCAACGCCTCCCCGGCGATGGCGCGTTCGTCGGCGTGAGTGGGCTGCGCGTCGCCTCGGGCGTCCGACCGCCGACGGTCCGACGCGTCCGGCGACATTTGTACAAGACCCGCGACCCGCGGCGGGCGCAGTGTTCAGACATGAGTCAGTACGACGTCGGTCTTTCGCACGGAATGCACCTGGTCCAGGACGGCCCGCCACAGGCGCCGCCCATGTTGCTCATCCACGGCTCCGGCGCCTCGGGCGCTTCCTGGGGCCCGGTGGTCCCGGCACTGGCCGGGCGCCGGCACGTCCTGCGCGTCGACCTTCCGGGCTGCGGCAGGTCCCCGGCCGCCGAGTCCTACGACGTGCCGCGGCAGGCGGGGCGGCTGGCGGCGCTCCTGGACGACCTCGGGCTCCGCTCCGTGACCGTGGTCGGTCACTCCAGCGGCGGTTACGCCGCCACGGCGCTGGCGGAGCGGCGTCCCGACCTGGTGGGGGCGATCGCGCTGGTCAGCACCGGCCCGGCGCTGGACGCGCTGCTCCCGCAGCCGATGATCCTCCGGCTCCTGCTGGCCCCGCCCTTCGGTCCGCTCCTGTGGCCGCGGCGTACGGACGCGATGCTCCGCAAGGGGATCGACGCGACGGCCGCCCGCCCCGTGGACGTCCCGGCCGACATGATCGAGGACGTGCGGAGCATCTCGTACCGGTCCTTCAGAACGGTGTTGCGCGGGAACACCGCCTACCTCTCCGAGCGCAGCGTGCCCGAGCGCCTCGCCGCCCTCAGCGTCCCGGTGCTGGTGCTCTTCGGTGCCGCCGACCCGCGCTGGGACCCGTCGTCGGCGCACCGGTACGAAGCCGTGCCGAACGCGCGGCTCGAAGTCCTGCCGGGCGTCGGGCACCTGCCTCCGCTGGAGGCGCCCGAAGCGACCGCCGACCTGCTCCTGGGCCTTGCCGCAAGGGGCGTTGACGTCCCGGCCGCCGGCCCCGAGACCTAGACTGGTGACGTGTCGTCCACCGGGGCACCGAACGGGGTGGCGCCCGACTGGTCGAGCGTGCGGGTCGCCGTCCCGCGTCCCTCGGCCAGGCTGCCGGGCATCAGCATGGCCGGGTTCAGCTGGCGGGCGCCCGCCTTCGTGGACATGGCCATGGTCGCGCATCCCTCCGTCACCCTGCTCATCGATCTGAGCGAGGGCGACGGCCTGCTGTACGACGCCCGGGGCCGGCACGGGTACGGCAGCTTCGTCATCGGGCTCGCCCCGGGAGACCTCAGGGCGGCGGGGCGGGTGGGCGAGTGCCTGCAGATCCGCCTGGAACCGGGCACGGCGGCCGCGTTGTTCGGCCCGCCGGCCGGGCTCGGCGGGACGGTGGAGTCCTTCGCGGACGTCTGGGGCCGCGATGCGGAGCGGGTCCGGGACGAGCTGCACGCCGCCGGGCCGTGGGACGAACGGTTCGCGGTCGCGGCACGCCTCCTCCGCAGGCGCACGACGGACCGGCACCCGGTCGATCCGGAGGTGGCACACACCTGGCGGACGACGCTCGGCAGCCGGGGGCGCGTGCGGGTCGACGGTCTGGCCGACGAGGTGGGCTGGAGCCGCAAGCGCCTTTCGGCCCGCTTCCACGCCCAGCTCGGCATCACGCCCAAGCGGGCCGCCCGGCTGGTGCGGTTCGACCACGCCGCCCATCTGCTGGCGGCCGGCCTCCCTCCGGCCACCGTCGCCTCCGAGAGCGGCTACGTCGACCAGTCGCACCTCCACCGGGAGGTCAAGGCGTTCACCGGGCTCACTCCCACGGCGGTGGCCGGCGCACCGTGGCTCGCCATCGACGACGTCGCGTGGCCGGGCTCGTCGCCCGCGGGGAGCACGCGGTCCACCGGGGCCGTGCGGCCCGCTCCGCGCCGGATGGCACCGCCCGGGGCCGCGTGGAATCGTGGATGGACGGCAGACACGGATACACGCTGAGCCGCCCTCCGAAGGAGGCACCCATGTCCTCGAAGCGACGCCGCAAGAAGAAGGCACGCCGCAAGCACGCCGCCAACCACGGCCGGCGGCCCCAGTCCTAGGGGTACCCGTCCGGCGCCTCCCGGGGCACCGGGTCCGGCCTCCGGGCCGGGCGCGTAACGTCCGGCGCATGGAACCACTGGATCATCCGGACTCCCCGCCCGGCGCCTCCGGGCGCCGGGCCCGTGACCTCGGTGTCGTCTTCGGGTCCTGCGGCACCGGGCCCCTGAACGCGATCACCGACGTGCCGGGCGTGCGCGTCGGGCACACCACCGTGCGCCGGCCGCCGGACGTGCACACCGGGGTCACCGCCGTCGTGCCCGACCTCGTGGGGCCGCACACCCCCCTGCCGGCCGGGGTGTTCACCGGCAACGGCTACGGCAAGCTCATCGGCACCACCCAACTCGCCGAACTGGGCACGCTGGAGACCCCTGTGCTGCTCACCTCCACCCTCTCGGCGTTCCGGGTGGCCGACGCCCTGGTCGGCTGGGTGCTGCGGCGGCCCGGGTGCGAGGAGGTGCGGAGCCTCAACCCGGTCGTGGGCGAGTGCAACGACGGCCTCCTGTCCGACATCCGGGCCCGTCCCGTCCGCGAGGAGCACGTGCGGGCCGCCCTCGACACGGCCTCGGACGGTCCGGTGGCCGAGGGGTGCGTCGGCGCGGGGACCGGCACCGTCGCGCTGGGCTTCAAGGCCGGCATCGGCACCGCCTCCCGCACCCCGGACGTGGGGGACCGGCGCTTCACGGTGGGCGTGCTGGTACAGGCGAACTTCGGGGGCACGCTGCGGGTGCTCGGCCGGACCCTCGCCCCGCGGTCCCCGGGCGTCGGGCCGGGCGGCCCCGGCCAGGACGCGGACGTCGGTTCCTGCATGATCGTGGTGGCCACCGACGCGCCCGTGGACTCCCGGCAGCTCACCCGGGTCGCCCGGCGCGCCGTGTTCGCGCTGGCCCGCACCGGCGCGGTCTACGGCCACGGCAGTGGTGACTACGCGGTCGCCTTCGGCACCCGGCCGGACGCCGGTCGCCCGGTGGCCGACGCCGATCTGGGCCTGCTGTTCGAGGCCGTGCTCGACGGGGTCGAGGAAGCGGTGCTCAACTCCCTGCTCGCGGCGCACACGACCACCGGCTTCGGCGGCCGGACCGTACCGGCGCTCCCGGCGGACGCCCTGGCCGGGTTCGGGGCCGTTGCCGGACACGCGGGCCCCTGATACGCAGGTGATGTTCCGGAGGGTTTCGGCCCGCCCGAGCACATCGTGACCCGACGGCCCGGAACCCACACACCGGAGAAGAGCCCATGAAGATCCATCTCACCAGCGTCTTCGTCGACGATCAGGCCCACGCCCTGCGCTTCTACACCGAGACGCTGGGCTTTCTCAAGAAGCACGACGTGCCGGTGGGGGCGGGAGGGGACCGGTGGCTGACCGTGGTCTCGCCGCAGGCTCCCGACGGGACCGAGCTGTTGCTCGAGCCCTCCGGTCATCCCGCGGTGGCGCCGTACCGGACGGCCCTGGCCCAGGACGGCATCCCGGCCGCCTCCTTCGCCGTCGACGACGTGCGGGCGGAGTACGCGCGGCTGCGCGGGCTCGGGGTGCGCTTCGCCCAGGAGCCGGTGGAGACGGGGGCGGTCACCACGGCGGTCCTGGACGACACCTGCGGCAACCTGATCCAGATCGTGCAGGGCCCGTAGCCGCGAGTGCGTCCGGCCGCGTCCCGGTCTAGGGAGCCGTCGCGCTCTCGATGCGGTCGGACAGCGTCGCGGCGAACTCCTCCGCCCGCGCCAGCTGGGTCCGCAGGTCGGCGACCCGCTGCCGGGCCGCCCGTTCGAAGACGCGTACGCGCTCGAGGAGCCGCTCGCGCTCGGCGGCCGGCAGCGGGCCGTCGCCGCGGTCCAGGCGGTCGGTGGCCTCCAGGAGATCCCGCATCTCGTCGAGCGTGAAGCCGAGCGGCTTCATCCGGCGGACGACCATGAGGCGGGCGACGTCGGCCTCCGTGTACAGGCGGAAGCCGCCCTGGGAGCGGGCGGAGGGGACGACCAGGCCGGTCTCCTCGTAGTGCCGGATCGTGCGCAGCGACAACTCGGTCCTGGCCGCCACCTCGCCGATCTGCATGTGCCCGCCGCTCACGCGTGCGCCTTCCTCGTCGCTGGTCCTGCCGCCGCCTCGACGGCTTGGATCCCTACCGTAACGTTAGGGTAGAGTTGCCCGGGTGCCGGGCCACTGTGCCGTTCGGTACTCCAATGGTGCGGGAGACCCGACAAGGTGCGGGAGACCCGGTGCACCATGCCGTGCCGGGGCCGAGGAGGCCCCCGGCGAAGACCGACGCCGGCAGGAGAGCGAGCGCATGCCCATGATGCCCCGCGCCGCCGTCTGCCCACCGTGACGCTTCGCCCCTGAGCGGCGGCCGTCCCCGTCGGGACGCCGTCTCTCGCCCTCGGTCCGCCGCCGCGCGGCCCCGCGCAGGACCGGCCCGGCCCTCGCGCTCCCCCGCACGTCCCCCGCTGCCGGGCGTGCCCGACCACGACAGGTACTTCCCTCTTGTCTGCTCCCGCGCTCTCCCCCGCCGCGCGCCTGCGCGGCCTCAAGCCCGACTGGATCTCCGACCCGAAGGTGTGGCGCACCGAGGTCCTCGGCGGACTCGTCGTCGCCCTGGCCCTGATCCCGGAGGCGATCTCGTTCTCGATCATCGCCGGGGTCGACCCGGAGGTCGGCCTGTTCGCGGCGTTCACCATGGCCGTCACCATCTCGATCGTGGGCGGCCGCCGCGCGATGATCTCCGCGGCGACCGGTGCCGTCGCCCTGGTGATCGCACCGTTGAACCGCGAGCACGGCCTCGGACACCTCGTCGCTGCGGTCATCCTCGCCGGTGTCTTCCAGGTGGTCCTCGGCGCGCTCGGGGTGGCCAGGCTGATGCGGTTCGTGCCGCGCTCGGTGATGGTCGGCTTCGTCAACGCGCTGGCCGTCCTCATCTTCATGGCGCAGGTGCCCGAGATCACCGACGTGCCCTGGCCGGTCTACCCGCTGGTCGGCGCCGGGCTCGTGCTGATGGTGTTCTTCCCGCGGGTGACCCGGGTGGTCCCGGCGCCGCTGGTCTCCATCGTCGTGCTGACCGTGATCACCGTGGCGGCCGGCATCGCCGTACCGACCGTCGGCGACAAGGGGGAACTGCCGCACACGCTGCCGGTGCCGGGGCTGCCCGACGTCCCGTTCACCCTGGACACCCTGACGACCGTGGCCCCGTACGCGCTCGCCATGGCGCTGGTCGGGCTCATGGAGTCGCTGATGACGGCGAAGCTGGTGGACGACATCACGGACACCCCTTCCAACAAGACCCGCGAGTCGATCGGTCAGGGCATCGCCAACATCGTCACCGGCCTCTTCGGCGGCATGGGCGGGTGCGCCATGATCGGCCAGACGATGATCAACGTCAAGGTGTCCGGCGCGCGTACCCGTCTGTCCACGTTCCTGGCGGGCTCGTTCCTGATGGTGCTGTGCATCGTCTTCGGGCCGGTCGTTTCCGACATCCCGATGGCGGCCCTGGTCGCGGTGATGGTGATGGTGTCGTTCACGACGTTCGACTGGCATTCCGTCGCTCCGGGGACGCTCAGGCGGATGCCCGCCGGCGAGATCCTCGTCATGGTGGTCACCGTCGCCGTCGTGGTCGCCACCTCCAACCTCGCCGTCGGCGTCGTGGTGGGCTCCGTCACCGCGATGGTGATCTTCGCCAGGCGGGTGGCCCACCTGGCCGACGTCACCTCGGTGACCGACCCCGACGGCGGCCAGGTCGTCTACTCCGTCACCGGCGAGTTGTTCTTCGCCTCCAGCAACGACCTGGTCACACGCTTCGACTACGCCGATGACCCCGACCATGTCGTCATCGACCTGTCCGCCACCCACGTCTGGGACGCCTCGTCCGTCGCCGCCCTGGACGCGATCGAGACCAAGTACGCGCAGCGCGGCAAGCGGGTCGAGATCGTCGGCCTCAACGAGCACAGCACCGTGCTGCGGGAAAGGCTCGGCGGCACCCTCACCGGCGACCACTGACCCTCCCGGCCGCCCTCACGCGCGGGGCGGCGGCTCACGCGCCCGGCGGGCGGAACTGCGGGCCGTAGGTGCCGGGCCCGCCCGCAATGGCGGTTTCCATCAGCTCGATTGCCGGCGCCTCCAGTGCGCCCATGGTCCGGACGGCCGAACGCAGGGTGCGCGCGTCGCCGTCGGCCCAGGCCGCTTCGAGGGTGCTCAGCACCTTGGCGTAGGCGGCGTCGGACCGGTCGAGGAGGTCCTGGACCCGCTGCGGCGGGTCGGGCCACCCGCCGGCCGGGACGCGGGCCATGGGACGGGCGTCGGGGAAGGGCACGGGGGCGCCGGTGAACCGCCAGCCGTCGTCCTCCTGGCGCAGTTGCCGTCCGTGGTAGATCTCGCCGAAGGCGTAGTAGTGGGCCGGGTAGTCGTCTCCGAAGGCGTCGTCGGGGGAACTGGTGGTGCCCTCGCCCTGTTCCTTGATGATCTCGATCGCCCGCTCGACGCCGTCGAGGTCGGTCACGGGTTCCAGGACGTCGGAGCCGATGTGCTGGGACAGCTGTCCGCGGGCCGACAGTTCGGGTGCCGTGGTCCGGAACGCCTTCATGAGGTCGTCGTAGAAGTGCCCGATGCTGGGCGAGCTGTTGATGCCGCGGGCCAGGGGGTCCTCGGGCGCTTCGATCGCCATCATCACGTCGTGCACGAAGGGCCTGTCGAGGCCGGAGAGGTAGACGTTCACCCCGTCGCGCACCCCGCCCGGCAGCGGGCCGGGGTAGTCGGGGGCCGCGGCCGTGATCCGGGGCCGGCCGCCCACGGCCACCAGCAGGTTGCAGACGACGCCCATGTGGTACATCTCGTCGCCGATGATGCGCCGGATGAGCCGTGCGACGTGGCTGGTGCGGTCCCCCACGGACCACCATCCGCACAAGTAGGGCGGGATCGTGGCGAGTTCGAGCGCCACGGCGACCTGCAGGGCCTCCCGCAGCCAGTCGACACCGCGGCCGCCGTGGGGGACGGCGAGCAGCCCTGCCACGGACCGGCAGCCGGACACGGCGCCTTCCGGCCGCCCGGCCGCCCGCGCGGGTGCGGCGGCCGTGACGGGGACGGCGGCCGTCAGGACGGCCGACGCCATGAAGGTCCTTCGCCCGAGCGGGGCGCCCGTCCCCGACGACTCCTCGCGCACACCAGTCACCCGTACTCCCTCTGCAAGCGACGCCCGCCTCTGACCGAGACGTCCGCATTTCTCCGACGGCAGGCGAAACTAGCAGCGACGAGGCCGTTTCCCGGGCGGGCGGCACCGAGTGGGCCATCCTCTACCCGGTCGGCCCTACCGGCGGCCTCCGGTGCCGGATCCGAGCGGCTCACGGATCAGCGGCAGCAGTTCCCCGTGGATCTCGGCGTCGGCCGCCGCCACCAGCCCCCGCCCCGCCGGGCCGACCGGGGCACCGTCGATTCCGGTGACGACGCAGCCGGCCGCCCGGCACAGCGCGATGCCGGCGGCGAAGTGCACGCTGTCGGTGAGGCCGGCGCCGTCGGTGACGTAGGCGGCGCGTTTCCCGGCCGCCACCCAGGCCAGTGCCGGCGTCGTCGACACGACCCGCGGCCGGAACGCCCGCCCGAACCCGGGGTGCGCGAGCAGGTCCACCGCGCGGAACGAGGGCGCGCCCGGGAAGGGCGGATCGAGGTTCACGTCGACCAGCCGGGTGGCCCCGGTGGGTGCCAGGGGCGTGTCCTGCCCGTCGCGCCGGACCCGGGCCCGCACGCCGTCGGTGTGGTAGACCTCGCCGGCGAACGGGTCGGCCACCGCCGCGGGACCGTCGCGCAGTGCCACGTTGACGGCCACCAGGGCGGTGCCGACGGCGTAGTTGAGCGTGCCACACAGGGGATCCACCAGCCACTCGCGCACCGCGTACGCCGCTCCCCGCCGGCCGCCCTCCTCACCGCATGTCGCGTCCCCGGGCCGAGCGGCGCGGATGACGTCGAGGATCGCCTCCTCGGCCGCCAGGGCGACGTCGGTGGCGAAGTCCCCGCCGCCCTTGTCGATCCGGGTCAACCGCTGCCCGTACCGGGTCCGTACGATCTCCGCGCCGGCCCGGGCGGCGGCGATCGCCACTTCGGTGTCGTCATGGCTCACAGGTGAGTTGATCACGGTGAGCAGGGTAATGGCCCGGACTCCGCCCGCCGCGTGGTGCGGAGTACCGCGTCGCCGGCACGGATGCTCCTGGCCCGGCGACGCGATCTGCCGTCCCGGATCCGCGACGTGCCGGCCGCCGACGCCGACGCGGAGGTGGCCAAGTCCGTTGCCACGGATCCCGGGCTGTCCGAGGGCGTGCTGCGCGCCATGGTGGGGGGCACGGAAGCCGGGTCGCCGCCGAAGTGGCGGCCAACCCCGGTGCCGCTCCGGCGCTGTCGGAGGAGCTCACCGGGTACGCGAGCGCGGCACGCAAAGTGCTCCGCGAGGTCGCGCGGCACCCCCGTGCGTCCCCGGCCCTGCTCGTCCGCCTGGCGGACCGGGACGCGAGACGGGTGGCCGCCGGCCGTCCGGCGCTCCCGCCGCCCGTGCTCCTGGAGTTGCCGGACGACGCCGACCCGCAGGTCGCGCAGGCGGCGGCGAGCAATCCGTCGCTTCCGGGGGCCGTGATGGCGGATCTGGTCAACGTCCGCTCCGCAGGCCCCGGTTCGCAGCCGACACACTCTTGACACGGTCACGTCGACCGCTTGTATGGTCTAGTCCAACAGAACTCGCCGCTCCGTTTGCGGAGTTGAGCCCTGCCGGGGTCCCACTCCCCTGCGAGGACGGTGAGTGCGCGTCACCTTCGCGCCTCCTGGCCCCACCCACGAGAGGCCGTACCCGGCGTGCTCGGTCACCCCCACACATGACCGCGCGCGCCCCGGGACGGCCGGATGTGAAGGAGTTTCCCATGCACGCACGTCGGAAGACCGCTGCCCTGATCGGCGCCGTTCTCGCCCCCGTGGTCGCGGTGAGCCTGCCCGCCTCCTCGGCGAGCGCACACGGCTACATCTCCGACCCGCCCAGCCGTCAGGCCCAGTGCGCCGCGGGCACGGTGTCCTGCGGCGACATCCAGTACGAGCCGCAGAGCGTCGAGGGGCCCAAGGGCCTGACCAGTTGCAGCGGCGGCAACAGCCGCTTCGCGGAGCTGGACGACGACAGCAAGGGCTGGCAGGTCACCCCGGTGTCGAAGACCACGACGTTCTCGTGGCAGCTCACCGCGCAGCACGCCACCAGCACCTGGGAGTACTACGCCGGCGGCCAGCGGATCGCGCTGTTCGACGACGGCGGCGCCAAGCCGGGTGCCGTCGTCAACCACCAGGTGGACTTCGGCGGCCTCACCGGGCAGCAGAAGGTGCTCGCCGTGTGGAACGTCGCCGACACCGACAACGCGTTCTACGCCTGCATCGACGTCAACGTCGGCGGCTGACGGGCCGGACCGGGCGGTCCGGGAGCGACCGCGCGCCTTCCGAGGTGCGCCGTCGCTCCCCCGCCCCTCCCCTCCCCACGCCGAACCTCCCACCGAGCAGGAGTCGATACCGTGCAGCACCGCAAACTCGCACTGCTGGCCGCCACCGGCGCGGCGGCCGCCCTGTGCACCCTGACCATGGCCCCGTCGGCCGTCGCCGAGAAGGCCGAGAAGCCCGCCGCCGGAGCCGCTGCCGCCGAGTTCGTCGTCAGCGAGAGCCAGTTCGACCAGATGTTCCCGAACCGGAACTCCTTCTACAGCTACAGCGGCCTCACCGACGCGCTCAGCGCCTACCCCGGCTTCTCCAACACCGGCAGCGACACGGTCAAGAAGCAGGAGGCCGCCGCCTTCCTCGCCAACGTCAGCCACGAGACCGGCGGGCTGGTCTACGTCGTCGAGCAGAACACCGCCAACTACCCGCACTACTGCGACGACTCCCAGCCGTACGGCTGTCCGGCCGGCAACGACAAGTACTACGGGCGCGGGCCCGTCCAGCTGAGCTGGAACTTCAACTACAAGGCCGCCGGGGACGCCCTCGGCATCGATCTGCTCAACAATCCGGACCTGGTCCAGAACGACTCGGCCGTGGCCTGGAAGACGGGCCTGTGGTACTGGAACACCCAGAACGGGCCCGGCACCATGACCCCGCACGACGCGATGGTCAACGGGGTCGGATTCGGGGAGACCATCCGCGCCATCAACGGCAGCCTGGAGTGCGACGGAGGCAACCCCGGGCAGGTCCAGAGCCGGATCGACAATTACGAGCGCTTCACCGAGGTGCTCGGCGTCGAGCCCGGGGGCAACCTCAGCTGCTAGCGACCCGGGCCGGACGGCCGGCCCCCTCGCGCTCACCGGCGTGCCCGGCCGCGAGGGGGCCGTCGGCCGGTCCGGCACCCGGCGCGCCGAACCGCGCCAGTTCGTCGGCGTCCGGTTCCTCCAGCAGGAACCCGGCGCCGCCCTCCAGCATCCCGGCGATCTCGGCCGAGCGCGGGAGCATCGTCCTCTCGTAGGTGCGCACGGCGTCGTCGACTCGGGCCGATCCGGCGAGGGCGAGCGCGAGTTCGGCGGCGTCGAGCATGGCGAGGTTGACGCCGGTCCCGAGCGGCGGCATCAGGTGCGCGGCGTCCCCCAGCAGGGTCACGCCGGGCGTGTGCGGCCAGGTGTGCGGCACCGGCAGGGCGAAGAGCGGGCGGTCGACGTAGGCGCCGTCGTTGTCGGTGATCAACCGGAGTACCCGCGGTGACCAGCCCGCGTACTCGGCGAGGAGCCGCGCTCGGATGCCCTCGGTGTCCTGCGGCCGGAGTCCGCTCGCCGTCATCCAGTCCAGGGGGACCCGGCGCATGAGGTAGACGCGCATGTGACCGCCGCTGTTGCGCTGCGCGAAGAGCCCCCGTTCTCCGTCGGCCACGTGGGCGCTGCCCCGGCCGACCAGTTCGGCCAGCTCCGGGTGCGCGGAGTCCACGGCGTCGAACCACGCTTCGAGGAAGCCGACCCCGGTGTAGCGCGGCGCGGCGCCGGACACCGCCGCGCGGACCCGGGAGAAGGCACCGTCCGCGCCGACGACGAGGTCCGTCTCCACGGTGCTCCCGTCGGTGAACGTCAGGGTCCGGGGCCCGTCGGCCGGGCCGCTCACCGACTTCAGTGCGCGCCCCCAGCGCACCGTCCCGGCGTCGAGCGAACGCAGCAGGAGGTCCCGCAGCTGGCCGCGGTCGATCTCCGGGCGGGCGGTCTCTCCCTCGGCCGGCAGCCGGTGACCGAGAAGGCGCCCCGTGATGTCGATGCGGCGCTCCTCCTGGCTTTCACACCTGGCGAGCGCGAGGAAGCCCTCGAACAGGCCCGCTTCACGGAGCGCGAGCTGACCGTCCTCCTCGTGCAGGTCGAGCGAGCCTCCCTGATCGCGGGAGGCCGCGTCCGGGTCGCGGTCGTACACCGTCGCCGCGATGCCGTGCTGTTGCAGGACACGTGCGCAGGTGAGTCCTCCGGGGCCCGCACCGATGATGCTGATGCGCGCGTCCGCGGGTGCCGGAGATTTCATGGCGGTTCCTTCCGTCGGCTGGTCCCCCGTGCGACCACCAAAGCAGAAGTGAGTGAGAAACTGCAACTGTTCCAGTTAATGAGTCAGTGTGCTTCCTGCCCTGATTCACTTTCTGTGTGGTTCCAGTCGTGCGGTAGGGTGACGCCCATGCCCGACTCACCGACCCAAGGCCGTCGCGAGCGGAAGAAGGCCGCGACCAGGCAGGCCATCGCCGACGCCGCTCTGGAGCTCTTCCTTGAGCACGGTTTCGACCGCGTCAGCGTCCGTGACGTCGCCGAGAGGGCCGACGTCTCGACGACGACGCTCTTCGCGCACTTCCCGAGCAAGGAGGCTCTGGTCTTCGACCGTGAGGACGAAGTCGACGCCGCGCTGGCCGCCGCCGTCCGGGAGCGTCCCGAGGGTCAGGGCGTGGTCGAGGCGCTGCGCGCCCACGCCCTGAAGTCCTGGGTGCCGATCGTGACCGATCCGCGCCGGGAGAGCTTCACCGCGCTGGTGAACGGCACCCCGGCGCTGCGGGAGTACGGGGAGCGCATGTGGATGCGGCACGCCGACGCCCTGGGCGCCGTGATCGCCGGGGAGCTCGGCCGGGAGCCGGACGACCTGGCGTGCGCGGCCCTGGCCCGGTTCGTCCTGGAGGTGCCCGCCCTGACCACGGGCCGGCACGATCCACGGGCGACCGTGGAAACGGTGTTCGATCTGCTCCTGCACGGGTGGCGGTGAGACCGCTCCCCCGAGCACGTCTGGCCGCTGGGCCAAGCGGATCCCGCCCTACGGTGTCCGCGACCGGGTCGGTCGCTCCGGCGCCGGGAGCAGCGCGCCCAGCAGCCGTCCGCCGGCCGGCGTGAGCGACCACCGCTCGCGTTCGGCGTCGTCGCCGACGAGGGCGTCCGGCGGCACGGTCCCCCGGTGCCGGACGGGGGCGTTCAGGTCCAGGACCGCGAAGCAGCGCTTCCCGCTATCCGTGGCCTCCGCGCCCCGCAGGAGGCAGAGACCGTCGAGGACAGTGAGCCCGCGTCCCCCTTCGGCGTCGGGGCCCGCACGGCGCCGCCGGGGCAGGGCCGGGTTCGTGTCGGACACCTCGACGACGAGGAGGTGCCCGTCCAGGACGACGTCCACGGCCAGCCGTCCCCCCGCGTGCAGCAGGCCGTTGGTGAGCAGTTCCGAGGCCACGAGTTCGAGGCTCAGGCGCTGGTCCTCGGACAGCGGGACGCCCCACGACCGCACGGTGCCGGCGATCCTCCTGCGCGCGGCGCGGACGGTGGCGGGGGCGGCTTCCACGGTGAAGCGAGTTCGAAGCATCGTTGTCTCCTGCGGGGACGCGCACCGTCGTCGTCGACGTGCGTCAGTCGGCTGAGTACCGCTGTGACCGCTCGTGGGGCCCGGCGTCCTCCTGCCGGCTCCAGGCGATTCCGTAAATGCCGGTCTGGCATTTCGCGGGCAGTATGTGGACGCTGTGGGAAGCGTCCAGGCCGAGCGGGCGGATCTCCTCCCGCTCCGCTTCCGAGTTGTGGCGGTAGTACCCGTGCACGGCCGACGGAAGGTGCCGGGGGTGGAAGAAGATGTGCAGGAGATACTGGCGGACCGGGACGGGCAGGGTGCGCTCGTGATGATTCGAGGGCTTCCACCTGGGGCCTATGTCGAGCGTGTAGTCGATGATCGCGGTTTCCCCGCGCCGAAGGGCTCGTCCGAATCCGATGTCGAATACCGCGGAACTGACTTCCTGACGGAAACACAGTGCCTCCAGGCGCCCGCAGTTGACGGTCACCTGCACGGAGGGGGTGCCGGGGTCGTCCAGGTTGTGGTGGGCCGTCAGGTGCCGTACGTCGTCCCCGGTGGCGCGCACGACGTGGTTGACCGTGTAGCGCGCGATGCACCCGTGGTCGTCGAGGTGCAGGGTCTCCGAGACGGAGAGGCTGACGAGGTTCTCGTTGAACCGGTAGGCGTCCGCTCCCAGGGCCTGTTCAAGGGGCGCCCCGGGCCCCAGAACGCGCGAGAGGGCGTCTGGCACGCGGTTCGTCCGGGCCAGCGCCCTGCCGCGGGGACGCCGGTGGGCCAGCAGGGTCTGCAGGGTGCCCGGCGCCAGGTTCAGGATGACCTCGATCTCCGCCACCGCCCGCAGGGACTGCCGGCGCTCGGGCTGGCTGCGGCCCCGCTGCCAGTGGCTCAGCGTCACCGGGCTCACCGAGATGCCGCGTTCGCCGAGGTGGTGGTGGAGACGCTGCAGGGACAGTCCGCGCGCCTTGAGTGCCCGGTGGAGGGCCTGCCCGAAGGTGACCTCGTCCGCGCACAGCGGCTCCTCGGGCCGGTCCGCCTCCGGCTGGTCGTCCCGCTGGTTCATCGTCGGCTCCCTAACGGCTGTGTCGAAGGGGCCGGCAGGACTGCCGCCGCCGGTGAGCGGGGCAGCCCTGCCGTCGTGGATCACCGCAGGGTACGGGTGGTCCACCGGCCGGCGCGGCACCTGGGGAGAGCGTCGCGCCGGGCACGGTCGGTGCGTCGGTCAGGCGGTGTTCAGGCTCAGGCCGTAGTGCCGCAGCGCGTCGTCCAGGGGCTGGAAGTACGAAGTGCCCTGCCCGTAGACGCCGTTGCACCGGTTGTCGGTCTGGCCGCCCGAAGTCATGCCCTGGCCCTGGTTCCCGGAGATCCAGGGACCGCCGCTGTCCCCGCCCAGGTCGCAGACGTTGCTCAGCCCGAGGTTGGTCACAAGGGTGGCCGGCTGGCCCGGGTCGGTGTACGTCACCGAGTAGTCGTAGGCCTTGATGGAGCCGCAGGTCCAGCCGGAGGTGGCACCGGACTTGCAGACGTCGGAGCCGACCGGGGCCCGTCGGCTGCCCTTGACGGCGATGTTGCCGCCGTTGTTCCAGGTGCCGACCTGGGGCGCGACGGTCGTCCCCGCGTCGACGGAGGCAAGGCCCATGTCTATGCTGTTGCGCCCGTGCTGGAACCGGCTGGTGGTGCCCTTGGCGAAGTGCGAGCCGTCGTAGTACAGGTCGGGCAGGTTCTCCACACAGTGCCCGGCGGTGACCAGGACCTGCCGGCCCGACGAGTCCCGGGCGCCGTAGCCGACCGAGCAGTAGTGGTTGCCGTAGTCCATCCGGCTGCCGGGGTAGACGGTGCCGGCCATCGAGACGGCCTTGCCCTCGCTGTCCTGTACGGCGACCGCGGATCCGTAGGACGCGGCCTTGTCCAGGAACTCCCGGTCGGCCGCCGTCGTTCTGTCGCGTACCTGGACGACCACCTTGTTCGTCACGGGGTCGACGCCCCACCCCCGGACACCGGTGGGCAGTTCCTGCTCGGCAGCCTTGTCCAGCGCCGCCTTGACGGCGTCCAGTTCGTCGGCGGCGTGCCGCGCCATGCGTGCCTCGAGGCCGGCGGCCTCGACCTCACGGGCCGTGCCCGCGTCGGTGACGTTCACCGTGAGGCGGCCGTCCTCGTCGAAGAAGGCTCCGCGCGGGTCGACGCCGGAGGAACGCAGGGTGCCGAGCGCCGACTGCTGCCGGGCCTGCGAGTCGAGCCGCCGGGCCGCGGTCGCGTCGCTGACCCCCAGCGAGTCGGCGAGGGCCCGCACCATCTGCCGCTCGTACGTTCCGCCGGGCGCGGGAGAGCCGGTCCCGGTGGTGCCGTGCGCCGAGACCGCGCCTGAGGACACGACCAGCGCCGCTGCTGCGGCACCTGACGCCATGATCGCGCGTAGACGAAGCATCTTGTCTCCATTTCCGGGCAGCCGCCTGCGGCGGCATGTGGGGGAAGTGCGGATTACGGCGGGGAATGAAGCCCCTGTCCGCACGGAGAACCTTCCTAGTCGGACGCGCCCATGACAAGATCGGTGGGCGGGGCAAAAATTAACAGAACTGCGGATATCTGTTTCCGCCGGGAATTCGCCGACGCCCCGTCAGGCGCATTCCACCGAACCGGCAAAAGCGGGGAATTGAAGGCGCGGGCAGCGCCTGCGCGACGCCTTCGCCGCGTCACCGTTCCGTCGGCACGACCGACGCCGCATCCCTTGCTGCACCCCACAGGACGTGCATAGGATCGTGAAGACCGACGATTGAATCGTTTCATCCCCTGTATCAGGCAGCCGACGCGAGTCACACGCACGGTTCCATCCCGCTGCGTCGGCACGACGAGCAAAGGCGGACACACATGACCGATGAATCGGCCGGAAGCACCCCCGGGGGCAAGGACACGACCGAGGGCTGGGACCGCAGAGTCTTCCTCCGCGGCACCGTGGCCACCGCGGGCGCCGCCGGTGTCACGGCGCTGACCACCGGCGGCTCCGCCCTCGCGGCCGGTGCCGCACCGGGCGGTGCGGGAACGCCCGACGGCGGGCCGAGGAGCAAAGCCGGGCTCCGCGTCGTCCGCACCGGTGTCGAATACGCCGGGAACCTGCTCGGAACGGATGTCGAACGTCCGCGCCTGTCGTGGGAGCTGGCCGCCCCGGGCCACGGCGCCCGGCAGACCGCCTACCACGTCCGGGTCACCAGGGACTCCGGTGGCCGGGGCCAACGCACCCGTACGGTCTGGGACTCGGGCAAGGTCGCCTCCGACCGAAGTGTCGGCGTCCCCTACGGCGGGCCCGCGCTGCTCCCCCGTACCCGCTACCACTGGCAGGTACGGGTCTGGGACGCCGCCGGCCGCCGCTCCGGATGGAGCGAGACCCGTTGGTGGGAGACGTCGCTCCCGGCCGACGGCTGGCGGGCGAGCTGGATCGGTGCCGAGGAGCCGCCCGCGCCGCCGTCCCTGGAGGGCGCGTCGTGGATCTGGTCACCCGGCGCGACCTCCTCCGACGCCCCGGAGGGCGAACGCCGGTTCCGTGCCGCGCTCGCCCTGCCGACGGGCTCCGCGGTGAAGCGGGCCGTGGTGAGCGCCACGGCCGACGACGACTTCACCCTCCATGTCCACGGACAGCAGGTGCTCCACGCACCGCAGCAGACCGACGGCTGGCGCACCGGCCGTACCGCGGACGTCACGGAAGCGGCGCGCTCCGCCGGGAACGAGATCGTCGTCGCCGCCCTCGCCACCAACCGGCCCGGCGCGAGCGTGAATCCCGGCGGACTCCTCGTCCGCCTCACCGTCGAGACCGAGGACGGGCACACCCACGAGCTCCGCACCGGCGACGGCTGGCGCAGCACCGAAGCGGCGCCGGAGGGCTGGGAGCGGCCCGGGTTCGACGACGGCGACTGGCAGCCGGCCGCCGTCCTGGCCCCGTACGGCCAGGGGCCCTGGGGCGACGGCGTGACGGTCGCCGCCCCCGAGGCGCCCGCCCCGCTGCTGCGCCGCTCCTTCACCGTCCGGGGGCGCGTCGCGCGGGCCCGCCTGTACGTCAGCGGACTCGCCTACTACGAGGCCGAGATCAACGGCCGCCGCGTCGGCGACCAGGTCCTCGACCCCGGTTTCACCGACTACGACGAGACGGTGCTGTACGCCGTCCACGACGTGACGGAGCTGCTGCGGCGCGGTGAGAACGCCATCGGCGTCACCCTCGGGCGCGGCTTCTACGGCATGACGACCCCGAATGTCTGGAACTGGCACCGCGCTCCCTGGCACGGCGAGCCCCGGCTGCTCGCACAGCTGGAGATCGACCACCCGGACGGGAGCCGCACCACCGTCGCCACGGACGGCGAGTGGCGCATCACCGAGGGACCGACCCTGTCCAACTCCCTTTACGCCGGGGAGACCTACGACGCCCGGCGGGCGCCCGACGGCTGGTCCCGGCCCGGGTTCGACGACTCGGGGTGGCGGCCCGCGGGCGTGCGCGAGGCGCCCGGCGGCACGCTGCGCGCGCAGCCGCACGACCCGATCGAGGTCGTCGGCACCGTACGCCCGAAGGCGATCGGGGAGCCGCGCCCCGGCGTGTACGTCGTGGACATGGGCCGCACCATGGCCGGCTGGACCCGGCTGACCGTGCGCGGGGCCGCCGGGGGCACGGTGGTCCGGCTCGTCCACGGCGAGAAGCTCGGGGACGACGGCGGTGTGCAGGCCGAGACCGGGCACGTGCCGGGCCGTTTCCAGACCGACGAATACGTGTGCGCCGGCCGGGAGGAGGAGGTGTGGGAGCCCGCCTTCTCGTACAAGGGCTTCCGCTACGTCGAGGTGCGCGGCCTGCCCGCGCGGCCGGAGCCGGGGGACGTACTGGGACGGCTGGTGCACTCCCGCGTGGACGAGGTCGGCACGTTCACCTGCTCCGAGCCGTTCTACGAGTGGCTGGACCAGGCGATGCGGCGCACCGTGCTGAACAACCTGCACGGCATCCCCACCGACACTCCGATGTACGAGAAGAACGGCTGGACCGGGGACGCCCAGCTCGGCACACCGGTCATGATCTACGCCTTCGGGATGCAGCGCTTCCTGTCCAAGTGGCTCGGGGACCTCGCCGACAGCCAGACCGACGAGGGCCAGCTGCCGGTGATCGTGCCCAGCGGGGGCTGGGGGTACGGGGATCTCGGTCCCTCCCCGGAGTGGACGACCGTGTACCCCTTCGTGGTCCGCGAGTTGTACCGGGTGTACGGGGACGAGCGGGCGGCCCGGGAGCACTGGGAGACGCTGACCCGCTATCTGGACTGGGAACTCGCCCGGCTGCGGGACGGGCTGGCCGTCACCGCACTCGGCGACTATCTGGCCCCCGGGTACGGCGGCAACCCGCCGGAGGACACCCGGCTGACCGCGACGGCCTATCTGTACCGGGCGCTGCTGCACACCGCCGAGTTGGGCGAGGCGCTGTCCGGACTGCCGGGCGACAACGATGTCCCCGGGCGCTACCGGGCCGCCGCCGAGGAGCTGCGGAGCGCGTTCAACGACGCGTTCCTGGGGCCGGAAGGCCACTACCGCACGGCCAAGGATCCGGACTACCGGCAGACGTCCAACGCGATACCGCTCGCGTTCGGGCTGGTGCCGCCGGGCGCCCGGGGCACGGTGCTGGACAGTCTGGTCGCGGACATCGAGGAGCGCGGCGACCACCTGAACACGGGCGCGCTGGGCACGAGCGTGTTGCTGCGGGTGCTGTGCGCGCACGGCCGCCCGGACGTCGCCCACGCCGTCGCCACCCGGCGCACCTACCCGAGTTGGGGCTACTGGCACGACCACGGCGCCGACACCATGTGGGAGATGTGGCCGCTGGACTCCCGCTCCCGGGACCACTACTTCCAGGGCACCGTCGCCCAGTGGCTGTACGAGAACGTGGCCGGTCTGCGGCCGGGCGACGCGGGGTACCGCACGTTCACCGTGCGCCCGGACGCGCGTACGGGCGTCGACTGGGCCCGGACCTCGGTGCGGACCGTGCGCGGGGAGGCGTCGGTGGCGTGGTCCGCCGTGGGCGTCAGGCTCCGGCTGACGGTGCGGGTGCCCGTGGGGTCGCGGGCCGAGGTCCACGTCCCGGTGGCCGAGGGGTCACGCGCCGAGGCGCCCGTCGGGGCCGAGTTCCTGCGGTCGGTGCCCGGCTTCGACGTCCACCGGGTCGCCCACGGCACCTGGGAGTTCACCGGGACCGTCTGACGTGCGGCGCCCGCGTCGAGGTGCGTCGGCGCGGGCCGTGCCGGTCAGGAGTCGGCGGACTCGGCCAGGGAACGGGGGCGCAGGTCCGTCCAGTTGGTCTCGACGTACTCCAGGCAGGCGTCCCGGGTGTTCTCCTCGAAGGCGACGGTCCAGCCGCCGGGCACGTGGGCGAAGGACGGCCAGAGCGAGTGCTGTCCCTCGTCGTTCACGAGGACGAGGAAACGACCGTCGGCGTCGTCGAACGGGTTGGTGCTCATGCCCGAAGCCTCCCGGAGGATTAGGTTAGGCTCGCCTAATTATTGGCGAGCTTAGCCTTCGGGCTTCGCGCTCCACAAGGAGACCTTCATGGAGTTGGCGGGGGAAGAGCCGTTCGCCGGGTTCGGAGTGCCCGGTGCTCCGGGCACCGAGGCCTTCTGGGCCGCGGCGCGCACGCCCGCGTCGGTGCCGGACGGCGACGGCTGGGCGACCCTGTTCCTGCGGCGCGGGTCCGAGGCGGCGACCATCGGTTTCGAGAGCTGGTCGGAGCCGGTGCCGCTGCACCGGTGGGCGGCCACGGACTGCTGGTACGCGAAGGTGCGCATGCCGGCGCGGCTGCGGGTGACGTACCAGTTCCTGGTGGGCGAAGCGGCGTACCCGGACCCGTGCAACCCGGCCGGCGCGGGCGGCGACCGGTCCGTCGCCGCGACTCCGGACGCGCCGCCTCAGCCGCACTGGCCCGCGATCGGCGCCGACGACGTCCTGCCCCTGCCCCGCACCCGGCTGCGCTGGACGAGCGAACGGCTCGGCGGGCGGCGTACCGTGCGGGTTCATCCGGTGGGCGGGGGCGGACCGGTGGTGCTGCTGCTCGACGGGGACGACTGGCTGTATCTGCACCCGGCCGCGACCGCGTTCGACTCGGCCTTCGCGAGTGGTGAGATGCCGCCGGTCACGCTCGTGTTCCTGCCCGCCGGGGACCGCGCGGCCGAGTTCGGATGCCGGCCCGGGTTGTGGGAGGCGGTACGGGACGAGCTGCTGCCCCTGGTGGCGGAGAGCGGTGTGCCCGCCGAGCCGGACCGGCTCGTGGTCGCGGGCCAGAGCCTGGGCGGGCTGAGCGCGCTGTACGCCGCCGTGGAGTATCCCGGTCTGGTGTCGCGGGTGGCCTGCCAGTCGCCGTCGGTCTGGTGGACGCCGGAGGCCGTGGACGAAGCGGACCCGCTGGGCGGCCCGCCCGGGGGCGTCCTCGCGGCCCGGCTGCGCGGGCGGCCCGACCTGTCGGGCCTGCGGATCGCCTTCGACGTGGGTGAGCACGAGACCCGGATGCTCCCGCACTGTGCTGTGGTGGAGGCCCTGGCCGAGCAGGCCGGTGCGACCGTGCGGGTCTCCCGCTCGGCGTCGGGCCACGACCGGGCGGGCTGGCGGCAGGCACTCCTGCGGGACGTGGCCTGGGCACTGGCCGAGGACCCCGTCGACACGTCGGGTGGGCGGCGCCGTACGCCGCCCACCCGAGGCACCTAGGACGCCCTCAGCTCTGCGGACGCCTACCGTGGTTGGCGCCGTTCTTGCGGCGGGCCTTCTTCTTGCGACGTCGTTTCGAGGACATCGACACCTCCTTGGTGCTCGTATTCCACACGCTGTGCACCGGATGGTCGCCACCGGTGATCACAGAGCCCCTTTCCGGTCGGCGCCGGGGCAAACATCCGGCGCGGGGGCACTTGGTCAACGGGCCGGCCCGTCGTCTGGTCACCTGGTCACCGCGAGACGGTACTCCTCGTCGGTGGCCAGGAGGCGGCGGTGGGTGTCCTCGGCGGTGACGACGCCCTCGTCCAGGACCAGCACCCGGTCGGCGGCGTCCAGCAGGGCGGGGCTGCTGGTGATCACCAGGGTGGTGCGGCCCCGGCGCAGCTCCGCGACGCCCCGCGCGATGAGCTGTTCGGTGACCGCGTCGACGGCCGTGGTCGGGTCGCGCAGCACCAGGACGTCGGTGTCGGCGGCCAGGGCGCGGGCCAGGGAGAGCCGCTGGCGCTGGCCTCCGGAGAGGTTGGCGCCCCGGTCGCGGACGGCGTAGTCGAGCCCCTCCCGGTGCAGGGCGACGACATCGGTCAGCATCGAGGCCTCGACTGCTTCGGGGACCGTGCGGCTGACGCCCGTCGGGTCGATGTTGGAACGCAGGGTGCCCGCGAAGATCTCGCCGTCGTACGGGTTGACCAGCAGGTGCTCGCGGACCGCCTCGACCGCCAGGTCCCCGAGGTCCCGTCCGCCGACGCGCACCGTTCCCTCGTACGCGTCGGGCGGGACGTTCAGGGCGAGGACGGCCGCGAGGTCGGCCGCCGCGCGCGGCTGATACGCGGCGACGGCCACGAACTCGCCGGCCCGGACCCGGAACCGCACCTTGCGCAGGGTTCCGTGGCGGACGCAGTCGACCTCCAGGTCCGCACCCTCGGCCGGCCGCTCCCGGCCCGGTGCCGTCACCGGCGGCGCGGTGAGGACCAGGGCCATCCGCTCGGCCGAGGCGCGCGCGATCATCACGTACTTCGGCATCTCCGAGAAGAGTTTCAGCGGTTCCATGATGAACTGCGCGAGGCCCACGGCCATGACCAGCTCACCGATGTTGATCCGTCCCTGGAAGGCCAGCAGGCCCGCCGTGAGGGTCACGGCGGCGGCGAGCACCGCGTTGAGGGCGAGTGCGGTGCCCGCGTAGACGCCGTTCACGCGGGCGACGGTGACCGACTGGTGTTTCGCGTCGGTGCTGACCAGGCGGTAGGAGCGGAACGCCGCGTGGTTGCCGCCGAAGCCGTGCAGCGGGCGCAGGCCGATGATGAGGTCGGCGACCTTGGCCCCCGCCCGCGCCACCCGCGCCTGCTGCTCGCGGGTGCTGGAGCCGATGCGTTTGGACATCACGCTCAGGATCGACAGGATCGCGACGGTTCCCACGATGACGAGCAGCCCGAGGCGGATGTCGGCCAGTCCCAGGGCGACCGCCGCGATCACGACCGCCACCAGCGAGCTGATCAGCAGTGGCACCACCTCGATGATGTCGGCGGTCTGGTCGGCGTCCTCGGTGGCGATGGTCAGTACCTCGCCGGACTTGAGGCCGACGTCCCTGGCGACCGGCTGGAGTCCCGCGTCCGCGACCCGGACCCGCCAGCGGTGCGCCTCGGTCGTGTTGGCCTTCTGCAGGATCCGCATGCCGAACCGCCAGGACAGCGACACGGTCGTGATGATCACGGCCAGTGCGGCGACGGAGACGCCGAGCGCCTCCGGGCTCCGGTGGCGCATGGTGTGTTCGACGATCAGGCCGAGCGCGATGGGGAAGGCGGTCTCACCGGCCTGGTAGAGGCCCATGAGGACGGTGCCCCAGGCCATCGCGCCGACGTTGCGCCGCAGGGCGGTACGGAGGATGTCGGAGCCCGCGCGGGGCCGCTGGGTGTCAGGAGTGGTCATCGAGGTGGCGGGCAATCGCTTCCGGGGTTCGCAGGGTGAACAGATCGCGGATCGTGATCACTGGACCGTACTCCCGGCGGAGCAGTCCGGTCAGCCGTACCGCCAGCATGGAGTGTCCGCCGAGGGCCACGAAGTCGCTGACGGCGCTCACCTCGTCGTCGTCCAGGTCCAGTGCCTCGGCGAAGAGTTCGCACACCGTGGTCTCGGTCTCCGTCTCGGGGGCGCGCTCCCCCGCGGTGGTCAGCGCGCCCAGCGGCTTGGCCTCCGGGAGCGCCTTGGTGTCGGCCTTCCCGTTCACGGTCAGGGGGATGGCGTCGACCTGGGCGTAGTGCGTGGGCCGCAGGAAGTCCGGCAGCGCGGCGCCGACTTCGGCGGCGACCTCCGCCAGGTCGGCGTCGTCCAGCACGAGGTAGGCGGCCAGCCGGTACGCGCCGTCGACCTGCGGGTCGGGCTGGGCGACGGCAGCGGCGAACCGCACCGCCGGGTGCGCGGCGAAGGCGGCCTCGACCTCACCGGGTTCGACCCGGTGACCGCGGATCTTGACTTGCTGGTCGGTGCGGCCGAGGTACATCAGGTTCCCGTCGGGGCGCCGCACCACCAGGTCGCCGGTGCGGTACATGCGCTCGCCGGGTGCGCCGAAGGGGCAGGCGACGAAGCGGTGCGCGGTCTGCGCGGGCTGCCCGAGGTAGCCGCGTGCGATGCCGGCGCCCGCGACGTACAGCTCGCCGGGGACGCCGTCGGGCAGGGGACGCAGCCACGGGTCCAGCACGTACACGTCCGTGTTGTCGATCGCGACGCCCACCACCGGGTCCGGGCACTCGAAGGTGCCGACGCCGAGGGTGTTGATGGTGTACTCGGTGGGTCCGTACAGGTTGTAGCCGACCGTGCCCTCGGTCTCGGCGAGCCGCTGCCACAGGGCCGGGGTGACGGCCTCCCCGCCCAGCAGCACCAGCGCGGGCCGGTGAGCCGGGTCGTCGAGCAGTCCCTCGGCGACCAGTTGCTGCGCGTAGGTGGGGGTGACGTTGACGACGTCGATCCCGTGCTTCACGCAGTACTCGACCAGCCGGGGCGCGTCGCGGCGCAGTTCCTCGTCGCAGATGTGCACCTCGTGGCCGTCGGCGAGCCACAGCAGTTCCTCCCACGACATGTCGAAGGCGAACGACACGGTGTGGGCGATGCGGAAGGTCCGGTGGCCGTGCGCCGCCAGGACCGGTTCGAAGATCCGGCGCTGGTGGTTGACCAGCATGTTGGTGAGTCCGGCGTACTCGGTCACCACCCCCTTGGGCCGGCCGGTCGAGCCGGAGGTGTAGATCGTGTACGCGGGGTGCCGCAGCCGGTCCGGGTCGTCCTGCGCGAACGTCACGAACGGCTCGGCGTCGGGCAGCGGACGGTCCAGCTCGATCAGGTCGATGCCGCCGGTGAGCCGGTGCGTCACCGTGCTCACGGTGAGTACGGCGTCCGGGCGGGCGTCCGCGACGATGGCGGCGATCCGCTCGTCCGGGTGGTCCAGCTCCAGCGGCACGTAGGCGGCGCCCACCCGCAGTACGGCGAAGAGCGCCACGATCGAGTCGAGGGAGCGCGGGATCGCGAGGCCCACGGTCGTCTCCGGGCCGATGCCGCGACGGGCGAGCACACCGGCCAGCGCCCGGCTGCGGTCCCGCAGTTCGGCGAAGGTCATGACCGAGCCGTGGGCGACGAGCGCCGTCCGCCGCGGTTCGCGGTCGGCCGCCCGGTCGAACCGGTCCACGACGGTGTCCGTGCCGATGTCGGTGCGTTCGGCGGGCTCGGGCGCGGGCACCGGGCCGGGCAGGGCACCGATCAGCCCCTTGGGCTCGGCGGACCCGGTCAGGTCGTCGAGCACGCGCAGGTAGTCGTCGAGGAGACCACGGGCGCCCGCGGTGTCGTGGTCGCGGTACTCCAGTTTGACGGTGAGCCGTTCGCCGGGGGTGACCACCCACGTGAACGGATAGTGGGTGGAGTCGTCGGCCCGCACCGAGGTGATGCCGTGTCTGGCGTTCATCTCGGCGAAGGCGTCCAGGTCCAGGAAGTTCTGGAGGACGAACAGGTTGTCGAAGAGGGTGTCGTGGCCGCCGGCCCGCTGGATCTCGCCGAGTCCCAGGTGCTCGTGCTCCATGGCCTCGACCCGGGCCGCCTGTACGGCCGTCAGGTAGTCGCGGACGGTGTCGTGCGGCCGGGGCCGCGTCCACATGGGCACGGTGTTGAGCAGTACGCCGACGATGCCGGCCAGTCCTTCGCCCTCCCGGCCGGAGACGGTCACGCCGAAGACGGCGTCGGCGCGTCCGGTGCGGGCGCCGAGGAGGAGGCCGAACGCTCCGGTCAGCACGGTGTTCAGCGTGACACCGTGGGCCCGGGCCGCCTCGCGGAGGGCGTGGGACTGTCCGGTGGTCAGCGTCTGTACGAGCGCGCGCGGCAGGTCGTCGGGGAGGGAGGGAGCCGGTCCGGCGAGCAGGGTCGGGCCGGGCAGACCGGCCAGGTGCTCTGCCCAGAAGCGTTCCGACGCGGCCGGGTCCTTCGCGGCGAGGGCCCGGGCGTGGTCCTCGAAGCGCGGGGTGGCCGGCACGGTGTCGAGGGACGTGCCCTCCAGGACGGCGCGGTAGGCGTCGAAGAGGTCGCGCAGCACGATCTCGCGGGACCAGCCGTCCCACAGCAGCAGGTGGTAGCTGAGCAGCAGCCCGTCGCGGTCGTCGGGCAGACGGACCACGGTCAGCCGGATCAGCGGCGGTTCACCGGGATCGAATCCCGTCTCCCGGTCCCGGAGCCGCAGGGCGTCGACCTCCGTGTCGGTCGCCGCCTCGACCGTGTGCACGTCGACCCGGCGCCCGGCGGCGAGTACCTGGACGGGGTTCCCCTCCTCGTCCGTGGTGAAGCCCGCGCCCGCGGCCGGGTGCCGTGCGAGCACGTGTGCCATGGCCCGGGACAACGCGTCGGTGTCCAGGCGCCGTTCGAAGGTGAAGTAGCTCTGGGCGACGTAGTGTCCGGCCGGTCCCGTCAGCTGGGCCTGGAAGTACAGGCCCCGCTGGAGGGGGGTGACGGGTGCCGTGCGCTCGGCCGTCGCGGCGGCGTCCGCGATCTGTTCCAGTGCGCGGTGCCAGTGCTCGGTGATCTCGTCGGGGACGCCCTCGGCGAGGGTGAAGGCCGCGTGCAGGCTGCCGGTGGCGGCGTCGGTCCAGGCGTTCACCTCGACGGCGTAGGGGCTGCCCTGCTCCGGGCCGGTGAGCCGCGGCGCCTGCGACTCGCCGCCCCGGCCCAGGTAGTTGAAGAGCACCTGGGGGTGGGCGGTGTCGAGCAGCGGGGCCGTCTGGGGGTTGAGGTACCTGAGCCCGCCGTAGGCGACGTGCGCGCCCTCGTCCGGCTGGCGTTCGGCGACCTCGCGGGCCGCGGTGACGGGGTCGGTGTGCGGGGTGAGCCGTACGGGCGCGATGGCCGTGAACCAGCCGACGGTGCGGGTGTAGTCGTGGTGGCCGAGGGCCGGGACCCTGCCGTGCCGCTCCAGGTCGACCGCCAGGTCCGTGGGCGTCGGCTGGACGCGGGTGAGCGCGGTGCGCAGCGCGCCGCACAGCAGTTCGGTGAGGCCGACGCCGAGTGCGGCGGGCGCGGTGCGCGTGACGCCGTCGCTCAGGTCGGGGGCGAGTACGACCGTCCGCTCGCGCGGGTTCCCGGCGGCGGGCAGGAGCGCGGGGGCCTGGAGCGTGGTGATCCAGTGCCCCAGGCCCTCGGTCTCCTGGGCGGACCGGTGGGTGAGTGCTCGGGCGTATTCGGCGTAGGAGGTGGTGGGCGGTGCCGGGGCCGCACCGCGCATGGCGTCGGCCAGGTCGTCCAGCAGGATCAGCCAGGACACGGCGTCCACGGCGAGGTGGTGCACGGCCACCACGAGGGTGCGGCTCGCCTCCAGCCACGTGAACGCGACGACCCGGCCGCTCTCGGGATCGAGCCGGCCGGCCGCCTCGTCGGCCGCTTCCGTCGCGTCGGTGCCGGCCCGGCGGGCGACGGTGACCTCGCGGACGGGTTCCGTGCGCAGGGACCACACCCCCTGGTCGACGCGCAACCGCAGTCGCAGCGCCGGGTGCGCGGCGACGACGGCCCGCGCGGCGCGTTCCGCGTCGGCGAACCCGGTCCCGTCGGGTGCCGTCAGCGTTCTGGCCTGGGCGAACCGGGCGAGAGACCCGCCCAGCCGCCGCAGTCGCAGGACGATCGGGGTGAGGGGCAGCGGGCCGTCCTCGTGGCGGGCGGGCGCGGATGGTGTCGCACGGGGTGCGCGGGTGTCCAGGTGCCCGGCGAGGGCGCGGGGGGTGCGGAGCAGGAACACGTCACGGGGTGTGATCGGCAGACCGAGCGCCCTGGCCCGGTTGATGACCGTGATGGCGACGATGCTGTCGCCTCCGGCGGCGAAGAAGTCGGTGTCGGCGTCCGGGGTGGTGCCGGGCAGGGTCTCGGTGAAGATGCCGACGAGAGCGGCGAGCGCGGAGCCGCCCCCGCCACCCGGCGCACCGACGTCCGGCGCACCGCCCTCTCGTACGCCGTTCACCGCGCCGCCGTCCACCCCGCCGGCGCTCGCCGCGTCCCCACCCGGCGTGCCGTCGCCCGCCGCCGGTGTCAGCGACGCGCGCTCGGTCAGCGCCCTGCGGTCCAGCTTGCCGTTGACCGTCAGCGGCAGGGCGTCCACGGGCAGCACCCGGCCCGGCACCATGTGCGCGGGCAGTTTCGCCGACAGCAGCGCGGTGAGGTCCCCGGGCACCCGGCCCACGACGTGTGCGACCAGGTGGTCCTCGCTGTCCGCCACGGTGACGGCGACGTCGACCACGCCGTCGAGTTCGCGGATCGCGGACTCCACCTCGCCCGGCTCGATGCGGAATCCCTTCAGCTGGACCTGGTCGTCGGCGCGGCCGACGAACTCCAGGTCGCCGTCGAACGTCCGGCGGGCCAGGTCGCCCGTGTGGTACATCCGGGAGCCGTCCGCCCGGAACGGATCCGCGACGAACCTGCCCGCGGTCAGCCCCGGCCTGCCCAGGTAGCCGAGGGACACCTGGTCACCGGCGACGTAGATGGCGCCCACCCGGCCGGGCGGCACCGGGCGGAGCCGGTCGTCGAGCAGGTGGGTGACGAGACCGGGGACCGGGCCGCCGACCGGGCTGGTGGCGGCGCCGGGAGCGAAGTCGGCGGCGGTCAGCACCCGGTGGGTGACGTGGACGGTGGTCTCGGTGATGCCGTACATGTTGACCAGCTCGGGCGAGCCGGTGCCGTGCCGCTCGACCCAGTCGCGCAGCCGCCCGAGGTCCAGCGCCTCGCCGCCGAAGACGATCCGGCGCAGTGCGGGCAGCGGTTCGTCCGCGTGCCGGTCGGCCTCGGCGAACCGGTAGAACGCCGACGGGGTCTGGTTGAGCACCGTCACCCCGCGCTCGCGGACCAGACGGTGGAAGTCCACCGGGGAACGGGTCAGCGCGTACTCCGGCACCAGCAGCTCGCCCCCGTGCACGAGCGCGCCCCACAGCTCCCAGACGGCGAAGTCGAAGGAGAACGAGTGGAACTGCACCCACACGTCGTCCGGGCCGAACGCCATCGCGGACCGGGTGTGGGCGAGCAGGGTCACCACACTGGAGTGCGGGACGACGACGCCCTTGGGCCGGCCGGTCGATCCGGACGTGTAGATCACGTACGCCGGGTCGTGCCACCGGGCTCCGGGTGCGGGCTCCGCCACGGGGGGCGCAGGCTCTTCCCCCGGCACGAGCACGCGGGCCGGCACGCCCGCGCGGGCCAGCAGCCGTGCGAACCGGTCGCGCTGCTCCGCTTCCACGAGCACGACCTGCGGGGCGGAGTCGGCGAGGACGTACTCCAGGCGCTCGTCGGGATACGCCAGGTCCAGCGGTACGTAGGCCCCGCCCGCGCCGACGACGGCGGCCAGGGCGACGACCTGCTCGACGGAGCGCGGCACGGCGACGGCGACGCGCTTGCCGCGGCCGACCCCGGCCGCACCCAGGACGGCGGCCAACTCGTCCTTGCACCGCAGCAGTTCACCGTAGGTGAGTGACCGGGTGGTGCCGTCGAGGGCGCACTGGGTGACCGCGGTGGCGGCCGGGTCGCGGTGCGCCGCGGCGTCGAGAAGTTCCCCCAGGGTGGTGGGGGCGACCGGCTCGACGCGCCCGGTGTCCCCTGCTGCCAGGCCGCCGGCCGGTGCGTCCGGCCGGGTGAGCAGGCCGGTGAGGTTCCGGGTGAACGTGCGCAGGATCTCGCGGACCTCGGTCTCCCGCAGCAGGTCTGCGTCGTAGATCAGGTTGAAGCGCGGGCTGCCGTCCGGAGTGCGCTCCACCACCAGGGTCAGCGGGTAGTGCGGGGCGCCCTCGTTGACGATGTCGGTGACGACGAGGGTGTCGCCGGGGCGCCGCAGCGCGGACACGTCGGTCGCCACGTCGAAGACCACCAGGGTGTCGAAGAGCGCACCGACGCCGGCCCGGCGGGTGATCCGCGCCAGCGACACGTGCTGGTGCGGCAGTACCGCGCTCTGGTGTGCCCGGACGGAGGAGAGCAGTTCGCGCGCGGTGGTGGCGGCGGTCCAGCGGGCGCGCAGGGGGATCGTGTTGATGAACAGGCCCACCATGTCCCGGATGCCGGGCACGTCGGCGTCGCGGCCGGACACCGTGGAGCCGAACACGACGTCGTCGCTGTGCAGGATGCCGCCCAGGGTGAGGGCCCAGGCGCTGTGCACGGCGACGCTCAGCGGCACCCCGGCCGACCGGGCCGCCGTGTCCACGTCGGTGTCCGCCGTCGCGGCGGTGTCGGCGAAGTGTTCGGAGGGGGTGTGCCCCTCGGCGATCAGGGACGGGCCGGGGAGTCCGGCCAGTTGCCCGGACCACACCCGGTCGCTCGCCTCGTCGTCTCGCGCCGCGAGGCGGCGTGCGTGGTCGGGGAAGCCGCCGAGCGCGTGTCCGGAACCGGGCGAGTGGTATTCGGCCAGCAGGGTGCGCAGCATGGGCGGCACGGACCAGCCGTCGGCGACGATGTGGTGCACCGTCTGCACCAGGACGTGCCGTCCGGCTCCGGCGTGGATCAGTGTGCAGCGCATCAGCGGGCCGACGGCCAGGTCGAATCCTGCGCGGCGGTCGCGCTCGGCGTGGGCGCGGATCTCGTCCTCGGTGATGCCGGGGCGGTCCAGCACGGTGAAGGGCGCCTGTGCTCCGCTCTCCAGCACGGAGACCACGCGCCCGTCGGCGAGGGCCACGAAGCGTGCGGCCAGGTTCGGGTGGAGGGTGAGCAGGCGGGTGGCAGCCGCTGCCAGCCGGTCGGGGTCCACCTCGCCTTCCAGCGTGAGCAGTTGCTGTTCGACGTAGCTGCCCGTGGCCTCGTCGTCGTAGACCGAGTGGAAGTACAGCCCCTCCTGCAGCGGGGTCAGCGGGAGGATGTCCCGCAGCGCCGGGCCGTCCAGGGCGTCGACGTCGGCCTGGGTGAGCGGCAGCGGGCGGAAGTCGCTGGGCGAGTGGCCGCCGCCGTCCAGTGCGGCCAGCCCCGTGAGTGCCTCCTGGTAGTAGGTGCCGAGGGTCTCGATGTCCGCGTCGGTGAACACGCCCTCGGGCCAGGAGATCGCGGTGACCAGTTCGTAGGCGCCGGTGGGGTCGGGTTCCGCGATCGCGTTGAACTCCAGGGCGCGCGGCAGGCGCATGCGCGGGTCGCGCCTCTCGCCCAGTTGTCCTGTGGTGCGGGCGAGTTGCCAGTCGTCCGGTGAGCCCGCTGCGAAGCGGCCCAGGTAGTTGAAGAGCACCTGGGGTGCGGGGGCGTCGAAGGCCATCCGGGCCAGGTGGCGCAGGGCTCCGTAGGAGACGCCGTTGTCCGGGACGCGCGCGAGGTCCTCCTTGACCGCCTTGAGGGCGGTGGTCAGGTACTCGGGTGCGGTGGGGTCGGTGGCCTCGCCGGGGTCGACGGTCACCGGGAAGAGGGTGGTGAACCAGCCCACCGTCCTGGAGAGTTCCGGCTCGAAGCCGGCGGACGGGGCGACGAAGCGCGGTTCCCGGCCGTGGCCCTCGAGTTCGATGTGCGCGAAGGTCTGGTCCTGGCCGAGGTCCTGGCGCCATCGGGCGAGGGCGACGGCGAGCGCGGTCACGAGTACGTCGTTGACGCCCGCGTGGAATCTCGCGGGCGTCTCACCGAGGAGCGCGGCCGTGGTCCGGGCGTCGACCGGGACGGTCCGGATCCGCTCGCGTGCCACGGTGTCGTCCGCGGTGAGGGCGCGTCGGCCCAGCGGCTCGTCCGGTCCGGGCAGTGGGCGCCGGTAGTAGGCGCTGTCCGCGTCGAACGCCGCACGCTCCAGCAGTTGGGTCCAGCGCCGGAACGACGTTCCCGTCGACGGGAGTTCGACGGGTGCGCCCGAGACGGACTGTCGCCATGCCGTGGCCAGGTCTTCCATGAGCACCCGCCAGGACACGCCGTCGATCACCACGTGGTGGACGACGACGACCAGTTGCCGTGCCGCACGGCGCCAGACGGCGCGCAGCATCGCGCCGCCCGACGGATCCAGTTGTCCGGTGGCGAGGGCGACGCACGCCTCCACATCCCGGTCGCCGGCCTGCCACAGGTCCGCGGCCCGGGCCTCGTCCGCCTCCGGGATGTCGAACCCCCAGCGCTCGCCCCGCACCAGAGCGGCCCGCAGCATGGGGTGCCTGCGGACGACGGCGGCGAGGACCGCGTCGAGGGCACCGGGGGTCAGGTCGGCCGGGGTGTTGAGCACGACGGACTGGACGAAGCCGTCGACGGCGTCGGTGGTCTCGCCGAGCCACTGCACCACGGGGGATCCCACGACGGTGCCGGTCGGGACGTCGCGGTGGTCCACGGTCGTGGTGTCCTCGCGGCTCGCCACCGCCGCCAGGGCGCCCACCGTGCTGTGGGTGAAGATCTGCCCGGCCGTGACGTAGAGCCCCGCGTCGCGCAGCGCGCTCAGCAGTGAGATCGCCAGGATGCTGTCTCCGCCGAGCTGGAAGAAGTCCTGGTCGACGCCGACCTGGTCGAGGTGGAGCAGCGCCGCGACCGCCGCGCACACCGCCCGTTCCTCGTCGGTGGCGGGCGGGACGACCGCGGCCGTGCCCACGACGGGCTCGGGCAGTGCGTTCCGGTCGAGCTTGCCGTTGGCCGTGAGCGGGAACTCCGTCATCACGACGACGTGGGTGGGCACCATGTACTCCACCATGTGGGCGCCGGCCCAGGTCTTCACGTCGTCCGCGCGCAGGTCCTCGTGGCCGGCGGCGGGGATGACGTATCCCACCAGGTAGGTGCCGCCCGCCGTGTTCTTCTTCGCCACGACACACGTGTGGCGCACTCCGGGGTGCTCCGCGAGACCGACCTCGACGTCCTCGATCTCCAGGCGCATGCCGCGGATCTTGACCTGGTTGTCCGCGCGGCCGAGGAAGTCGAGCGAGCCGTCGGGGGCGTAGCGCGCGAGGTCGCCGGTCCGGTACAGCCGGGAGCCGTCGTTCGCGAAGGGGTTCGCCACGAACCGGGAGGCGGTGAGGCCCGGCGCGTTGACGTAACCGCGCCCCAGCAGCAGGCCACCGGCGTACAGTTCGCCGCCGACGCCGACCGGGACCGGGCGCAGTTCGTCGTCCAGGACGTACAGCCGGGTGTTGGGGTTGGCCCTGCCGATCGACGTCGACAGGCGTTCCGCCGCTCCCCGGTAGACGACGTGGGAGACACCGATCGTCGTCTCGGCGGGGCCGTAACCGTGGTACAGGGGGATGTCGAGCCGGGCGCGGAAGCGCTCGTACAGTTCGGGAGTGAGCACCTCGCCGCCGCACCAGACGTGCCGGAGGCTGTCGAGGCGCCCCGAGTCGCCCGTCATCTCAAGGAGCACGTCCAGCATGGAGGAGACCAAGTAGGTGAAGGTGACGCGCTGTTCGGCGATCACGCCGAGCAGATGGTGCGGGTCGCGTTCGCCACCGGGTCGCAGGACCACGAGCCTGCCGCCGCTGACGAGAGGCAGGAAGATCTCGTTGATGGAGATGTCGAAGGACAGGGGGGCCTTGAACAGCGACGCGTCGTCGTGCCCGAAGCCCAGGATCTCGTGGATCTGCCACAACAGGCGCTCACTGATGGCCTCGTGCCGGATCATGGCGCCCTTGGGCCGCCCGGTGGAACCGGAGGTGAAGATCACGTACGCCAGGGCGTCGCCGGGGAGGTCGACGTCGGGCCCCCCGGTGGGGTGGGCGCCGAATCGCCAGGCGCCGAGGTCCACGGCCAGGGCTTCCGGCTCGTTCGGGGCGGGCTCGCCCGAGGAGTTGAGCTGTAGGACGACGCGGGCGTCCTCGACGACGACGGCCCGGCGCTCGGCGGGCCAGTGCGGGTCGAGCGGGACGAACGCGCCGCCCGCCCGGAGCACTCCGAGCAGCGCGATCACCATGTCGGCGGAGCGTTCGAGGGAGATGCCGACCACGTCTTCGGCGGTGAGCCCGCGGGCGATCAGGTGATGCGCCAACTGGGCGGACAGCTCGTCCGCCTGACGGTAGGTCAGCGTGCGGTGTTCGTCGACGACGGCCACGGCGTCCGGTCTGGCGCGTACCTGTTCGCGGAACATCTCCACCAGGGTGGGGCGGACCCGGTGGGCGTCGGTGTCGTTCCACCTGGCGAGGTTCTCCAGCCGCTCCGCCGGACCGGAGGGGCCGATGGTGCCGAGCGGCCGGTCCGGGAAGTCGGCCAGGTCGTCGAGCGCGAGCCGCGCGTCGTCCGGCACGACGCCGTCCGGGAGGGTGATGCTCCGGCCGTCGGCACCGATCTCCCAACCGCCGGGCGCCGTACCGCCGTTGTCGACCCAGGAGAGCACATCGGTGAACAGGGTGTTCGCGGTGAGGTCGAGGCCGGCGGGACTGTCGCCCGAGGCCCAGTACGACAGCCCGAGGGCGCACGCCGTGGCGACGACCTGGTCGGAGAAGTCACCGGTACGCCGCCGTATGCCGGTCAGGTGCCCATGAGAAAGCCGGACGAGAGAAGCGGTCGGTTCCATCATCGAAGACTCAACGCCCCTTCCAAGGAATGAAGGCAGGCTAACCTAACTAAGGCATGCCTAACTACCCCGCCCGGCTGCCCTCTCGCCAGGCGCGCCACAGCCGCGCGTAGCGGCCGCCCAGGGCCACCAACTCCTCGTGCGTGCCCTCCTCGACGACCCGCCCGGCGTCAAGGACGGCGATCCGGTCCGCCGCCGTCGCCTGGGTCAGGCGGTGCGCCACGAACAGCGTGGTGCGGCCCGCACACGCGGCCAGCACGGCCCGTTCCAGCTCGGCCGCGCCCTCGCTGCCCGCCTCCGCGGTCGACTCGTCGAGCACCACCACCGGCGCCCGCCCGAGCACCAGGCGGGCCAGTGCGATCTGCGCGACCTTGGTCACGTCCAGGCGCTCGCCGCCCTCGCCGACCGGGGTGTCCAGCCCGTCGGGCAGGGCCTCGACCCACCCGGCCGCGCCGACGGTGCGCAGGGCGTCCATGAGTTCGTCGTCGGTCGCCTCCGATGCGGCCAGCCGCAGGTCGTCGGCGAGCGGCCCGGAGAACACGTGGGTCTCCTGGGTCAGGATGCTCACCAGGGCCCGCGCCCCGGCCTCGTCGAGCCCGGCCAGGTCGGTGGCCCCCACGCGCACCGATCCCGTCTGCGGCGTCCCGATGCCCGCGACCAGCGCGGCCAGCGTCGTCTTGCCCGCGCCCGTGGCCCCCACCAGGGCGAGCGAGCCTCCCGCCGGGATCGTCAGGTCGACGTCCCTGAGGACCGGCTGTTCGGTGCCCGGGTAGGTGAACGTCAGTCCGCGCACCGTCACCGGGTAGGGTCCGCCCGGCGTCCCGACGGACTCGTCGCCCACCAGCCGGTCCTCGGCGTCCTCGCCCAGCACGCCGACCAGACGGGTCAGACTGGCACCCGACTTCTGTGCCTCGTCGAAGGTGAACATGATGGCACCCAGCGGGGTGAACAGCCGGTGGAAGAGCAGCGGCGCCGCCGACACCTCGCCCAGGGTGGCCGCGTCCGCCTCCAGCAGCGCGTAGCCCACCACGATGATGAGGGTCAGCCCGATGAACTCGGCGCGGTTCTCCCGGCCGACGAAGCGGCCGAAGAACCGGAACACCTCGATGCCGAGGTCTCGCACCCGCCAGGACTCCCGGGTGACGCGCTCGCGGAAGGCGTCCTCGAGCCGGTAGGCCCGGACCGTGTCGATGCCGTTCAGACCGCTGATCAGGGCCTGCGCGCGGTCGGCCTGGGCCACCCGCTGCTTCCGGTACAGCGGCGCGGACCTCGGCAGGTACCAGCGCAGGGCCAGCGCGTAGGCGGGCAGCGCGCCGGCGCCCGCGAGACCGAGCCGCCAGTCGAGGCCGAACATGCCGGCCGTGGCGATCGCGACGAGGACACCGGCCGAGAACACGGTGGGCACGGCCGTGCGGATGCCCTTGGAGATCACTGCGACGTCGTCACCGACCCGCGACAGCACGTCGCCGCGCCCGACCTGCTCGACGCGTGCGCTGGGCATGCCCAGTACCGCGCGGACGGCGCCCTCCCGCAGCCGGGCGAGCAGGTCGGCGCCCAACCGCCCGATCAGGTAGGTCGACGCCGCGGTCGCCGCCGCGCCGAGCAGCGCGGCGGCGACCATCAGGGCCCCGATCGTGACCAGGACGGACTGCGACCCGCCCCCGGCCACCGCGTCGACCACGCGGCCGAGCAGCACCACCGGAAGCACCTGGAGCGCCGCTCCGGCCACCGTGGTGAGCACGGTGGCGGCCGTCAGCCACGGCACCTCGCGGCAGTGTGCCGCGACCCATCGTCCGGCCTCGCGTCCGGTCGCCGTACGCAGGACGGCGGGGGCGACGCGGGTGTCGGTGACGCTCACACCTACCCGGCCGCCTTGACGAGTTCGTCGACGGCGTACGGCATGGACAGCAGGGTGCCCTGGGAGATGGCCGCGCCGACCGCCGGGCCCTCGCTGTCCAGCAGGTAGGAGACGTTGCCCTTCTTGACGGCGTCCAGGTTGGCGAACAGCTTGAACTTCTTCAGCGCGTCCTGGTCCGCCTTGTCGTTGATGACGAAGACGCGGTCCACGTCGACCAGGTCGACGCGCTCGGGCGAGAGCGTGGTGTAGAAGTCGCCGCCGGCGACCTTGTCGATCTCGGTCTGGTACTTGAAGCCGATGCCGGTCACGAGCCGTCCGCGCACGTCGGTGGAGGTGAACGGGGCGACCGAGTCCTTGTACCAGGACAGTACGACCGCGGTCTTGTCCGCGAACTCGGGGTGCGCCTGCTTGGCCGCGTCCAGCCTGCCCTGGATGTCGGCCACCATCTTCTCGCCCTCCTCGGCCTTGCCGAGCGCCTTGGCGATGTGCAGCGCGTTGTCCTGCCAGGGGGCGCTGAACGGCTCCTTCTCGCCCTTGGTGCGGCCCACCGTGGGCGCGATCTTGGAGAGCTTGTCGTAGCCGGCCTGGTCGATCTCGGAGTAGACCGCGATGATCAGGTCGGGGCGCAGGGCCGCGATCTTCTCGTAGTTGGGCCCCGAGTCTCCGTTCTTCATGATGACCTCGGGCTTGGTGTCTCCCCACTTGTCCTTCACCCAGGGCCACTGGGTGTTGATGTCGGGGCTCTGACCGGCCGGGTTCGGGTACTGGTCGACCATGCCGACGGGCTTGACGCCGAAGGCCAGGATGGTCTGGTCGTCGGTGTAGCCGACGGAGACGACCCGCTCGGGCGCCTTCTCGATCTTCGTCGTTCCGAACGCGTGCTCCACGGTGACCGGGAAGGCACCGGCGGCGGCCGGTGTGCCGCCGCCGGCCTTGTCCGCCGAGTCGTCCGAGTCGGAACCGCATCCCGCGAGGAGTCCGACGCCGAGCGCGGCGGCGGACAGGGCCGCCGCGAGTCGTCGCCAGGGCTTCATACGCGTCGTTCTGAGGAGCATCCGGAGATCCCTTTGCTGTCGCGCCGTCCACTGCGCCCGTCTGAGGGCAGCAAACCTTATCGCGCCTGAGTGAGGTTAGCCTACCCTCACCGTGACAACTCCGGCGTCGGTCGGTCGAGTTCGGCGTGGGTTCGCCCGATCGGCACGATGAGGGGGCGGTCCCCCACCGGGTCGTCGATCACCTTGGCGCGCAGCCCGAACGCCTCGAGCAGCAGATCGGCGGTGATCACGTCGCGCGGGTGGCCCTGGGCCAGGATCGCGCCCTCCCGCATGACGACGAGGTTGTCGCTGTAGCGCGTGGCCAGGTTGAGGTCGTGCAGCACCATGACCACGGTGCAGCCGGACTCGTGCAGGTCGTCGACCAGGTCGAGGACGTCGACCGCGTGCGCCAGGTCCAGATAGGTGGTCGGCTCGTCCAGCAGCAGCAGGTCGGTGCCCTGGGCCAGGGTCATCGAGATCCACACACGCTGGCGCTGTCCGCCGGACAGCGAGTCGACCGGGCGGTCCGCGAGGTCGGACACCCCGGTCATGGCCAGTGCCCGCCGTACGACGTCGGCGTCGTCCGACGACCACTGCCGCAGCCAGCTCTGGTGCGGATGACGGCCCCGGGCCACCAGGTCGGACACCGTCAGCCCCTCCGGCGCCACCGGCGCCTGGGGCAGCAGGCCGAGCCTCTTGGCCACGTCACGGGTCCTGAGCGCGGCGATGTCCTCGCCGTCCAGCACGACCGTGCCGCCGGTCGGCTTCAGCAGCCGCGAGAGGGTGCGCAGCAGGGTCGACTTGCCGCAGCCGTTCGGTCCGATGATGGTGGTGATCACGCCGGGCGGGATCGCCACGTCGAGGCCGTCGATGACGGTCCGCGCGCCGTACCCGACGGTGATTCCCCGGGCCGCCAGCCGTGAGGCCCCGTCAACTCGCGTACCGGTCCCGGTGATGGACTGAACGACCACAAGGCCCCCTCGATTAGGCTCGCCTTACTTTGTACCAGCTATCTGCGGTTCGCCCGTACCAGCAGATAGACGAGGAAGGGTCCGCCGATGGCCGCGGTGACCACGCCGACCGGCAGGGAGACGGGCAGGGCGGTGCGCGCGAGCAGGTCGGAGCCGGTCAGCAGCAGCGCCCCCACCAGGCCGGAGGCGACCAGCGGCGGCGTGGGGCACCGCGCCAGCCGCATCGCCACCTGCGGCGCCACCAGCGCGACGAACGGCACCGGGCCCGCCGCGCTCACCGCCACGCCGGCCAGCAGCACGGCGCACAGCAGCAGGACCGCGCGTACCGCGCCGTACCGGACCCCGAGTCCGGCGGCGACCTCGTCGCCGAAGTGCAGCGGCTTGAACTGGAAGGCGACGCAGGCCACGACGACCAGGAGGACGAGCGTGCACCACAGCGCGACGTGCACCTCGCCCCACGACCGGTTGTCCAGCGAGCCGACCAGCCACGCCTGGGCCCTGGCCACGTCCCTGATGTCGGCGGTGACCAGCAGCCAGGTGGTGATCGCCTGCATCACGGCGTTCACCGAGATGCCGATGAGGATGAGCCGGAAGCCGTCGATCCCGCGGCGCCAGGCCATGAAGTACACCAGCAGTCCCGTGCCCAGGCCGCCCGCGAGCGCCGCCGCCGACAGGCCCACGGAGTCGGCGACGGCCGTCGCGGCGCCGCCCGACACCGTCACCAGGAACACCGCGACCGCGCCGGCCCCGCTGGTGATGCCGAGAACGTCCGGGCTGGCCAGCGGATTGCGGGCGATCGACTGGGTGAGGGCGCCCGACACCCCGAGCGCGACGCCCACGACGATCCCGGCCAGGGCCCGCGGCATCCGCAGGTCCATGATCACGAACTCGTCGACCTGCTCGCCCCCGCCGAAGATCGTGGCGACGACCCGGGGCAGGGCGATGGGGAAGTCCCCCACGCCGATGGACAGGCAGAACACCAGGAAGCCCGCCACCGCCAGGAGCAGGGTGACGCCCGCGATCCAGGGCCGCCACACGAACGACACACCGCCGAACCGCACACCCGGCGCCACCGACGCCCGCACATCCGCCTTCACGTCCACAGCCGTGTCCGCCCCGTCCGCCTTCATGTCCGCCCCGTTCACGCGTTCTTGAACTTCCCGCGCCACACCAGGACGGCGAAGAACGGTGCGCCGAGGAGCGAGACGACGACCCCGGCGTCGAGTTCCCCCGGTCTCACCACCAGGCGCCCCACGATGTCGCAGACCAGCAGCACGACGGCCCCGAGCAGACCCGCGTACGGCACCAGCCAGCGGTAGTCCGGACCGGTCAGGTACCGGCCCACGTGGGCCACCATGAGCCCGAGGAACGCGATGGGACCGCAGGCCGCCGTCGCCGCCCCGGCCAGCAGGGTGATGGCGACGACGCCGACGGTGCGGGTCAGCGCGATGTTCACCCCGAGGCCCCGTGCGACGTCGTCGCCCAGGTTGAGCAGGTTGACGGAGGGCAGCGTCGTCAGCGCCAGCAGCAGCCCGGCGGCGATGAAGGCGGACACGGGCCAGATGACGTCGAAGCCGACACCGGTCAGCGAGCCCGCGTTCCAGAACCGCAGGGCGTTCAGCGAGGCCTTGTCGGTCAGGGCGACCGCCGTGGTCATCGCCGCGAGGAACACCGTGACGCCCTGCCCGGCGAGCGCGAGCGTGAGCGGGTTGCCCGCACCCCGGCCGATGCTCGACAGGCCGAACACCACGACACCGGCGACCGCCGCGCCCGCGAAGCCGAACCAGACGTACTGGAAGGGGCTGGTGAACCCGAAGGCGGCGATCCCCGACACCACGGCGAACGAGGCACCGGAGTTCACCCCCAGCAGCCCCGTGTCGGCGATGGGATTGCGCGTGTAGCCCTGGATCAGCGCCCCTCCGACGCCCAGCGCGACACCGGCCACGACCGCGAGCACCGTGCGGGGCACCCGCACGGTCTGCACGATGAGCCTGATCTCGGTGAGCCGCTGGTCGGCCTCGGGCGCCGCGAACAGCCCGTGCCAGACCTCGGCGGGGCTCAGCGCCCGCGCTCCGACCGCCAGCGACGCCGCGGCCGCGACCACGAGAAGCGCCGCGAGGACGCCCAATCCGGCAATACGGCGCCTACGTGCCTCTGTCGTGCCCCCGGGCACGGGGCGCTCAACCGCAGTCGTGGTCATGGACTCGTACACTAACGCGCGCCGGTGCCGGTCCCGTCGGCGACCGTACGGACCTCGTCGGAGGCGGACTTGACTCCCCGGTCGAGGAGCGACCCGAGGATCTCGCCGACCCTGACGGCGGTGTTGGACAGCAGCGACGACGTGATGCCGTGCGTGTGCTCCGTGCCGCCCTGCAGATAGATGCCGCAGCGCAGGGCGGGGTCCGTGGCCACGCGGTAGTCGCGCTCAACGCGCACCCGGCCCTCCTCGTCGCGCAGGCAGTGGTCCGCGACCTCGCCGAGCAGACCGAGGGGGTCGGCCGGGCCGTAGCCGGTGGCGAGGACCAGGACGTCCGCGTCCAGGAGGGTCTCCTCACCGGTGACCAGGGAGGTCACGGTGGCGCGTACCCGGTCCGGTGTCTCCTTGACGTCGGTGAGCCGGGACACGTTGAGGAAGCGCAGCCGCTCGGTGCCGAGGACCTTCTCCCGGTACATCTGCCGGTACAGGTCGTCGATGAGGTCGATGTCCACCACGGAGTAGTTGGTGTTTCCGTGGTAGTCCATCAGCCTGCGTTTCACGCCGGCGGGTGCGGTGAAGTAGTCGTCGACCGCCGACGGGTCGAAGATCCGGTTGGCGAACGCGCTGTCGTCGGCGGGGCTGTAGCCGTAGCGGGCGAAGACCGCGCAGACCTCGGCGCCGGGGAAGCGGCGATGCAGGTAGGCGACGTTCTCGGCGGCGCTCTGACCGGCGCCGACAACGATGAACCGGGAGGGCGAGGTGCCCTCCAACGCGTCCACCCTGGACAGCAGTTCGGAGTTGTGCCAGATCCGTTCGCCGCGCTCCACGCCTTCCGGCACGACGGGGCGCAGTCCGGTCCCGACGACGAGGTTGCGCGCCCGGTGGACTTCGAGCCCCTCCCCCGAACGGACCGTGACCTCCAGGTGGTCCACGGTTCCGTCCCGCACGACGGGGACCACGCCGACGACCTCGTGGCCGTAGGAGACCATGTCGTCGACCTTGGCCGCGGCCCACTCGAAGTAGTCGTGGAACTCGACCCGGAGCGGGAAGAGGTTCTTGTGGTTGATGAAGTCGATCAGCCGCCCCTTGCTCTGCAGGTAGCAGAGGAAGCTGTACTCGCTGGCCGGATTCCGCAGTGTCACCAGGTCCTTGAGGAAGGACACCTGCATGGTCGCGTCGTCGATCAGCATGCCGCGGTGCCAGCCGAAGCGCGGCTGCTGCTCGAAGAAGCGGGCGTCGAGCGCCTCCTGCCCGCCGGCCTGTGCGTTGTGTTCGCGGATCGCGATCGCCATGGCGACATTGGACGGCCCGAAGCCGATACCAATGAGGTCGTGGACCAGCGTTGAGTCAGCAGGAAGAACCTGTGACATGTCACTCCCATCGTACGCCGGAAACTTAGGTGAGCCTAAGCTAATGAGATACGGCTGTCGATAGGGCACCCCAGGGGCCGATTCGAGCCAACTGAGGCACCCCGAGACGGTGTTGCGCACTAAGGTAAGCCTTGCTTAACTGCTCGGGTCAGCCCCTGCCCTGAGGAGGAACCCCCATGCGGGTCGTCATGTTCGGCTACCAGACCTGGGGGCACCGCACCCTGCGAGCCCTGCTGGACTCCGAGCACGACGTGGTCCTCGTGGTCACGCACCCCAGGAGCGAGCACGCCTACGAGAAGATCTGGAGCGACTCCGTCGCCGACCTCGCCGAGGAGCACGGCGTGCCGGTGCTGATCCGCAACCGCCCGGACGACGACGAGTTGTTCGAGCGCCTCAAGGACGCCGATCCGGACATCATCGTGGCCAACAACTGGCGGACCTGGATCCCCCCGCGCATCTTCGGGCTGCCCCGCCACGGCACCCTCAACGTGCACGACTCGCTGCTGCCGAAGTACGCCGGGTTCTCTCCCTTGATCTGGGCGCTGATCAACGGCGAGACCGAGGTGGGCGTCACCGCGCACATGATGAACGACGAGCTGGACGCCGGCGACATCGTCCGCCAGGAGGCCGTGCCGGTGGGCCCGGCGGACACCGCCACGGACCTGTTCCACAAGACCGTGGACCTCATCGCCCCGGTCACCATCGGCGCCCTCGGGCTCATCGCCTCCGGGCAGACGGAGTTCACCCGGCAGGACCGCTCCGAGGCGAGCTTCTTCCACAAGCGGTCCGCCGAGGACATCCGCATCGACTGGAACTGGCCGGCCGAGGACCTGGAGCGTCTGGTCCGGGCCCAGTCCGAGCCGTACCCCAGCGCCTTCACCTTCCACCGGGGCAGGCGGCTGGAGATCCTCGCCGCCGTGGTCTCCGAGGGCCGCTACGGCGGCACGCCGGGCCGGATCTTCTACCGGGAGGGCGAGGGTGTGGTGATCGTCGCCGGGACCGACGCGCGGCGGGGCCGCAATCACGGCCTGGCCGTCACGCGCGTACGGACGGAGGACGGCCGGGAGTTGGCCGCGTCGGAGTACTTCACCTCCATGGGCGGCTATCTGACGGGCCGCCCCTGAGCGCCCTGACCGCCCCGCCCGTGACAGGCAGGGCCCGACCGTGCTGACACGGTCGGGCCCTGCCTTCTGCGGTCGTGCGCGGCCTCAGCCGCTCTTGCGCCGGAACGAGCGCTGACTGGCGGCGGGGCCGTGGGTGCCCCGGATCTTCGCCACGTCGGCGTTCGCGGCGAGGGCCGCGGCCTCCGCCTGTTTGCCGCGCTTGCGCTCCAGCGCCTGGCGGAACTTGTCCTTCAGGTCGTACTGACCGTTGGCGTCGGGCGTCAGCGCGGGGCGCTCGTCCTCCGCCGGTTCCGAACCTGCCTGCGATGAAGACTCTTCAGTCATGACGACCCTCCTGGGCGGACAACAGGAGCACAGCTTGTCACGGCCGGCCGCCCGGAACCACCGAAAATGTGCCCGGACCGGCCGGCAGGTCCACCGTGTACTGCCGCAGGTACGTGTCGAGGTACGGCGACCGGTCGCCGGGTGTGGCGACGTCGTCGGCGGGGTCGTCCAGGGCGAGACGCAGCTTCGCTCCCGTGACCCGGATGGTCTCGCCGGAGGGCGTGTCGCGCCAGGAACCGGTCTGGACGGAACCGATCTCCACGGCCAGGACGTGTCCGGCGGCGAGGGTCCAGTCGGTCGCCTTCAGGTCGACGCTCATCCGGCCGGACTCCACCAGGGAGACCTGCTCGTCGAACATGACGGCGGTGCCGTCCGGGGCGACGTCGTACAGCTTGAGCATGACGTTGCCCTCGCCGCGGGCCGTCAGGGACACCTGCGGGGTGCCGGTGACGCGCGCGGCCCTCTTCAGCGGCTTCGACCAGACGAAGAAACTGGAGGAGACCTCGCCGGCGCGCTGACGCTTCGCCAGTTCCGCGGCCAGCCCGGCCGGGGCCGGCTGCTCGGTCGCCGGCGCGTTCTCCATGTCCCACTTGCCGGTCGGCTGCGGCGTCGCCTTCGGTGCCGGGGTGCCGGACGCGGTCAGCGACGCGCGGGCCAGGGCTCCGCCGTCGTCCACGTAGGAGCCGCCGCCGAGCGGGGCGGTGACCGACCGTTCGGTGACGGGCCAGGTGCGCTGGGCGCGCCAGGCGCCGGTGGAGTCCTCGACGGCGTAGGCCGGGTAGCGCACGGCCGGCCTGACGCCCTTCAGGTACTGGTCGTAGAAGGAGAGGGTCTCGTCGTACCAGCCCTCGCGGCCCATGGCCAGGCGTCCGTCCCCGACGCGGTCGCCGCCGCGCACGTGGTCCCACTGGCCGAGCCAGCCGCGCTCGGGGCCCCGGTGGTTGTCGAGGTACTCCTCCATCTCCTCGGGCTTGGTGTTGTTCTCGACGAAGCCCTGCGTGACGAACAGCGGAGTGTCGCTGCCCTTCGCCATCCGCGCCAGGTCGCGGGAGGTCCAGTGCTCGTCCTTCTGGTCGGATATGCGGTATCCGGCCGAGTTCTCCGTCAGGCACTCCGGGTGGCTGTCCTCGTAGCGTGCGGCGGCCCGGTACCGCGGGTCGTCGTCCGCCATCGGGGACATCGACGCGATGGAGTTGTACGCGTCGGCGGTGCCGGTCACGTTCGGGCGGGGCACCCCGTTGGAGTAGATGTACTGGTACATGTCCCAGACGGGTTCCTGCGCGACGACGGCCTTGAGGGCACGCTGGTCCAGGTTGTTGCCGATCAGGCCGGTGACGGCGTCGTACGACTTGCCGTACATGCCGACCGCGCCGGTGGACCACGGCTGCTTGGCGGCCCAGTCGATCGCGGCCTTCACGTCGGCCTGTTCGCCGGGTCCGCCCCAGTCCAGGCAGCCGGTGGAGCCGCCGAAGCCGCGCAGGTCCACCATGACGAAGGCGTATCCCTGGTCGAACAGGTCGGTGCCCTCGATGAAGTCCTGGAAGCGGGCGGACGGCCCGGTGTGGCTCCAGCCCTCTGGACCGGTCTGGCCCGCGTGGGCGAAGTAGGGGCCGATCGACAGGATGACCGGCACCTTCTCCTTTCGCTTCAACCCCTCGGGGAGCAGTACGTCGGCGTGGAGACGGGCGCCGGAGCGGTCGGAGGACGGGAAGTAGTGCTGGGTCCAGACCGAGCCCTCCGGGACGCGGTCGTTCTCCTCGTGCGTGACGGGGCCGGTCCCGGTGGCGGCCGGCTCCGCCTCCGCCTTCCCGGCCGCGACGGCCGGGCCGCCGAGACCGGCGGTCAGGGCGAGGGCGGCGACGAGTGCCGAGACGGTCCGGACGACCGTGCGACGTGGTCTCACATGCTCCTCCTTGGACGGTGGGTGCAGGTGGTGCGGGTGGTGCAGGTCTAGCAGCGAAGTCCCCGCACGTCGATGGGGCGTCCCGGCAACTCCCCCGGCCGCGGCGGGCATTGACGGACAGGACGGGACGGACCGGCCCGTGCCCACGGCTCCGGGCCCGGTCGCCCGCGCGCTCCGCCAAAATCGCCCGCGCCGCGATCCCTGCCTAAGGTTGGGCACGCCGACGGAATCGGATTCCTTGCCGACCGCAGGAGAGTGGGGCGCCATGGCGCGGGGTGTCGAGTCGATCCGGCGCACCGCCCTGGGCGCCCTCGGGGCCGTCCTGCTGCTGATCGGCGTAGCGCTGCTGGTGCTGCCCGGGCCGGGCCTGCTGCTCGTTTTCGCCGGCGTGGTGCTGCTGGCGCGCGCCGTCCCGGCGCTCGACCGGTTCGTCGCCCCCGTCCGCGTCCGGGCGATGCGCGCGGCCGAGGAGAGCGTCTCTTCCCGCTGGCGCATCGCGGGCTCGGTGTCGGTGGGGCTGTTCCTCCTCGCGGCGGGCCTGGTGTGGGGCCTGGTTCCCGACCTGCCGTACTCCGGGTGGGCCACCGGGTCGAGTCTGATCATCTCCGGCGTGGTGCTGTTCGCCCTGCTCGTGTGGAGCCACCGTCGCGTCCAGGCGGAGCGCCGCGGCTCGGCGCCCACTGCGGAACGGACCCGTTGACCAAACGGGACGGCGTTCCGTATATTCAACCGGGACAGTGTTCCGCTTTACCGTGCCATCGCGCGCGTTCCCGGAACGGCCTCGCCCGCCGCCGTCCGCACGACCGGCCCGCGGCGGCCGTCGAGTCCTCGTGCCCCGAGCCACCGAACGGACCCACGCCTCATGAGTGCACCGATTGCCACCACCGGCTTCGTCTCCCCGCCCGTGCCCGTCCTCTCCGTCGCCCCGGTCGTGCTGCCCGCTCCGGGACGGCCCGTGGAGCTCCAGGTGCGGGTCTCGGCGCCCGTGACCGGTACCGGCCTGCCGGTCGTCCTGCTCTCGCACGGTCAGGGCTACTCGAACCACCTCTCCTCCCTGAACGGTTACGCGCCCCTCGCCGACCACTGGGCGGCGCACGGCTTCGTCGTGATCCAGCCGACCCACCTGAGTTCGAGGTCGCTGGCGCTCGATCCCGGGACCCCGGGGGCACCGCTGTTCTGGCGGTCGCGTGCCGAGGACATGACGCGCGTCCTCGATCGGCTCGACGACCTGGAGCGGGCCGTCCCGCAGCTCGCCGGCCGGCTGGACCGGGACAGGGTCGCCGTCGCCGGGCACTCGATGGGCGGACACACGGCGAGCCTGCTCCTGGGCGCCCGGCTCACCGATCCGGACGACGGCTCGGAGGTGGACCTGACCGAGCCCCGCATCCGGGCGGGTGTCCTGCTCGCCGCACCCGGCCGGGGCGGCGACGCCCTCAGCGCGTCCGCGGCCGAGAGCATGCCCTTCTTCCTCACCACGGACTTCTCCGGGATGAGGACGCCCGCGCTCGTCGTCGTCGGCGACGCGGACGACTCGGCCCACCTGACGGTGCGCGGCCCCGACTGGCATGCCGACCCGTACGCCCTCTCCCCCGGTCCCAAGGCCCTGCTCACCCTGTTCGGCGCGGGGCACGGCCTCGGCGGGGTCGCCGGGTACGACGTGGCGGAGACCACCGACGAGGACCCCGTACGGGTGGCCGCGGTGCAGCGGCTCACCTGGGCCTACCTGCGCTCCGAGCTGTATCCGGGCGACTGCGCCTGGCAGGCGGCGCGGGACGCGCTGGACGCCGGGGCGAACCCGCTCGGAAGGATCGAGACCAAGTAGTCCCCGAACGGCCGGGCACGGGGCGCGGGGAGGCCCGCTGGTAAAATGGGCCCACGCTTTGAGGCGCCCGGGTCCGTACCGAGGGGTACGGACCCGGGCGCGTTCCGGGCGCCTGAACAGGAAGGTCCCCCATGAACGCGAAGCCGACCACGTCCTTCGACACCCTCGGGCTGCCGCCGGTGCTGGTGGAGACGATGACCGGCCTGGGGGTGACGGAGCCGTTCCCGATCCAGGCGGCGACCCTGCCCGACGCCCTGGCCGGACGGGACGTCCTCGGCCGGGCACGGACCGGCTCCGGCAAGACGCTGGCCTTCGGACTGGCCCTGCTCGCCAGGACCGCGGGCCGGCGCGCGGAGCCGAAGCGGCCCCTCGCCCTCGTCCTGGTCTCCACCCGGGAACTGGCCCAGCAGGTCAGCGAGGCGCTGACGCCGTACGCGCGGGCCCTGGACGTGCGTCTGACGACGGTCGTCGGCGGGCTGTCGGTCAACCGGCAGACGCAGGCGCTGCGCGACGGGGCCGACGTGGTCGTGGCCACGCCGGGCCGCCTGGCCGACCTGGTCTCCCGCCGCGACTGCCATCTGAACCACGTGCGGATCACCGTGCTGGACGAGGCGGACCAGATGTGCGACATGGGGTTCCTCCCCCAGGTCTCCGGCATCCTGGACCAGGTGCCCTCCGACGGGCAGCGGCTGCTGTTCTCGGCCACCCTCGACCGCGACGTCGACCAGCTGGTGCGGGACCACCTCCACGACCCGGTACTCGCCTCGGTCGACCCGGCGTCGGCGTCGGTGACCACGATGGAGCACCACGTACTGACCGTTCACCCCGCCGACAAGTACGCGACCGCGACCGAGATCGCCGCCCGCGACGGCCGGGTGCTGATGTTCCTCGACACGAAGGCCGGCGTCGACCGGTTCACCCGGCACCTGCGGGCCGCCGGGGTCGCCGCGGCCGCCCTGCACAGCGGAAAGTCGCAGCCGCAGCGCACCCACACCCTCGCCCGGTTCGTGGAGGGCGGGGTCGCCGTGCTGGTGGCCACCAACGTCGCGGCGCGGGGCATCCACGTCGACGACCTCGACCTCGTCGTCAACGTCGATCCGCCGGCCGACGCCAAGGACTACCTGCACCGCGGCGGGCGCACCGCGCGTGCCGGGCGGGCGGGGAGCGTGGTCACGCTCGTCACTCCCGACCAGCGGCGTGACGTGAACCGGATGATGTCGGAGGCCGGGATCCGGCCGACGGTGACCCCGGTGCGCTCGGGCGAACAGGCGCTGACGGACCTCACCGGCGCGAAGCGCCCGCCGGCCGGACCGGGCAAGGAGAGCGGCAACGCGCCCTTCCGCGGGATGGGCACCCGCCCGGGCCGTGCCGCGAAGGGGTCCCGCAAGGCCGCCGAGGCGCGCAAGGCCGCGGAGGCCCGCGCGGCGGCCCGGGTGCGCAGGGGCCGCTGACCGCGGACGTCCGCCCCGGCCCCGGCGCGCCGGGAACTTTGAACACACCGATGACAAAGTATGGACATGTCAAGCGGAAGTCTCCTACCTTGGCGACGGAACGCCCGTCGTACCGCACAAGACCGGAGCGACATCCGGCACGGTCCGGTCCCCACCTTCCGGAGGACCAATGCGCCAACGGCTGTTATCGCGTGCCCGAAGAAACCTCGTCCTCCTGCTGGCGTCGGCCGTTTCGGCCGGTGGCGCCTGGGCCGCTCCGGCGTCCTCGGCCTCCCCGGCGGCCGCCGCCGGCATCCCGCCGCAGGAACCCGGGGTCACGCTGCGCGTGTTCGACGTCCGGACGCCGCTGAACGAACTGTGCACGCTCAAACCGGGCCAGACCCCCAACCACGACAAGCTGATGCCCACGGTCGACTGGTCCACCACCGAGGACTTCGGCGGCATCGCGGACAACTTCGTCTCCCAGGCGTCCGGTTACCTCCAGGTCCCGCGTGACGGCACCTATGTGTTCCGGCTCGTCAGCGACGACGGCTCCCGGCTGACCCTCGACGACGCCACGGTGATCGACCACGACGGACTGCACGGCGCGGAGCCCAAGGACGGCACGGTCGACCTCACCGCCGGAGCGCACCCGCTGCGCGTCGAGCACTTCGACCGCGGCGGCGGCCAGCGGCTCCAGCTGTCCTGGATGCCGCCGGGCGAGAGCGGGTTCAGCGTCGTACCCACCGAGGCGCTGAGCACCGACGCCGGGGTCGTCCGGGTGACGGCGCCGGGCCGCAAGGAGTGCGAGGCCGGGCGCGACACCCCCGGCGACGGTCTGCCACTCACCTCCGTGCGCCCCGACCTCGACCTCACCGACCTGCGCCCCGACGGCTTCGAACCGCGGGTCACCGGCATGGACTGGCTGCCCGACGGACGCCTGGCGATCAGCACCTGGGGCGGCACCGACAACGTTGCCGGAGAGGTGTACCTCCTGGACCACGTCACCGGTGAGACCAGTCGCGACCGGGTGACCGTCGAGAAGGTGGCGAGCGGACTGCGCGAGCCCATGGGCGTCAAGTACGTGGACGGTTCGCTCTACGTCTCGCAGAAGCACGAGCTGACCCGGCTGGTCGACAACGACGGCGACGACGTGACCGACGAGTACCGCACGGTCGCCACCTGGCCCTACGGCGGCAACTTCCACGAGTTCGCCTTCGGCCTGCTCTACCGCGACGGCTACTTCTACGTGAACCTCTCCGTCGCCATCGACCTCGGCGGCGCGACCACCGACCCGCAGCCCGCGCCGAACCGCGGGACGACGTACCGGATCAGCAAGGAGACCGGGAAGATCACCCCGATCGCGGGCGGGCTGCGCACGCCCAACGGCATCGGCTGGGGGCCGGGCGGCGACCTGTTCGCCACCGACAACCAGGGCGGCTGGCTGCCCGCCTCGAAGCTGGTCCAGATCAAGCAGGACCGCTTCTTCAACCACTACACCGAGCCCGCCGGACCCTTCGAGGACTCCCCCGTCACGGAGCCGGTGCTGTGGCTGCCGCAGAACGAGATCGGCAACTCGCCCTCGACGCCGCTGTACCTGACCAAGGGCAGGTTCGCGGGCCAGATGCTGATCGGCGACGTCACCTACGGCGGCCTGCAGCGCGCCTATCTGGAGAAGGTGAAGGGCCAGTACCAGGGCGCCGTCTTCCGCTACACGCAGGGCCTGGAGGCGGGCGTCAACCGCGTCTCCATCGGCCCCGACGGCGCGATCTACACCGGCGGCCTGGGCGCCGACGGCAACTGGGGGCAGGAGGGCAAGCTGAAGTTCGGCCTGCAGAAGCTGACGCCGAACGGCGGCAACACCTTCGACGTCCACAGGATGCGGGCCGTGCCGGGCGGCTTCGACCTGACGTACACCCAGCCCGTGTCCGAGGAGACGGCCGCCGGCCTCGCGGCCGGTTACGAGGCCGAGCAGTGGCGCTACACGCCGACCTCCGACTACGGCGGCCCGAAGATCGCCGAGGAGGAGCTGGCCGTGCGGTCCGCGACCCTCTCGGAGGACGGCCGCACCGTCCGGCTGCGACTGGACGGTCTGAAGCCGGACCGCGTCGTGCACGTGCGTTCCCCGCGCCCGTTCACCTCGGCCTCCGGCGAGACGCTGTGGAGCACCGAGGCCTGGTACACGCTCAACGAGATGCCCGGCGAGCAGCCGCCGGCGGCCACCCTGTACGAGGCCGAGGAGGCGCGCCTGACGGGGAAGGCGGGCATCAACACCGACCACGCCGGCTACTCCGGCAGCGGCTTCGTCGACCGCTACGCCACCGAGGGCGGGGTGACCACGACCTTCGACGTGACCGTCCCGAAGGCAGGCACCTACGACGTGGGCCTGCGCTACTCCAACGGCCCGAACCCCTTCGAGGGCACCAAGTCGCTCTCTCTGTACGCGGACGGGAAGAAGGTGCGCCGGACACAGCTCCCCTCCACCGGCGACTGGGACACCTGGTCCACACGGACCGAGAGCGTGCGGCTGCGCGCCGGGCACAACACGGTCTCCTACCGCTACGACCCCGGCGACACCGGCCACGTCAACCTCGACCTGATCACCGTGCGCCCGCACGGCGCCCGGGTCGCCCTCTTCGACGGCACCGCCGCCTCGCAGCAGCAGTGGCAGCACACGGACGGAAGGAAGGTGGCCTGGCCGCTGGCCGGGGAGAGGTCGATGGAGGTGTGCTGCGGCGACATCCGCACCAAGGACGCCTACCAGGACTTCCGGCTGCACGTGGAGTTCCGCGTGCCTCTCCTGCCGGACGACGTGACCGGCCAGGACCGCGGCAACAGCGGCATCTACCTCCAGGACCGCTACGAGCTGCAGATCCTCGACTCCTACGGTGACACCACTCCCGGCACCGACGAGGCCGGGGCGATCTACCTGAAGAAGGCACCCGACACCAACGCGGCGACGGCTCCGGAGACCTGGCAGACGTACGACGTCGTCTTCCGTGCCGCCCGCTTCGACGACGGCGGCGCCAAGACCTCCGACGCGCGGGTGACGGTGGTGTGGAACGGCGAGACGGTCCACGACGACGTCGCCCTCGACGGGCCCACCGCGGCGGGCCGGGCCGAGACGCCGGCCGCCGGGGCGATCCGGCTGCAGGACCACGGCAACGAGGTCGGGTTCCGCAACATCCGGGTCGAAGCGCTGGACTGACCCGAGACCGTGCGGGGCGCTCCCTGAACGCCGCCCCGCACGGCCGCGCCCCGGGGCCGGTGCGCGGTCCGGTGCCGCGGGCGCCGCTGGGTAGGCTGAAACGAGAAACACCTGCCCGTCGAACAAGGAGCGGAATTGAGCGAGCCGGCGTCCATCGCCCTGCAGAAGGAGATCGCCCGGGAACTGGAGGTCGCGGAGACCTTCGACGCAGAACGGGAGATCGAGCGCAGGGTGGCCTTCCTCGCCGAGCGGCTGACCTCCACCGGTCTGCGCGCCCTCGTGCTCGGCATCAGCGGCGGGGTCGACTCGACCACCGCGGGCCGGCTGTGCCAGCTCGCCGTGGAGCGGGCCCGCGCCGAGGGATACGAGGCCCGCTTCTTCGCGATGCGGCTGCCGCACGGGGTCCAGGCGGACGAGCACGACGCCCAGCGCGCGCTCTCCTTCATCCGGCCCGACGAGGTGCTGACCGTGGACATCAAGCCCGCGAGCGACGCGGCGCTCGACGCCCTGCTCGCCGCCGACGTGGCCTTCCGCGACGCCCACCACCAGGACTTCGTGCACGGCAACATCAAGGCCCGGCAGCGCATGATCGCGCAGTACGCCGTGGCCGGAGCGCACGGCGGCCTGGTCGTCGGCACCGACCACGCCGCCGAGGCGGTCTCCGGCTTCTTCACCAAGTTCGGCGACGGCGCCGCCGACGTCGTACCGCTGACGGGCCTCACCAAGCGCCGTGTGCGCGCGGTCGCGGACGCGCTGGGCACCCCCGCCGATCTGGTGGGGAAGGTCCCGACGGCCGATCTGGAGACCCTCGACCCCGGCAAGGCCGACGAGGACGCCCTCGGGGTCACGTACGACGAGATCGACGACTTCCTGGAGGGCAGGCCGGTGAAGGAGCAGGTCTTCGAGACGATCGTCACCCGCTACCGGCAGACCGACCACAAGCGCAGGATGCCGATCGCTCCCTGACCGGCCCGCCGGTGCCGGCATCGGCCGCCACCGGCGACCACCACCCCAGCAATGTCCTTTATATGCGGTTCGCCATGACCCGCCTTAGTCTGTCCGAGGAGGTGCCCCAACCAGGGCGGACACCGGCCGGAGAGGCGGAGCGGACATGGCGGACTTCATCGGCGCGGTGGACCAGGGGACCACCAGCACCCGGTTCATGATCTTCGACCACGGGGGCAACGAGGTCGCGAAACACCAGCTGGAGCACGAACAGATCCTCCCCCGCTCCGGGTGGGTGGAGCACGACCCGGTGGAGATCTGGGAGCGCACCAACTCGGTTATGCAGAACGCCCTGCGCAACGGCGGCCTGTCGGGGACCGACCTGGCGGCCATCGGCATCACCAACCAGCGGGAGACCACGGTGGTCTGGGACCCGCGCACCGGCCGTCCGTACTACAACGCCATCGTCTGGCAGGACACCCGCACCGACGCCATCGCGGCGAACCTGGAGCGGTCGGGCAAGGGCGACGTCATCCGCCGCAAGGCCGGACTGCCGCCCGCGACGTACTTCTCCGCCGGGAAGATCCAGTGGATCCTGGAGAACGTCGACGGCGTCCGCGAGGCCGCGGAGCAGGGACACGCGGTGTTCGGCAACACGGACTGCTGGGTCCTGTGGAACCTGACCGGCGGCCCCGACGGCGGCATCCACGCCACCGACGTGACCAACGCGAGCCGCACCATGCTGATGGACCTGGAGACGCTCGACTGGGACGACGAGCTGCTGGGCTTCTTCGGCATCCCCCGGAGCATGCTCCCCGCCATCAACCCCTCCTCGCACCCGGACGCCTACGGCACGACCCGGACCTCCAGGCCGCTGCGCGCCGCCGTTCCCATCACCGGAGTCCTGGGCGACCAGCACGCGGCGACCGTCGGACAGGTCTGCTTCTCGCCCGGCGAGGCCAAGAACACCTACGGCACCGGCAACTTCCTGGTCCTCAACACCGGCACCGAACTGGTCCGCTCCCAGCACGGCCTGCTGACCACCGTCGCCTACCAGTTCGGCGACAACCCGCCGGTCTACGCCCTGGAGGGCTCCATCGCGGTGACGGGGTCCGCGGTGCAGTGGCTGCGCGACCAGATGAAGATCATCAAGACCGCGGCCGAGAGCGAGGAACTCGCCCGCACGGTCGACGACAACGGCGGCATGTACTTCGTCCCCGCCTTCTCCGGCCTGTTCGCCCCGTACTGGCGCTCCGACGCCCGGGGCGCGATCGTCGGCCTCGCCCGGTACAACGACAACGCGCACCTGGCCCGGGCGACGCTGGAGGCCATCTGCTACCAGAGCCGCGACGTGGTCGTGGCCATGGAGCAGGACTCCTCGGTCCACCTGGACGTGCTCAGGGTCGACGGCGGTGTGACCGCCAACGACCTGTGCATGCAGATCCAGGCGGACGTCCTCGGTGTCCCCGTCAGCCGCCCGGTCGTCGCGGAGACCACCGCCCTCGGCGCGGCCTACGCGGCGGGGCTCGCCACGGGCTTCTGGCGGGACACCGACGAACTGCGCACCCACTGGAGCGAGTCCAGGCGCTGGGAGCCCCAGTGGTCCGAGGAGCAGCGCGCGAAGGGGTACGCGGGCTGGAAGATGGCGGTGGAACGCACGCTGGACTGGGTCAAGGTCCCGGAGAGCTGATCCCGGGGCTCGTCACCTGCCGACGGTCTCGGCGGCGTACTCCCACAGGCGGTCCGCGGCGTGCGGGTCGAGCGCGTGGGCGGCCGCGCCGCCGACCTGTTCCTCGTCCCCGTCGGCGACCGTGGGCGCTTCCTGGTTGTCCTCGAAGTAGCGCCCCGTGACGCCGTTCACCAGGGGGGACGCCGCCAGCAGTACGGAGGTCGCGGCGCCCTGGACGGGTGTCTTGTAGTAGGGCTGCTCGATGATGTTCCCGTCGTCGTCCATCGCTCCCATGGCACGCATCGTCGCGTCGTCGACGTGGCGCTGGAGGTTGGTGCTGATCCAGCCCGGGTTGAGCGCGTTGGCGGTGATGCCGTCGGCGCTCCAGCGGCGGGCGCCCACGGCGAACAGGACGTCGGCGGTCTTGGACTGCGCGTAGGCGGCCCAGCGGTCGTAGGGGCGGCGGGCGAAGTGCGGGTCGTCGAAGTCGAAGGCCGCGTTGCGGTGCGCGCCCGAGCTGACGACGACGATGCGGGCGGAGCCGGCCGCGCGCAGGTGGTCGTGGAGCCCGAGGGCGAGGGCGAAGTGGCCCAGGTGGTTGGTGGCCAGCTGGAGTTCCCAGCCCTCGGCGGTGACCCGGCGCTCCGGCAGCGCCATCACGCCGGCGTTGGCCACCAGGACGTCGAGCGGCCCCTGCCACCCCCGTACGAAGGAGGCCACCGAGGAGAGGTCGGCGAGGTCGATCGCCGCCGCCCGTACCGATCCCGGGCCGGGCGCGGCGGCGAGGTCACGGACGAGCGGCTCGGCCGTGGCCGGGTTCCGGACGGCGACGGTGACCTCCGCTCCGGCCGCGGCCAGCGCACGCGTGGTCTCGGTCCCGATGCCGGACGCGCCGCCGGTGACGATCACGCGCCGGCCGGTGAGGTCCACGCCGTCGAGGACTTCGGTGGTGGTGGCGTGCGAGTGGAAGGGGGTGGTGAGGCGGTGGGTGTCGTTCACGATCGGTCTCTTCCGTTGCGTACTGTGCTCACTTCACCAAGGTACGAAGAGGATTTCGGACTGGCTATACTGACACGTCCAGCAAACTTGCTTCACACTCCAAATCAACTCGGGGGAGGGATCACAATGGACCCGCTGGAGGACGTGCTCGCCCTGCTCGACACGAGGAGCCATCTGTCCTCGGCCCTCGTCGCCGGGGGCAGCTGGGCGGTGCGCTTCGAGGCACCGGACGGCGTGAAGTTCAACGCCGTCCGGCGCGGCGGCTGCCGGCTCGCCGTCGCGGGAGGCGGCGAGCCGATCCGGTTGGCCGAGGGCGACTGCTACCTGCTCACCCGGCCGCTGGAGTTCACGCTGTCCAGCGACGCCGACGCCGTTCCGGTGGAGGCCGCCACGGTCTACGCGGGCGCCGAGAACGGGGTGGCGCGCACCGGAGTGGGTGACGAGGTCCTCCTCGTCGGAGGGCGCTTCTCGTTCGGCGACCGGGCCCGCGCGTTGCTGCTGGACTCCCTGCCCCCAATCGTCCACGTACCGGCGGGCTCCGGGGAGGCCGACACCCTGCACTGGGCGCTCGGCCAGATCGACCAGGAGCTGCGGCAGCGCCCCATGGGGTCGTCGCTGGTGGCGCGGCACCTCGCGGTCGTCATGCTGGTCCACGTACTGCGCCTGCACTTCGCCCGCGAGCCGCGCGCCGGGTCGGGGTGGGCGGCCGGCCTCGCCGACCCCGTCGTGGCCACCGCCCTGACCTCGATGCACACCGCGCCCGAACACCCCTGGACGGTGGCCGAGCTGGCACAGGTCTGCGCCGTCTCCCGCTCGACCCTCGCGGCGCGGTTCAAGGACACCGTCGGCCAGGGGCCGCTGGACTACCTCACCCACTGGCGCATCGAACTGGCCTCCGAGCGTCTGCGCAGGGGGACCGACACGCTCGCGACGATCGCAGGCGCCGTCGGCTACGGCTCGGAGAGCGCGCTCAGCTCCGCCTTCAAGCGGGTCACCGGCGCCTCCCCCCGCACGTACCGCAACCGGCACCGGGCAGCCTGACCGGACACCTCGTTTTCTGGACTTGCCAGTCCATTTTATTCGCCGCACAGTGGCATCCGCGCCCGGCCGCCGGCCGGCCGGTCCGGGGGCGACGGAGCAGCACACGGGTGATACGGCAGGCAAGGAGTGGGACATGTCGATGCGGCTTGCGGACAGGACCGCGCTGGTGACCGGGGCGACCAGCAACATCGGACGGGCCATCGCGGAGGCCTTCGCGGCCGAGGGGGCGGCCGGGCCGACTTCGTCCACGCCGACCTGGACGGCAGCGCGGCCGCCTCCCGGGCGCTGGCCCGCGAGGCGACGCGCGTTCTCGGCGGGCACGTGGACGTGCTGGTCAACAACGCCGGCATCTATCCGCCCGGCACCACGACCGACACCGACGAGGAGACCTTCGACCGCGTCTACGCCGTGAACGTCAAGGCCCCGTTCTTCCTCACCGCGGCCCTCGCACCCGCCATGGCGGAGGCCGGGGGCGGGGCGGTCGTCAACCTGGGCTCCTGGATCGCGCGCCTGGGCGTCCCGGTCGGCGCCCTCTACAGCTCCACCAAGGGCGCCGTGGAGACCCTGACGCGGGCGTGGGCGGCGGAGTTCGGGCCGCGAGGGGTACGGGTGAACGCCATCTCGCCGGGTGTGGTGCTGACGCCGCCGCCCGGCGAGGTCCACCCCGCCGAGGTCATGATGAAGGGCACGCCGGCGGGACGGATGGGAACGCCCGAGGCCATCGCGAGCGCGGCCGTGTACCTGGCCGGCGACGAGTCCTCGTTCGTGCACGGCACCGTGCTCGACGTCGACGGCGGGCGCACCGCGGCCGCCGTCATCGCCGCCTGACCCGCGGCACCGGCCGGACCGGGGCGCGTCCGGCCCGGCCGGTGCCGCGTCACCGCCCGGCGGCGCCCGCGCGCCGGAGGTCCGCGATCCCCTGGTCGAGGGCGGCCCGCAGGTGGGTCGACCGCCCCGTCGAGAGCAGGATCGACACCCCGCCCTGAATGGCCGTCAGCAACGCGGCCGCCCTGGTCTCCACATCGAGGTCGGCGGGGAGCCTGCCGGACGCCTGGAGCGACCTGATGCCCGCCGCGAGACTCTCCTGCCACTGGCGCAGCAGCTCGACCACGATCGCGCGCGTGCCCGGAGTGGAGCGGCCGATCTGCAGGAACAGCGACCCGAGCGGGCACTGGTCGCCCTGGGACTCGTAGCGCTCGACCACGACGTCCCGCCACTGCTGCCAGGCCTCCCACGAGTCGAGGCGGCCGAGCTGGGGCTGCTGGTCCTCCAGCACCTGGTCCGCCTCGAACCGGGCCACTTCGACGAGCAGTTCGTCCTTGCCCCCGGGGAAGTAGTGGAACAGCTGGCTCTTGCTGGTGGCGGTCCGCGCCATGACGTCGTCCAGGGTCGTCGACGCGACGCCCGTCTCCCGCAACACCGCCGCGGCACCCTCGACGATGCGGCGCCGCGTCGCCCTGCCCTTGGCCGTCAACTCACCGCGCACGCCGCACACCTCGACTGTGATCGGACTGGTGGGTCCATCGTAGGGGCGTCGCCGCGATCTCCGACGGCTGAGGCGGCGGACGAGTCCCCGGCACGTGAAGGACGGAGCCTCCTCGCGCGAATTCGGTCGCGGCCGGACGGGCGGTGGTGTTGGCTGTGGGGCGTGGATCTGTTCTCCCGCTCCTGGTCGGACCTGCTCGCCGCGGTCGCCGGCCTCTCCGACGACGACTTCGCCCGGCCGTCCGGCTGCGCCGGCTGGCTCGTCCGTGACCTGGTGTGTCACCTGGTCATCGACGCCCAGGACGTCCTGATCACCCTGGCCACCCCGTCCGCCGAGGAGCCGACCCGGGACGCGGTGACCTACTGGCAGGTCGTCGAGCCGCCGACCGGGGACGACCCGCTCGACGCGCTGATCGTCCGCCTGGCCGCCGCCTACGAGCAGCCTGAGCTGCTCAAGTTCCACCTGGACGACGTCGGCTCCGCCGCCGGGCGCGCCGCCGCGCTGGCCGATCCCGCGGGCCGGGTCGGCACCCAGGGCCAGGTGCTCACGGCGGGCGACTACCTCTGCGCGTACGTACTGGAGTGGACCCTGCACCACCTCGACCTCGTCGCGCACCTCCCCGAGGCGGCACCACCGACCGCGGAGGGCCTCGGGCGCTCGCGGGAGCTGCTCGAAGGGGTCGTCGGTGCGGCGTTCCCCGCGTCGTTCACCGACCGGGACGCCCTGCTGGTCGGCACCGGACGGCGGGCGCCGACCGCGACGGAGGCTGCGGCGCTGGGCGCGCTGGCGGCGCGGCTCCCCTTCCCGGTCGGCTGACCGGCACGCGTCGGACGCGCCGAGGCCCGGTGGACCCGGGTGCCGGCGGTCCGGTGGTCCCGTTCGGCGGCGGTCCGGGGTGGGCCGTCAGGCGGCGGGCCTGCGCTCCGGTGGGCCAGCGGGGAGTTCGGCGGGTCGTCCGATCGGACGGCAGGGCCGTCGTCCGTCCGGCAGGCGCGCACGAGCCGGAACGACGACCTCGGCCGAAACCCCGCGGGTCCAAGCTGAAGGCATCCGTCTTCGACACCGCGGAGCCACCCACCCCCGCCGACCTCGCCCTGTCGCAGGCCGTTCGCCGCGGCGACGCCGATGCCGTCCGGACGGCGCCTGAGGGGCCGGGGCAGGACCGGGGCCGAACGGCCCAGGCCGGGGACCGAGCGGCCCCTGGTGTCCCGTGCCGGCCGGCGGGACGCTCGAGTGGACAGCCCCCGGCGTGCACCCGAAGAAAACGGCGAGCGGCGGCCGGACGAACGGCGGTCCCGGACCGTCGGGCCGGTCGCCCCGCCGAGCGGTTCCCTCGCCGTCCGTCCGCGGTGACCGCACGAAAGGAGCCGGAGCGATGACCTCTGCCACCACCCTGACCGCGGCCCTCCCCGTCGACCACCGCGAGCGACTCATGCGCATCGCGCGGGAGGTCTCCCTCGCGCAGGGCACCCGTCTCTTCGAGGAAGGCCGGCGCGCCGACCGGTTCTGGATCGTGCGGACCGGCACCGTCAGCCTCGACCTGCACGTCCCCGGCCGCCGCGCCCCCGTCATCGAGACCCTGGGTCACGGCGAACTCGTCGGCTGGTCCTGGCACTTCCCGCCGTACCTGTGGCAGCTGGGCGGCGAGGCCACGACCCCGGTGCGGGCCTGGGAGTTCGACGCGGACGCCATGCGGGAGATGTGCGCCCGCGACGCCGAGTTCGGCCGCACGGTCGCCGTCTGGGTCGGCAAGGTCGTCGCCCACCGGCTGCAGGCGGCCCGGATCCGGCTGCTCGACCTGTACGCGCCGTACGGCAGCGGCGGACTGCTCTGACCGGCGGCCCCTCCCGGTCAGCCCCCGTCCGGCACGGGTGCCCACCACTCCAGGGTGGTGCCGCCGTCCGCGGGGCTGGTGAGCCGTAGCTCGCCGCCCAGCTGGGCGGCGCGTTCCGCCATGTTGCGCAGCCCGCTGCGGCGGCCGGCGGCCGGTATGCCCACGCCGTTGTCCGTGACCGTCAGCCGCACCTCGCGGCCGTCGGTCTCCAGGGCCACGGCGACCCGGTCGGCCCGTGCGTGCCTGGCCACGTTGGTCAGCGCCTCGGAGAGCACCGCCACCACGTGCTCGGCGATCGGGCCGGGCACATCCGTGTCCAGCAGTCCCTCCATGCGGAGGCTGGGGGCGAAGCCCAGGACCGGGGCCGCCTCGCCGGCGACCCGCACCGTGCGGCCCCGCAGTCCGGCCGCGGCGGTGCCGCCGCGCGCCCGGAGCCCGAAGATCGTCGACCTGATGATCTTGATGGTCTCGTCCAGGTCGTCCACGGCCCGCAGCACCCGCTCCGAGGCGGCGCCGTTGTCGATCAGGCGGCCGGCGCTCTGGAGGGTCATCCCGGTGGCGAACAGGCGCTGGATCGCCAGGTCGTGCAGGTCCCGGGCGATCCGGTCCCGGTCCTGGAGCACGGCGATCTGCTCGGCGTCCCGGCGCCGCTCCGCCAGCTCCATCGCGAGGGCGGCCTGCGCGGCGAAGCCCTGCAGCGGTTCGGTCTCCTTCGCGGAGAACACCGCCTTGCCCGCCTCCCGCACCAGCAGCACCACACCCCGCACGCCTTCTTCCGCGGCGCCGAAGGGCACGGCCACCGCGGGTCCGAGCCCGGTGAACCGGGGGGCCGCGGCGGACACCCGCTCGTCGCGGGTGATGTCCGGGCTGCGGACGGGCTCGGCGGTGGAGAAGGCCAGGCCGGTGAGACTGTCGTCGATGGACAGCACCAGACCGCGGTGCTCCTCGGCGCCCTGTCCGGTGGCCAGCTCCACCACCAGGGAGTGCGTGTCCGGCATGGGCATCGTGAGCACGGCCAGCGCGGCGCCGGTGATCTCCCTGGCCCGCTCGGCGATCAGGCCGAGTGCCGCGCCGCGCTCGCTGCCCGACATCAGGCTGTGGGTGATCTCCGCGTTCGCCCGCAGCCAGCGCTCCCGCAGCCGCGACTGCTCGTACAGGCGGGCGTTGTCGATGGCGACGCCCGCCGCCACGGCCAGCGTCGACAGGACCGACTCGTCCTCCTCGTCGAACTGCGCCCCGCCCCGCTTCTCGGTCAGGTAGAGGTTGCCGAAGATCTGGTCGCGGACCCGGATGGGGACGCCGAGGAAGGTGTTCATCGGCGGGTGGTGCGCCGGGAAGCCGTACGAGGATGCGTGCTCGGAGAGGTCGGGCAGCCGCAGGGGCTCGGGGTGGCGGATGAGTTCGCCCAGGATGCCGTGGCCCTCGGGGTAGGGGCCGATCCGGGCGATCTGCTCCTCGCTGACGCCGACGGTGTGGAAGGCCGAGAGCCGCTTCCCGTCCGGGCCGATCACGCCGAGGGCGGCGTACCGCGCGTCGACGAGGGCGGCCGCGGCCTCCACGATGCTGTGCAGGACGTGCTCGAGATCCAGCTCCCGGCCCACCGAGAGCACCGCTTCGAGCAGGCTGTGCACCCGGTCGCGCGTGCCCCTCGCGGCGTCGAGCCGGGCCTGGAGTTCCTCCAGCAGTTCGTCGAGCCGCAGCTGCGGCAGGCGTACCCGGGCTTCCGCCTGGTCAGGGCTGTCCACGGGTGATCCTCCAGGTCGTTCCGACGCGCCGGCAGCCGGCCGCCCCGGTCACGTCCCACGGTATCGGGCCCCGCCCGGGCAGCGCGCGGGAGGGGCGTCACCGGGTGCCCGGGCGCCCGCCCCGTCCCGGCCGGTGCCTTCCGCTGCGGATCAGTGTCCTTCCTGGCGGAGCCGGTCCTGCGCCTGAGTGGCGATCACCGCGGCCTGGATGCGGCGCTCGACGCCCAGCTTGGCCAGCAGCCGGGAGATGTGGTTCTTCACCGTCTTCTCGGCGAGGTAGAGGCGCTGTCCGATCTGACGGTTGGTCAGGCCCTCGCCGATCAGGGCGAGGATCTCCCGTTCGCGGTCGGTCAGGCCCGGCAGGGCGTCCGGCTCCTCCTCCTTGGCCTGTTCGCCGCGCAGCCGCGCCATCAGCCTGGTCGCGGCGCTCGGGTCGAGCAGGGACTGGCCCGCGGCGACGGTGCGCACGGCGGTGACGAGGTCCGAGCCCTGGATCTGCTTGAGCACGTACCCGGCGGCACCCGCCATGATCGAGTCGAGCAGGGCCTCCTCGTCGTCGAAGGAGGTCAGCATCAGACAGGCCAGCTCCGGCATGCGGGACCGCAGCTCCCGGCACACGCCCACCCCGTCCCCGTCGGGCAGCCGGACGTCGAGCACCGCCACGTCGGGGCGGAGCGCGGGGACCCGGACGAGTGCCTGCTCCACGGTGCCCGCCTCCCCCACGACGGTGATGTCCGGCTCGTCGTCGAGCAGGTCGCGCACTCCGCGCCGTACGACCTCGTGGTCGTCCAGCAGGAAGACCCGGACCGGGTCCGCGGGGCCGGGCCGCTCGGTGTCCGCCATCGACATGCTCCTCGTCTGCGCTCTCGTGGCGAGCCGCCGGCCGTGGGGACGGCGGCTCCTGTTGCGGAGATCCTCCAGCGCCCGGGTCCGAAGGGCCAGGGCCGGTCGGCCCCGTCTCGCACGCGGGACCCCCGACGGGCCGGGCGGAGACGTTTCTGGGGGCCGAACGGCCCTAGCACACGGCTCGCCGACGGAGCTCCAATGAAGCGACCGTACCTGTGACCCCGACGAAAGCATGCCATGACCTGCGAGCACGTCCCCCCGACCCCGGTGGCGCCGCGTCGCAGCATCGAGCTGGGCGCCGAGGAGGCCCTCGCTCTGCTGGGCAGCGTTTCCCTGGGGCGCGTCGTCTTCACGCGGCAGGCGCTGCCGACGATCCGGCCGGTCAACCACGTCCTGGACCACGGCGACATCGTCATCCGCACCCACGAGGGGGCGGCCCTGACCTCCCGTACGCAGCAGGCCGGTGATCCGGGGGTCGTGGTCGCCTACGAGGCCGACTCGATCGACCCGGACACTCACCTGGGGTGGAGCGTCGTGGTGACCGGCTATGCCCGGCCCGTGACCGACCCCGGGGAACTGTCCCGCTATCGGGCCCTGTTGCGTCCCTGGGTGGACCGGACGATGGACTACGCGATCCGGATCGTGCCCGACCTCGTCACCGGTGTCCGGCTCGCCGAAGCACAGCCGTCCACGAAGGTGTGACACGGTCCGCGCCGCGAAGGCAGGGCCGCAGGGAGGTCCGTCCCAGGGACCTTGAGCCCCGGCGCGGCGAGGCGACATGGGGACCAACGGCCCTGTTGCGGCCTCCGTTGGTCCCGTGTGCGCCGTCGGGGGCGGAACGGAGCCGAAATGGGGGCCGCCCGCTGATACACAGGGACTCGCCGCCGCACCCAGTGCCGCGGTCACCGTCTCCCCCCCCATCACCTTACGGGAGGTTCCATGCTGTCCGCAGAGTCCGCGTCCGTGGTCCGGGCCACACTGCCCGCCGTGACCGGAGCGCTCGACGAGATCGCGTCGCGCTTCTACGGCACCATGTTCCACGACCGGCCGGAACTGCTCGACGGGCTGTTCAACCGGGGCAACCAGGCGAGCGGCGCCCAGCGCAGGGCGCTGGCCGGTTCGATCGCCGCGTTCGCGGGCGCGCTGCTCGAACACCCGGACACCCGTCCGGACGCGCTGCTGGAGCGCATCGCGCACAAGCACGTCTCCGTCGGCATCACCGACGACCAGTACACGATCGTGCACAAGTACCTGTTCGCCGCGATAGCCGACGTCCTGGGCGACGCGGTCACCGCGGAGGTGGCGGCCGCCTGGGACGAGGTGTACTGGCTGATGGCCGGTGCGCTGATCGCCATGGAGGCGCGTCTCTACCACGAGGCGGGGCTGCGGCCCGGCCACGTCTGGCGCCGGTGGACGGTGGTCGAGCGCCGCGAGGAGACTCCGGACGTGGTGTCCTTCGTGATCCGCCCGGCCGACGGCGAGCCCGCCCCGCGTGCCCGGGCGGGCCAGTACGTCAGTGTGCGGGTGCCGATGCCCGACGGGGTGCAGCAGTTGCGCCAGTACAGCCTGTCCTCGGAGCCCGGCGGCGAACTGCGCCGGATCACCGTCAAACGGGTCGCCGGCACGGACGGGGCGCCGGCCGGCGAGGTCTCCAACCTGCTCTTCGGCGACGTGTGCCGCGGTGACGAACTGACCCTGCCGACGCCGTCCGGCGACATCGTCCTCGACGACGCCGAGGACACCGCTCCCGTCGTGCTGGTCTCGGCGGGAATCGGCTGCACTCCCCTGAACGGGATGCTGTCCCACCTCGCGGCGCTGGGATCCACCCGTCCGGTGCTGGTCCTGCACGCCGACCGCTCTCCCGCCGAGCACGCCCTGCGCGCCGAGACGCGGGAGCTGGTCGAGCGGCTGCCGGACGCCCGTGCCGTGTTCTGGTACGAGCGCCCCGGCCCGGAGGAACCCGAGGCGCGCGTCGGCCTGATGGATCTGTCCGACCTGGAACTGCCGGAGGGGGCAGCGGTGTTCATGTGCGGCTCGCTGCCTTTCATGCGCGGGGTGCGGGCCCGGCTGCTGGCCGCGGGTGTCCCGGCCCGCCGTATCCGCTACGAGGTGTTCGGCCCCGACCTGTGGCTGGCGGACACCGCGGACACGGCGGAGGGGCAGGCCTGACGACGGCGCCCTGCTCCCCCAGTCACTCGGCCGGAGGGGGCAGGGCGCTGCCCGCCCGCGCCCGCACGGCCTCGACGTCCTCCCACTGCTCGGTGGTGAGGGTCGCCAGCGCGGCGGGGAAGACGCCGTCCTGCTCCTTGAGGATGTGCTCGCGCAGCAGGCCGAGGACGTCCAGCAGCCGGTCGGGCCAGGCCGGGTCGGCCGGGACCCCGTCGGCGGCCTCGGCCAGCACGGCCTCGATCCGGCGGTGCTCGGCCTCCAGGGCGGCGATCCGGCCGGGGAACTCGGCGGCCATGGCGGGGAACAGCCCGTGCTCCTCCACCCGGGTGTGGGGCGTCAGGACGGCCGCGATGCGCCGGGCGAGATCGGCGGCGGCGACGGTGTCGCCCGCGCCGCGGGCCGTGCGCACCCGGCTGATCAGGGCCACCACCTCGTCGTGTTCGCGGGTGAGTTCGTCGATCGAGGCCAGCGACTGGCAGCCGCAGTACTCGCACATCGGAGCCTCCTGGTTGTCTCGCAGAGGGTGGGAGCGGGAGGGACGCCGGGCCCGAGGGCCCGGCGGCTCAGTCGGCGGGGACGACGGACGGCTGGTCCGTGGCCGTGCGGCGCAGGCGGGTGGCGGTGTACGTGAGTGCCGCCGCCGCGACGGCCCCGAGCAGGAGCAGGCCGAGGGCGTACGAGCCGTAGGTGCCGTAGAGGGAGCCCATCACCAGGGGCGGCACGAAGCCGCCTAGGCCGCCGGCGGCGCCCACGACGCCGGTGACCGACCCGAGCCTGTTGGCCGGGGCCAGCAGCGCCACCAGGGCGAACACCGCGCCGCTGCCCGCGCCGAGTGCGGCGGCCAGGGAAAGGAACGCGGCGGTGCCGACCGGCGTCAGTGCGGGCGTCGCGGACTGGACGAGCGCCGCGGCCAGCACCACCACCAGCGTGCCGGTCACCACCCGCACCGGTCCGATCCGGTCGGACAGCCAGCCGCCGACCGGGCGCATCGCCACGGCGAGCAGCACGAACCCTGCCATGCGGTTCGCCGCGTCGGCCTGGGTGAGCCCGTACCCGGTCTTCAGGTAGGTGGGGAGGTAGACGGAGAAGGCGACGTAGCCGCCGAAGGCCACCGCGTACAGCGCGGACGCCTGCCACGTGGTGCCCAGGCGCAGGGTCGCGGCCAGCCTGCGGGCGAGCGGCGCGGTGGGGACGGCGCGTCCGGGCGCGTCCCTCAGGAGCAGGGCCGCCGCGACCGCGTAGAGCGCCAGCACCGCCGCGGTGATCAGGAACGGGGCGGGCGTGCCGTACGCGTCCACGAGCTTCACCGTCGACAGGGCGCTGATCGCGGTGCCGCCCATGCCCATGCCGAAGACGCCGATGGCCAGGCCGCGCCGCTCGGGCGGGAACCAGGCGTTGACGAAGGGCACGCCGACGGCGAAGGAGGTGCCGCCGATCCCGAGGAGGAAGCCGCCGACCAGCAGCGCGGCCAACGACGAGTGGCCGGCCAGGCCCACGTACAGCACCGGTACGACGGTGGCCGCCGACACGAGCGGGAACATGACGCGCCCGCCGAACCGGTCCGTCAGCGCGCCGACCGGGATCCGGCCGAGCGAGCCGACCACGACGGGCACCGCCACCAGCAGCGACTGCTCGAACGAGGTGAGCCCGAGGCTCTCCTTGAAGCGGGGGCCGAGCGGGCTCAGCAGTGCCCAGGCCCAGAAGTTCACCGCGAACCCGGCGGTGGCCAGGGCCAGCATCTGCCAGGCCCGGCCGGGAACATGACCCGGCTCGCTCGTGCGTTCCGGTGGTGACGTGTCCCTCTGCTCGCTCACCTGCTGGACCATGGCGTCCGTCCTCGTTTCCGTCTTCCGTCGCGGAGATCGTTCTTGATCACTCTCGCGGCGTTCGGCGGTCCGGCGGCATGGGCCGGGGGTCCCGGCCGGCGGTCGGAGGGTCCCCGGCGGGAGGGCCGGGGGTCCCGGTGGCGCGCGGGGTGCGGCCGCCCTCCGGCCCGTAGCCGAAGCGGATCAGCAGGTGCGGGTGGTGGCGTCGCCGTGAGCCGCTCATCGCCTCCCGGAGGTCGGGCCATTCCATGGCCTGGTGCAGCATCGAGGTGCGCACCCCGTGCGCGGTCGCGGTGAGCAGCACGCGCTGCAGGGCCTGTCCGGCACGCAGCCAGTCCTGGCGCCGGTCGTGCGAGGTCCACAACAGGGCCACCTGGACGTGGCGTTCGAAGCGCGCGGCCGGGCGGCCGAGGGCGGGCAGCGGGGCGGCGAAGTCCCGCATCGGCACATGCCCCGATCCGTCGCGGGGTCCCAGGGCGGTCGCGGGGATGCCGTACGGGGTGGCCGCTCCCGGCGCGGTGAGCCAGGCGCGGGTCTCGGCGACGCGCTCGGCGTCGGCGGCGTTGCGGGCCTCGGCGGCCGCGGTCAGCCGCAGCAGGCGGCGGGTCGCGACGATGTCGGGGACGTCCAGGTGCGCCCCCTCGGCGCGGGCGGCGGCGAGCATCTCGGCGACGACGGGGTCGGGCACCGGGCGGCCGGTGAAGGGCATCCGGCTGGTGTGCCGGCGCTCGACGGCTTCGTACAGCTCGCCCGGCCACCGTGACCCGCCCGGCCACCGCTCCGCGCCGTTCGGCGCTCGCTCGGCCAGCCGTACGGTCGCCAGCAGGCTCGGGTCACCGGCCGGGGGCAGCAGCTCGACGACCGGGTCCCAGCCCAGGTGGTCGGCGGCCACGCGGAGGTTGAGGACGGCCGCGCCCACGGACAGGTGCTGGGCCCGCCGTTGGGGGTCGGCGGTCGTGAGCCACCGCGCGTGGTCGGCGCGTACCTCGACGGTCCGGCTGTCCGCGTCGAGGCCGAACCGCCAGGGCTGCGTGTTGTGCACGGACGGTGCCGCCACGGCCGCGGCGAGCAGGTCTGGACGGCGGTGGCGTCGACTTCCCGGGTCTGCATGGCGGCTCCTTCGCGAAAGCTCTGCCCGTTCGCACCCACCCTGCGCCGGCGCCGCGTCCGGAGGGAGGGTTGAACGGCCTCCGCCGGCGGGCCGGGTGGCCCCACCGGCCGGGGCTCGGGGCGGCGCGGCGCGGGTCAGGTCGCGGGCAGCGCGGTGGCGAGCAGGACGACGCCGAGCGAGGCGACGAGGGAGACGACGGCCAGCGCCCGGGCCGGGGCGGCACGGCCCTTGGCGTGGGCGACGCCGTGGCCCGCCGCGGCCAGCATCACCAGGGCGAACAGGCACAGCTTGGCCGCCAGGGTGCGCCCGTACCCGGGTTCGGCCAGGGAGGCCCAGGTGACGCCCTTGTGCCAGGCGAGGGCCCAGCCGGTACTCACCTGGGCGGGCAGGAACACCGCTCCGGTGAGCAGTCCGAAGCTGCGGCCGACCCGGGCGCCGAAGCGGTCCTTGGCTTCGGGCGGGAGCAGGCGGCGGGCCAGCGGCAGGACCACGAGCGTCAGGGACAGTTGGCCGCCGACCCACAGGGCGGCCCCGGCGACGTGCACGAACCGCACCACGGACCACCAGCCGACGGGGTCCACTACCGGCTCACCTCCACGGTGCCCAGGGCACCGGACTCGGCGTGGCGCATGTCGTGGTCGACGAAGGAGTAGTGCCCCGCCTCCGGGAACACCGTCTCGACGTAACCGCCCTGCGCCGGGGCCAGGTCGAGCACCTGGGCGCCGCCCGGGTCCTCGGGTTCCAGCAGGTGCGTGCCCTCCTTGTAGACCGTGTCGAAGACGGTGCCGACGACGTGGAAGGCGATTCCGTCACCGGGCCCCGCGGCGACCACCCAGAACCGGGCCCGGTCGCCGGCCCGCACCCGCAGGGGCCGCTCCGCGTACTGGCCGGCGACGCCGTTGAACACCCAGGCGTCCGGTTCGTGACGGCGCAGCTTGGCGACCTGCGCCGCGCTGCCGGGCGTACCGAGGTACAGCTCCGAGGAGACCAGGACGTACTCGTGGTCCACCTCCGCGAGGCCGGGCGGGTCCACGACGACCGCGCCGTACATGCCGTTGGCGATGTGCTGGAGCATCGGCGCGGTGCTGCAGTGGTAGAGCCACGCCCCGGCCCGCTCGGCGCGGAAGCGGTACCGCAGGCGTTCGCCGGGCTCGAGGGTGCGCATGGCGCGGTCGGGTGCGAGCGAGCCGGCGTGGAAGTCGATGCCGTGGCCCATGGTGTCGTCGTCGACCAGGGTGATCTCGAAGACGTCGCCGACCCTCCCGCGCAGGGTGGGGCCCGGTGCGCTGCCGCCGAAGGTCCACATCTCCTGGGTGACCCCGGGCGCCACCTCCACCCGGGTGCGGCCGGCGCGCAGTTCGATCCGGTGGACCGTGCCGCCGGGTGCCGGGGCGAGGGCGGCGGAGCGGGGGCTCCAGCCGGCGGAGAAGTCGGTGGACGGGTCGAGGCCGCCGCCGGACGGGGCCGCCGTGTGCCCGTCGTGTCCGGTGGCCTCCACCGTTTCGTCCTGCGCGCCGGTGGCCGCGCCCACGTCGATGTCCAGGGTCATTCCGGCGGCCCGGTGCCCCGGCAGTGTGCAGTACGCCGTGCGGTGGCCGGTGACCGTGCCGAGGTCGAGGGTGTGGCTCTCGCCGGTGGCGAGCATGGGGGTGGCCGGACCGCCGTCCACCTTGAGGTCGTGGCGCCGGGTGTCGGTGTTGGTGACCTTCAGCCGCAGGGTGGTGTCGGCGGCGACCTCGATACGGCTCGGGCGGACCCGCAGGTCCCCGAGGGTCACGGCGACCGTGCGGGTGGCGGCGGAGTCCGCCCGGCCGGCCCCGGTGCCGGTGCCTGCCGCGGGTGGGCCGGGGCTGCCGCCGCTGTTGGCCAGGAGGACGCCCAGCAGGACGAGGGCCGTGCCCGCGGCGGTGCCCCACAGGACCGGCCGCCGCGCGGACGCCCGTTCCCGGTCCCGCGGATCCTGCGCACGGCGTTCGGACAGCCTGGTACGGCCCGCGCGGACGAGGACCGGCAGGACGAGGGCCAGGAAGGCGGCGCCCGCCGCGACGGCCGCCACCAGACCCGCCGTACGCACGGAGGCGGGCAGTGGCAGCGCCCGGGCCGCGACGCCCGCGTTCAGGGCCGCCGTCCGCCACGGCCCGCCACGCTCCAGGAAGGTCCGCAGCGCGGTGCGCTCACCGGGGCCCGTGGCCAGCACGACCGGCAGCAGGTACGTCAGGGCGCCCACGAGGACCTGGGCCACGAACCCGACGAGCAGCACCGGCACCAGCGCCGCCACCTCGTCGCCCACCCGGTCCAGGGGCCGGACGGCGAGGAGAACCAGGTCGGTCAGTACGGCGGCGCACAGCCACCCCACGGCGGCGGCGAGCATCCACGCGGCGGTCGGGGAGACCGGGCGCCGTGCGCGTACCGTCCGGGCGAACAGCACGACGGCGAGCGCCGTACCGGCGGCGTACCCCGCGACACCGACGACGGCGGCCGGACGCCACCCGCCCGCCAGCGCCGTGACCGCGACGAGCAGGCCGGACCCGGTCAGCACCAGCACTCGTTTGGCGTCCGGGGTGGTGCGCTCGCCCATGCGGACGCCCAGGACGGTGGGCCAGAGCATGAACAGCGTGCCCAGCACGGGCAGTCCGATCCAGCCGAGCAGGGTCACGTGCACGTGGGCCAGCCGGAGCCCGGTGTACCACTGGGGCCCGGCGCCGCCGGTGGCCAGCAGCCAGCCCAGTGCCGCGCCCGCGATCAGCGCCCCGGCGGCCGCGCGGTAGTAGCCGACGACGGGGGCGAGCCGTCCGCCGAGCGCGCCCCGCCCCAGCGCGACCAGCGTCACCAGGTGTGCGCCGGTCGCGGTGACGAGCAGGACGCACGCGGCGCCGGTGAGGGCGGGCAGGTCCGCCCACACCCCGGTCAGGATCCCGACGACGGCGACGTTGACGCCGGCCAGGCGGGCGTCGCTGCCCCGGCGTCCGGGGGGACGGGCGTGCAGCAGGGCCACGGCGAAGTGCTCGCTCCACACGATGACGGCGGTGGTGGCCGCCCCCAGGAGGAAGAGGTGGATCGCCAGCCAGCGCGCCACTGGCAGGTTCTGCTGGGCCCCGGCCGCCGCCGCGGCCAGCAGCAGCCATGCCGCGACCAGGGTGTGGGCGGCCAGGTGGCGACCGCGTGGGCGGGACGTCCCGGGCCTGCCGACCGGGATGTCATGCGTGTTCGGCACGTCGCTCCTCGCCGCTCGCGTCCTCTCCGGCTCCGGCCGGCAGCTGGGCCAGTTCCCGCTGGTGGGGGAAGGAGCCGGGAACGTAGCCGCACCACGGTTCCTCGGCGTACGGGTCGCCGGTCGTGCCGTAGGCGCGGGAGCGCGATCCGCCGCAGACCCGGCGGAACTCGCACCGCCCGCAGCGGCCGCCCAGCCGGTCGGGGTCGCGCAGTGCGGTGAAGAGTTCCGAGGCGCGGTAGATCTCGGTCAGCGGTGTCCGGCGGACGTTGCCCGCGCCCAGCGGGAGGAAGCCGCTGGGGTGCACGGTGCCGGTGTGGGAGACGAAGACGAAGCCCCGGCCGGCGTTGACGTCCAGCGGCGGACGGCGCACCCGCCGCTCGCCCCGCACCAGCCCCAGTTCCGCGGCCCGCCCGCTCAACTCCCGGTACAGGGGACCGAGTCCGAGCACGGCCACGTGATCGTCGCCGGTGCGCGCGAGGATCCGGCGCTGCACGGCGACCCGGCGGAAGTGGTGGGCCTCCGTGGTTTTGGCGGGGACGGTGCTGCCCATGTCGTACACGAAGTTGAGAACGTCCTCCACCTCGTCGGCGGTCAGCGCCCCGAGGGCGCGTCCGCGGCCGGTGGGGACGAGGAAGAAGGCGCTCCACAGCATCGCGCCGTGGTCGGCGACCAGGCGGACCGTGTCGGGCAGGTCGTGCAGGTTGTGCCGGGTGACGGTGGTGTTGATCTGGACCTTCATGCCGAGGGCCCGCGCCGTGTCCCAGGCGTCGAGGGTCCAGTCGTACACGCCGGGCACTCCGCGGAAGGTGTCGTGGAGTCCGGGTGTGGAGCCGTCCAGGCTGAGCGAGATGCCGACCGCGCCGGCGGCGTGCACGGCCCGCAGCCGCTCGTCGGTGAGGGTGGGGGTGCCGGACGGCGAGACGGCGACCCGGACGCCGACGCTGCGGCCGTGGGCGATGAGTTCCGTCAGGTCGGGGCGCTGGAACGGGTCTCCGCCGGTGATGACGAACAACGGCGCGGGCCGGCCGAAGTCGGCGACCTGGCCGAGCAGTTCCCGCGCGGCCGCGGTGTCGAGCTCCCGCGGGTCGCGGTCCGGGACGGCCTCGGCACGGCAGTGCAGGCAGGCCAGCGGGCAGGCCCGGGTGGACTCCCAGATGACGATGAACGGCCGCTGTGCCGCATCGTGCCGTTGGTGGCGGATCGCACGGGCGGTGCTCATCGCGCGCCCCTCCTGAGTGGTGAGCCCCGTCGTGCTGATCGCGTCCGGCCGTGGTGGACGGCCGGACGCGGTGACCGCCCGGGCGGGCGCCCCGACGCGTCCCGGGTGCCGTCGGCCGGGGACGGGGGATTTCAGCGGCCGGCGGCCTGCGGGTGCGTCGGACCGATGGGCGCCGCCCGATCGATCACCGTCAGCATGCACCCCGGGGCGCGCCGGGCCCTGCGCCGACCGGCCCTGTTCGCAGGGCCGTTGGTCCCTGCCCCGGGCTGGGGAAGGGGGCCGGTCGCCCGGCGGGCGGGGGCCGCGCGACCCCGGGTGTGCCCGGCGGGCGCGGCCTAGCGTTCCGGACCATGGAGAACGATCGCGAGGGGCGGCGCCGGCAGTCGGGCGTCGCGGAGAACTGGCCGCTGGCCGCCCGCAGGCTGCTGACCCGCCGGGAGGTGTCGGCCGACGGCCGCGCCGTGTTCGGCGAGGGCGACGAACACTGGGAGGGCTTCTACCGCGACCGCTGGTCGCACGACAAGGTGGTGCGCTCCACCCACGGCGTCAACTGCACCGGGTCCTGCTCGTGGATGGTGTACGTCAAGGACGGCATCATCACCTGGGAGCACCAGGCCACGGACTACCCCTCCATCGGCGCCGACTGCCCCGAGTACGAGCCGCGCGGCTGCCCGCGCGGGGCGTCGTTCTCCTGGTACACCTACTCCCCCAGCCGGGTCCGTTACCCGTATGTCCGGGGCGCGCTGCTGAAGCTGTGGCGCGAGGCACGGCGGCGCCTGGGCGACCCGGTGGCGGCCTGGGCGGAGATCACCGGCGACCCGGCGAAGGCGCGCGCGTACAAGCGGGCCCGCGGAAGGGGCGGTCTGGTCCGCGCGGACTGGGACGAGGTCAACGAGCTGGTGGCCGCCGCGCACGTGCACACCGTCAAGGCGTACGGTCCCGACCGGGTGGCGGGCTTCTCACCCATCCCCGCGATGTCGATGGCGTCCTTCGCGGCCGGGTCCCGGTTCATGTCGCTGATCGGCGGCACGCTGCTGTCGTTCTACGACTGGTACGCGGACCTGCCGGTCGCCTCGCCGCAGGTCTTCGGCGACCAGACGGACGTGCCGGAGGCGGCGGACTGGTGGAACGCGGGCTATCTGGTGATGTGGGGCTCCAACATCCCGGTGACCCGCACCCCGGACGCGCACTTCCTCACCGAGACCCGTTACAACGGCACCAAGGTCGTCGCGGTCTCCCCCGACTACGCGGACAACGTGAAGTTCGCGGACGAGTGGCTGGCTCCGCACCCGGGCACGGACGGGGCGCTGGCGATGGCCATGGGGCACGTGATCCTGCGGGAGTTCCTCGTCGACCGCGAGGTGCCGTACTTCTGGGACCACCTGAGCACCTACACGGACGCACCGTTCCTGGTGACCCTGCGCGAGAGCGGTCACGGGCTGGTCCCGGACGGCTTCCTCACCGCGGCCGACCTCGGCAGCGAGGAGGAGCACGCGCGGTTCAAGACGGTGCTGCTCGACGGGGCCACCGGCGAGACGGTGGTCCCGGGCGGCTCGCTCGGCTTCCGGTGGGGGGAGGCCGGGCGGGGCCGCTGGAACCTCGACCTCGAAGGCGTCGAGCCGGAGCTGAGCCTGCTGGAGACGGCCGAGGAGATGGCCGAGGTGGCGCTGCCCCGGTTCGACGAGGGCGCCACCGAGGGCGGCTCGGTCATGGTGCGCGGGGTGCCGGCGCGGCGGATCGGCGGCCGGAAGGTCACCACGGTCTTCGACCTGATGCTGGCCCAGTACGGGGTGGCCCGTCCCGGCCTGCCGGGCAGCTGGCCCACCTCGTACGACGACGCGGACCAGCCGTACACGCCCGCCTGGCAGGAGACGATCACCTCCGTGCCGGCCGCCCAGGCGGCCCGCATCGCCCGCGAGTTCGCGCGCAACGCCGAGCGCACCAACGGACGTTCGATGATCGCCATGGGCGCGGGTACCAACCACTGGTTCCACTCCGACACCATCTACCGTGCGTTCCTGGCCCTGACCACCATGACCGGCTGCCAGGGCGTGAACGGCGGCGGCTGGGCCCACTACGTCGGCCAGGAGAAGGTCCGCCCGCTGACCGGTTTCCAGCACCTGGCGTTCGCCTTCGACTGGCAGCGGCCGGCCCGGCACATGGCGGGTACCTCGTACTGGTACCTCAACACCGACCAGTGGCGCTACGAGGCGTTCGGACCCGAGGAGTTGGCGTCCCCGCTCGGGGAGGGCCGGTTCCGGGGCAAGGCGTTCGCGGACTGCCTGGCACAGGCGGTGCGCCTGGGCTGGTCGCCGGGTCACCCGGGCTTCGACCGCAATCCGCTCGACCTGGCCGACGAGGCGGCCGCCGCGGGGCGAACGGTCGCCGATCACGTGGTGGACGAGCTGAAGGCCGGGCGGCTGCGGTTCGCGGTCGAGGACCCGGACGATCCGGCCAACTTCCCGCGGGTGCTGACCGTGTGGCGGGCGAACCTGCTGGGTTCGTCGGGCAAGGGGAACGAGTACTTCCTGCGGCACCTCCTGGGCACCGACGCGGCCGTCCGTTCGGCCGAGACCCCGCCGGAGCAGCGGCCCGAGGAGGTGGTGTGGCACGAGCAGGCGCCGGAGGGGAAGCTCGACCTGCTGGTCACCATGGACTTCCGGATGACCTCGACGGGACTGCTGTCCGACGTGGTGCTGCCGGCGGCCACCTGGTACGAGAAGGACGACCTGTCCAGTACCGACATGCACCCTTTCGTGCACGCCTTCACCCCGGCCATCGCACCGCCCTGGCAGTCGCGCACCGACTACGACACCTTCCTCGGCATGGCCGACCGGTTCAGCGAGCTGGCGGCCGAGCACCTGGGCACCCGCACCGACGTGCTCGCGGTGCCGTTGCAGCACGACACGCCGGACGAACTCGCCCAGCCGGGCGGGGCGGTGCGGGACTGGCGCGCCGGTGAGTGCGAGCCGGTGCCGGGGCGGACGATGCCGAAGCTGGTCGTGGTCGAGCGGGACTACGCGGCCGTCGCGCAGAAGATCCGCGCCGTCGGCCCGCTCCTGGACACCCTCGGCACGACCACGAAGGGCGTCACCGTCCATCCGGACCGCGAGGTGGAGGAGTTGCGGCACCGCTGCGGCACGGTGCGCGAGGGGGTGGGCGCCGGCCGCCCCTCGCTGGCCACGGCGACCGACATGTGCGAGGCGATCCTCGCGCTGTCCGGCACCACCAACGGGCGCCTGGCGACCGAGGGGTTCCGGGAGCTGGAGCGGCAGACCGGCAGCGAGGGCCTGGTGGAGCTGTCCGCCGAGCGCGAGGCCGAGCGGATCACCTTCGCCGACACCCGCACCCAGCCCCGCTCGGTGATCACGTCGTACGAGTGGTCCGGCTCGGAGACGGGCGGGCGCCGCTACTCGCCGTTCGTCATCAACGTCGAGCACAAGAAGCCCTGGCACACCCTCACCGGCCGCCAGCACTTCTTCGTCCAGCACGACTGGATGGCCGAGCTGGGTGAGCAACTGCCCGTCTACCGGCCTCCGCTGAACGCGATCGGGCACTACGGCGACGAGCACCTGCACGAGGACGGCCGGGCGGAGGTCACGGTCCGCTACCTGACCCCGCACTCGAAGTGGTCCATCCACTCGAACTACCAGGACAACAAGTACATGCTCGACCTGTCCCGGGGCGGCCCGGCGATCTGGATGTCCACGGCCGACGCGGAGAAGATCGGCGTCCGGGACAACGAGTGGGTCGAGGCCTACAACCGCAACGGCGTGGTGGCGGCCCGTGCGGTGGTCACCCACCGGATGCCCGAGGGCACGGTGTACATGTACCACGCACAGGACCGGAACGTGAACGTGCCGAAGACCGAGATCAGCGGCAGGCGCGGCGGCATGCACAACTCGCTCACCCGGCTGCTGGTCAAACCCACGCATCTGGCGGGCGGCTACGCCCAACTCACCTACGCCTTCAACTACTACGGGCCGACCGGCAACCAGCGCGACGAGGTCACCGTGATCCGCCGTCGCAGCCAGCGAGTGGAGTACTGACATGCCCCGTGGCGAAGCCACTGTCGGACGGGTGATGGCCCAGATCGCCATGGTGATGAACCTCGACAAGTGCATCGGGTGCCACACCTGTTCGGTGACCTGCAAGCAGACCTGGACCAACCGGACCGGCGTCGAGTACGCCTGGTTCAACAACGTGGAGACCAAGCCGGGCATCGGCTATCCGCGCCGCTACGAGGACCAGGAGAAGTGGAAGGGCGGCTGGACCCTGGACCGCAGGGGGCGGCTGGTGCTGCGCTCGGGCGGCCGGGTCAGGCGGCTGCTGTCCCTGTTCTCCAACCCGGACCTGCCGGTCATCGAGGACTACTACGAGCCGGTGACCTACGACTACGACAACCTGGTGAGCGCCCCCGCCGGTCCCGACATGCCGGTCGCCCGTACGCGCTCGGTGCTGACCGGCCGGCCCGCCGACATCACCTGGGGCGCCAACTGGGAGGACGGTCTGGGCGGTGCGCCCGAACACGCGGGCGGCGATCCCAACCTGAGCGGGGAGTGGGCCGAGAAGGTCCGCTTCGAGTTCGAGCAGACCTTCCTCTTCCACCTCCCGAGGCTGTGCGAGCACTGCCTCAACCCGGCCTGCGTGTCGGCCTGCCCGTCCGGCGCGATGTACAAGCGGGTGGAGGACGGCATCGTCCTGGTCGACCAGGACCGCTGCCGGGGCTGGCGGATGTGCGTGACGGCGTGCCCGTACAAGAAGGTGTACGTCAACCACGCCACCGGCAAGGCCGAGAAGTGCACGTTCTGCTTCCCGCGCATCGAGGCGGGACAGCCCACCGTCTGCTCGGAGACCTGCGTCGGCCGGCTGCGCTACCTGGGCCTGCTGCTGTACGACGCCGACCGGGTGGGCGAGGCGGCGGCGACCCCGGACGAGCAGGACCTGCTCGACGCCCAGCGCGGTGTCTTCCTGGACCCGCGCGATCCCGAGGTGATCGCGGCGGCGCGGGAGTCGGGCATCCCGGAGGACTGGCTGGAGGCGGCCCGCCGCTCGCCGGTGTACGACCTGGTCGCCCGGTACAAGGTGGCGCTGCCCCTGCATCCGGAGTACCGCACCCTGCCGATGGTCTGGTACGTGCCGCCGCTATCCCCCGTCCTGGACGCGGTCACGGTGGCGGGCGGCGACCAGGACGACCCGGACCACGTGTTCGCGGCGGTCACCCGGCTGCGGATCCCGCTGGAGTACCTGGCGAGCCTGTTCACGGCCGGGGACACGGACGTCGTGGGCGGGGTGCTGATGAAACTGACCGCCCTGCGCTCGTACATGCGCGCCGTGTCCCTCGGCGAGGAGGGGGACGAGGCGGCCCTCAAAGCGGTCGGGCTGGACGCCGGCGAGGCCCGTGACCTGCACCGGCTGCTGGCGGTGGCGAAGTACGCCGACCGCTACGTCGTTCCGGCCGCGCACAAGGAGGACGCGGCCGCGCTGAGTGCCATGGAGAGCGGCTGCCCCGTGGAGTCCGCCGGTCCCCCGTCCGGCGGCACGGTCTCCCTCGGCATGCCCACCCTGCGCCGTACCTCGTCGGAAGGCCCCGCATGAGCCCGCTGCCCACCACCGTCCCCGCCATCGTCCGCACCCGGGTCCGCGCGGCCGTCCGGCGCCGGGCGCCGATGTCCCCCCGGGAGGCGGAGGGCCGTGCGCTGCTGCTACGTCTGCTCTCGCTGCTGTCGCAGTACCCGGACGAGGAACTGGCCTCGCAGCGACCGCGGTTGGCGTCCGCCGTCGCGGCTCTGCCGGCGTCGCCGGCCGCCTCGGAACTGAGCGCCTTCATGGACTGGTTCGCCGCCGAGGAGCCCGACGCGCTCGCCCGGCACTACGTCGAGACCTTCGACCTGCGCCGCCGGAGCAGCCTGTACCTCACGTACTACCTGCACGGCGACACCCGGCGCCGGGGCATGGCCCTGCTCACCCTGGCCCGGCGCTACCGGGCCGCCGGGTGGGACACCGACGGCGGGGAACTGCCGGACCACCTGCCGGTCGTACTGGAGTTCGCCGCGCTCGCCGGGCCAGGCACGGGCGAGGCGCCGCTGCGGATGCACCGGCGTGGGCTGGAGCTGATCCGGCACGCGCTGACCGAGTCCGGCTCCCCGTACCGGCACGTGCTGTCGGCGCTGCTCGGTCTGCTGCCGCCGACGACCGACGCGGACCGGGCGGCCGTGGCGAAGCTCGCCGCCGAGGGCCCGCCCGAGGAGGAGGTGGGCCTCGATCCCTACGGGGATCCCCACAGAGATCCCTACGCAGGCCCGCACGGAGGCCCCTACGGAGACGGTCTCGGCCACCCGGCCTACGGGCAGGGCGAGTTCGCCCCGCCGTCCGCCTTCGTACCGCCGACGGCCGCTCCGCCGACCCGGGCCCCGCGCACGGCGGACGGCCCCCGCACCGAAGGCCGCTCATGAGCACCACCTCCCCGTCCCTCGTCGCCGCGTCGGCGAACGGCGCCGATCTCGTCCTGTGGGTCGCCGTCCCCTACATCTGTCTCGCCGTGTTCGTGACCGGGCACGTGTGGCGCTACCGGCAGGACCAGTTCGGCTGGACGTCGCGCACCAGTCAGCTCCTCGAGCACCGGTGGCTGCGCTGGGGCAGCCCGCTGTTCCACCTGGGCGCGTTCATGGTGATCGCCGGGCACGTGGTGGGGCTGGCCGTGCCCGCTTCCTGGACCGAGGCCGTGGGCGTCGACGAGCACCTGTACCACGCGGGGGCGGTGTGGGCCGGTTCGGTGGCGGGCGTGGCGATGGTCGCGGGGCTGGGCATGCTGTGCGCCCGGCGGCTGCTGTCCAGGCGGATCCGGCTGGGCACCGACCGCAGCGACAAGGTGCTGTTCCCGCTGCTGGCCCTCACCGTGCTGCTGGGCATCTCCGCCACCGCCGCGCACAACGTCCTCGGCGCCGGGTACGACTACCGGGGCACGGTCTCGGTCTGGTTCCGCGGCCTGTTCGTCCTCGGACCACGGCCGGAGGCGATCGCCGGTGCCCCGCTGCTCTTCAGGCTGCACGCGCTGAGCGCCTGCCTGCTCTTCGCCGCCTGGCCGTTCACCCGGCTGGTGCACGTCTGGAGCGCGCCGGTCGGTTACCTGGTCCGGCCCTATCTGGTCTACCGGCGGCGCGGCACCCCGGAACCGGTGCCGCGGGCCCGGTCGAAGAGCAGGCTGTAGGCCCGTGCGGTGGCGTCGCGGCCCGGATGACAGTCCCTGTCCTCGCGTAGACTCCGCGGCATGGGTCGATGGGAGCCGAACGCGCGCGGCCGCCTGGAGCAGGCTGCGCTGGAGCTGTACGTGGAGCGTGGCTACGAGCAGACCCCGGTGGCCGAGATCACCAAGCGCGCGGGGCTGACGGAGCGGACCTTCTTCCGGCACTTCGCCGACAAGCGGGAGGTCCTCTTCGCCGGCTCCGGCAGCCTGGAGGAGCTGTGCGTGGGCGCCGTCGCGGCGGCGCCCGCGACGGCGGCTCCGATGGAGGCGGTGGCCGCCGCCCTCGACGCCGCGGCGGGCGTCTTCGAGGAGCGCGGCGATCTGGTCGGCCTGCGGCAGAGCGTCATCGACGCGAACGCGGAACTGCGGGAGAGGGAACTGATCAAGCTCGCTTCCCTCTCCGGCGCGCTCGCCGAGGCGCTGCGCGAGCGCGGTGTGGACGAACTGGGCGCGGAGCTGACCGCCGAGGCGGCGATCGCCGTGCTCAAGGTCGCTTTCCGCCGCTGGATCGACGAGGGCCGGCGGCGACCGCTGCGGCCCCTGCTCACCGAGTGCTTCGACGTGCTCCGCACGGCAGCCGCGCGGGGTGCGGTGGGCGCCGGTTAGCCGTGCGGACCGGGCGCCGCGCGAGGCCCGGTGGCGCCTGGGCTGCTGTGCCGACGTGGAGTGTGAACAGGCGTACAGAAAGGGGCCGTTGCGACGTAGGTTGTGGTCAAGCACCCACGCCTCGGCTGAAAGACGGACCGCACCCATGAGCGACCCCTCGACGACCCCCGGCAACGCCACGCAGCAGAAGATCGACACGTCCGTGCCGCACTCGGCCCGGATCTGGAACTACTGGCTGGGCGGGAAGGACAACTACCCGGTCGACGAGCAGGCCGGCGACGCCTACACCGCCGTCTTCCCCGGCATCGTCACCATCGCCCGCAGCAGCCGCGCCTTCCTGCGCCGCAACATCACCCACCTGGTCGCCGAGGCGGGGATCCGGCAGTTCCTCGACATCGGGACCGGACTGCCGACCGCCGACAACACCCACGAGGTCGCCCAGCGCATCGCTCCCGAGACGCGCATCGTCTACGTCGACAACGACCCGATGGTCCTCGCCCACGCCCGTGCGCTGCTCTACTCGACCCCGGAGGGCGCGACCTCGTACATCGACTCCGACGTGCTCGACCCCGACGCCGTCCTGGCGGCCGCCGCCGAGACGCTGGACTTCGACGAGCCCGTCGCCCTGATCCTCAGCAACATCCTGGGCCACATCCCCGACTACGACCGGGCGCGCTCCGTCGTCACCCGGCTCGTCGGCGCCCTGCCGTCCGGCAGCTACCTCTCGATCAACGACGGTTCGCGGGGGATCGACCCGGAGTTCGAGCGGGCCCAGGACGGCTACAACGAGAGCGGTGCCGCACCGTACATCCTGCGCACCGTCGACCGGATCACGGCGTTCTTCGACGGTCTGGAGCTGGTGGAGCCCGGTGTGGTCCCGGTGACCCAGTGGCGTCCCGAGGCGGGCGCCGAGGCCCCGAGGCCCATCGGTGAACACGGCGGACTCGCCCGCAAGCCGTGACGTCGGTCCGACCGGCGCCGTACCGAGAGGAAACCGCACCATGTCCGCATGGCCGCTGCCCGAGTCGTTCGCCGGCCGTTCGGGCACCGTCCGCTGGAACCGGCTGGGCGACCCCGGCGGGCGTCCGCTGGTTCTGCTGCACGGCACGCCCTTCTCCTCGTACGTCTGGCGCGCGGTGGCCCGCTCGCTGGCGCGCGGCCACCAGGTGTTCGTCTGGGACATGCCCGGCTACGGGCTGTCGGAGAAGGCCGCCGGACAGGACGTGTCCCTGGCCGCGCAGGGCCGGGTCTTCGCCGAGCTGCTGGACCACTGGGGGCTGGAGCGGCCGCTCGTGGCCGCCCACGACTTCGGCGGTGCCGTCGCGCTGCGGGCGCATCTGCTGCACGACGCCCGCTACGCGGCGCTCGCCCTGGTCGACCCGGTCGCGCTCGCGCCCTGGGGGTCGCCGTTCTTCCGGCTGGTCCGCGAGAACGCCGAGGTCTTCGGGCAGCTGCCCGAGGCGCTGCACCGGGCGCTGGTGCGCGAGTACGTGGGTTCCACCGGCGGTCCGGGGCTGCACCCGGCGGTCCTGGACCGGCTGGTCGAGCCCTGGCTGGGCGAAACGGGTCGGCCGGCCTTCTATCGGCAGATCGCCCAGGCGGACCAGCGGTACACCGACGAGGTACAGGACCGGTACGCCGGTATCGAGGTCCCGACGCTGGTCTGCTGGGGTGAGGACGATGCCTGGATCCCCGTGGCCAAGGGACGCGAACTCGCCGGTCTCGTCCCCGGTGCCCGATGGGAGCCGATCGCCCGAGCGGGCCATCTGGTGCAGGAGGACGCTCCCGCCGAGCTGACGGCCGCTCTGCTCGACTTCTTCGGCCGCGTTCCCTGACGCGCCCGAGCGCGTCCCGCGGGGCGGCGGTGTGCCACAGGGCGGGCCCCCGGGAAACCAGCGTTTCCCGGGGGCCCGCCCCGCTGGACGGTCTCCCGGTCAGGCGGGGGTGATGTTCTCCGCCTGCGGGCCCTTCTGGCCCTGGGTGATGTCGAAGGTCACGGCCTGGCCTTCCTGCAGCTCGCGGTAGCCCTGGGCGTTGATGTTGGAGTAGTGCGCGAAGACGTCGGGGCCGCCGCCGTCCTGCGCGATGAAGCCGAAGCCCTTTTCAGAGTTGAACCACTTGACAGTTCCGCTGGCCATGCCTTTTTGCCTTTCAGCCGTTATCGGATCCGCACCGCGCGAACCCGGAGGTGGTCGTCCTGGTCCTCCGGCATTGCACAGCAAACCGCCCGCACTCCGGCGCGGGCGGTCTGGGCGAACCACGACATCTGCTGCTGACGCTACACGGCATGTCCGAGCCTCACCAGTGAGTAAGAGGGGTGAGCGGGAACCATGTTGCCGAACAGGGCCCTCGGCGACCGCCGTGCGGGTCCCCGCTGCGCCATACGGGGGAGACGGCGAGGCGGCCGCACAACCCGGTTCCACAAGTGGTCTAGCTATGAAGAGTCCACTCACGGAGTCGGAGATCGATATGACCGTCAGGAAAGCGCTGGCCCTGGTGATCGGCGCTGTCATGTGCACCGGCGTGCTGGCCACCGGCTGCGCCCGGGAGCACGCGGGCGCCTCCTCGCAGGACGCGCACGCACCCGGGAGTTCCGCCTCGCCGCCCCCGGCCCCGCGCCCCGCACCCCCGCGCTCCTTCCCCCGTCCGCTGCCCGGGGTCGGGGCGGTCATGCGGGAGCGTCTCCCGGCCGGGACCCGGCAGGCCCTCGTAGTCACCGGCGAGACCGGGAGTTCGTCGCAGGCCCGGGTGGTGCTCTACGAGCAGTATCCGGCCGAGGGCTGGCGTGCGGTCGCCGGTCCGTGGCCCGCCCACAACGGCCTGCGCGGCTGGACCGACGACCACGAGGCGGGCGACCTGCACACGCCCATCGGTGTCTTCGGCCTCAGCGACGCGGGGGGCCGGCTGCCCGACCCGGGCACCCTGCTCCCCTACGACGAGGATCCGGACTTCTCCGTGTCGGGCACCGGCTATCTGGGCGAGCCCCTGGAGGGGTCGTTCGACTACGTGGTCGCCATCGACTACAACCGGGTGCCCGGCACCACCCCGCTGGACAAGACCCGCCCCATGGGCGAGGACAAGGGCGGCGGGGTGTGGATCCATGTGGACCACGACGGGCCGACCAACGCCTGCGTGTCCCTGAGCGAGGAGCACATGCGCGCGTTGCTGACCGCCCTGGACCCGGACAAGCAACCGGTCGTCGTCATGGGCCCGGAGGAGGTCCTGGCGCGGTAGCGCGCCCTGCGGGCGCGATGGCCGGTGTGCCGCGCTCAGCCGACGGGCGGCATGTCGGTGGGAGCGGAGTCGAGGCCGGCCCTGTGCTCCCGCCAGGCGCCCCGGGTGAAGTCGGGGATCTCGACGGGGCGGCCGCCCCTGGCCAGCGAGGTGACGCTGAGGGGTACGGCAGAGCACCAGGCGGCCGAGTCGTAGATGTCGATGTCCGGCACCAGACCCGCGCGCATCAGCTGGACGGTGCGCCACTGCAGGACGTAGTCCATGCCGCCGTGGCCGCCGTTGTTCGCGGCGTCGTCGCCGACCCGCCGCCACAGCCAGTGGTCGTACTCCTTGCGGTAGGTCTCGAAGTCGCGCCAGGTGTCTCCGCTGTGGTCCGGTTCGATGTAGATGCGGGCGCCGGTCGGGGCGGGGCCCGCGTAGTCCTCGACGATGCCGCGGCTGCCGGCGAGGGTGTTGATCCGGCTGTAGGGCCGGGGCGAACTCACGTCGTGCTCCGCCCGGATCGTCCTGCCCTTCGCCGTTTCGATCATGCAGGTGACCAGGTCACCGTTGATGTAGGTCTCCTTCCAGGAGGGATGGTCGCGAGGGACGAAGCGGGCCCGGTAGTCGGCCAGTCCCCTCGGGGCCGTCGTGGTGGCGCGCAGGGTGGTCATGCGGTCGCCGCGGTTGACGTCCATGGCGGCGGCGATCGGGGCCAGGCCGTGCATGGGGTAGAAGGAGGCGGTGCTGCGGGTGTGCCACAGGCGCCGCCAGGAGTCGGTGTAGTAGGTGTCGGAGAACAGGAGTTCGCGCAGGTCGTGCAGGTAGCCGCCGTGGCCGTTGGTGATGTCTCCGAACAGGCCGTCGTGCGCCGCCCTCAGCATGGCCAGCTCGTTGCGGCCGTAGCTGCAGTTCTCGGACAGGAGCAGATGCCTCCGGGTGCGTTCCGAGGTGTCCACGAGGTCCCACAGCTGGCGCAGTTCCGTCGCGACGGGAAGTTCCACGACGGCGTGCCTGCCGCTGAGCAGCGCGGCCCGGCCGTGCTCGTAGTGGAACTCCCAGGGCGTGGCGACGTACACGAGGTCGATGTCGTCGCGGCGGAGCATCCGGGCGTAGGAGTCGGCGGAGCCGCCGTACTCGGCGGGGCGCGGGTTGCCCTTGCTCTCAAGGCGGTCGGCGGCGCTCTTCGCCCGGTCGGCGCGGATGTCGCAGACGGCGGTCACGGTGCAGCCGGGCACGGCCGCCCAGCCGGTGATCATGCCCCCGCCCCGGTTGCCGAGGCCGATGATCCCGACGCGGACGGTTCGGTGGGCGGCGAAGGGCACGCCGATCATCGACTTCTGGCCGGGCCTGCGGCGGGGCGCCTGTCCGGCCGCCGAGGCGGAGGGGGCGGCGGCCCCGATTCCGGCCGCCAGTGCGCCGGTGGCGGCGGCGGAGCCCAGGAGCAGGCGGCGGGAGACAGCGGGCGTTTCGGACATGACGGCAACACTCCTCGTGGCGGTTCGCATCACGGTGGGGGCGGTGTCGGGCAACGGCGAGCTGTCGAGCTGTCGAACACTGTCGGGGCATGACTCTGCGGGGTCCGCCATGACATGTCAATACATGCTCGATACAAAGCAGTTCCGAGCACTTCCACGCACCGAGGGTGCCGATCGAAGGAGGCTCCAGGGGGCCCGGAGCGCCGCTACATCCCGTCCTGCACCACCCCGCGTGTGGAGAGCGTGACGGGGTCCTTGGTGGTGAAGTCCCCCGGCGGAATGCCCGGATGGTGCCCCTCGCCGAGGGGTGGTCCCGGCTCGCGCGGGCCCAGGGTGAGCCGGGAGACGATGCGGTAGCGGTCCCCCCGGTAGAGGGAGTGCACGTACTCCACGGGCCGGCCCCGGGTGTCGGTGGTCAGGCGCTCGAAGAGCAGCGCCGGGGAGAGTTCGGGCACGTCGAGCAGGTCGGCCTCCGCACGGGTGACCACGGTGGGCTCGATGGACTGCACGGCCTCGCTGACCAGGACGTCGTGCCGCTCGCCCAGGTGCTGGTACAGGTCGCCCTGCTCCAGTTCCTCACTGGTCAGGTCAGAGACCAGGTCGGCGGGGACGTGCAGGTACTCGATGGCCATGGGCGAGCCGTCGACCAGACGCAGTCGGGCCACGTAGTGGATCCGGGCCGCCGGTGACATGCGCAGCTTGCGGCCCACCCGGGCGCCCGCGGGCAGGGTGCTGACCTCCAGGAGCCTGCTGGTCCAGGCGCCGGAGGCCTGCGGGAGGCTGAACGCCTGCCGGCCGGAGACCAGTTCCTGGGTGATCTTCTCGGCGGCGACGAACATGCCCCGTCCGTGTTCGCGCACCAGCAGCCCGGCGACCACCAGTTCGTCGACCGCGGCACGCAACGTGGGCCGGGAGACGCCGAGTTCGGCGCACAGGGTGCGCTCCGAGGGGATCGCGTCTCCCGGGCGCCTCTCCTCGATGAGTTCCAGGACGGCGTCGCGGACGCGCTCCCGCTTGAGCACCGCACCGGAGGCGGCGGCGTCGATCTCCATGCAGTACTCCCCTGACTGGTCTACTGGTCAGCCGAGCTTACCTGTCCAGATCGGTCACGATCCAGCCACTCCCGTCGTCCGACGGGCCGAAAACCCGTGCGTACGTGAGGGGTTGACGCCCTCATTGGTCCATGCCACCTTCGTGCAACGCCGACTGGTAAATCATGTGCCCCTTACTGGTCAAGTGTGGGTGCATCGTCCCTTCCAGCTCTCCCAGAGGTGAACCGTGAAGTACCGTTCGCTCGCCCTGCTCTCCGCGCTGGTGCTCGGCGCCGGGCTCACCGCCTGTTCCTCGTCCGGCGACGCCGCCTCGGACGGCGACGGCGGCAGGACCGCTCTCGACGTGTGGCTCATGCGCGACAGTGTCTCGGCCGAGTTCCAGAAGGAGTTCGAGACGGGCTTCGAGAAGGCCCACCCCGACATCGACCTGAGAATCCAGATCCAGGAGTGGGAGGGCATCGGCGAGAAGGTGACCGCCGCACTGGCCAGCAACGACGCCCCCGACGTCATCGAGGTCGGCAACACCCAGGTCGCCCAGTACGCCCAGAGCGGCGGCCTCACCGACTTCTCGGACCGCGTCGGGGAATTGGTCGGCGGTGCCTGGCTGAAGGGGCTCGCGGAGCCCGGGTCGTACGACGGCAAGCAGTACGGCATCCCGTACTACGCGGCCAACCGGGTCGTCATCCACCGAACCGACCTGTTCGAGAAGGCCGGCGTCGACGCCTCGCGGATCAGGACCCGGGACCAGTGGATCGCCGCCACCCGCCGACTCGACAGGGACGGCACGCAGGGGATCTACCTGCCGGGCCAGAACTGGTACGTCCTGTCCGGCTTCGTCTGGGACGAGGGCGGCGACCTGGCCGTGAAGGCCGGCGGCGAGTGGAAGGGCGGCCTCGACAGCCCCGGGGCACTGAGGGCGATGGACTTCTACCGGCGCCTCCAGGCCCTCGGAAAGGGCCCGAAGGACTCGGACGAGGCCCAGCCGCCGCAGGCGGAGGTGATGGCGAAGGGGCAGGTCGCCCAGATCATCGCGGTACCGGGCGGGGCCAGGGTCATCGAGGAGAAGAACCCGGAACTCAAGGGAAAGCTGGGCTTCTTCCCCGTCCCCGGCAAGACCGCCGACCGTCCGGGAGCCGTCTTCACCGGCGGGTCCGACCTGGTCGTCCCGGCCGTCGCCGCCCACCAGGACCAGGCGTTCACCCTCATCCGCGAACTGACGGGTGACGCGTGGCAGAAGAAGCTCGCCGTCGCCATGAGCTACGTGCCGAACAAGACCACCCTGGCGGGTGCCGTCGCCGACGACCCGGGCACCGCCGCCATGGCGGCCGGCGCCGCGAACGGACACGCCACGCCCAACACGCCCCAGTGGGCGGCGGTCGAGGCCAAGAACCCGGTCAAGGAGTACATGACGGCCGTACTCACCGGCAAGGACGCCGAGTCGGAGGCGGCGAGGGCGTCCCGGACCATCACCGAGACGCTGGGCGGCGACTCCTGAACCGCGGCCGCCCCCACACCACGACGAGCACGAGAACCAGGAGGCGACGTGTCGAGTGTCCGTGAGCGGAGCGTGCCGCGTGATGCCGGCCGGCGCCCGCCCGCAGCAGCCGGGCACACCGGCACACGCGGCGGGACCGGACGGGGCGCCCTCTGGCCGTACCTTCTGATCGCCCCCGCGGTGCTGGGCATGCTGTACCTGCTGCTCTATCCGCTGGCCCGCGCCGTCCTCATCTCCTTCCAGGACTTCCGGCTGCGCCAGCTCATCCTGGGCGACGCCGACTTCGTCGGGCTGCGCAACTACCGCACCCTGCTCGGCGATCCGGAGTTCTGGGAGGTGGTGCGCCGCACCTTCGTCTTCATGGCGGTCGGTGTCGTGGCCGTCATGGTGCTGTCCACCCTGGTGGCGCTGATGACCGAGCGGCTGGGCCGGGCGGCCAGGACCGTGGTCCTCAGCTCCCTGGTGCTGGTCTGGGCGGTGCCGGTGGTCGCGGCCACCACCGTCTTCCAGTGGCTGTTCCACTCCGAGTTCGGCATCGTCAACGAGACCCTCACCGGCCTCGGGTTCCACTCGTACGAGGGCTACCCCTGGTTCGCGCACGGCGGGGCCGCCTTCGGCATCGTGGTGGGGCTGATCGTCTGGCAGTCGGTCCCGTTCGCCGCGATCACGCTTTACTCGGCGCTGGTCACGGTGCCGGCCGAGCTGTACGAGTCGGCGCGGATGGACGGGGCGGGGGCGGCGCGCGTCTTCCGTTCGGTCACGTTCCCGCTGATCCGGCCGATCTTCATGCTGGTCCTGTCGCTCGAAGTGATCTGGACGTTCAAGGCGTTCGTGCAGATCTGGGTGATGACCCGCGGCGGGCCGGGCGAGGCCACCACCATCCTGCCGGTGTACGCCGTGCAGACCGCGCTGGCGGGCCAGCGCTACGACCTGGGCTCCGCCGCCTCGATGCTCACGGTCCTGCTGATGAGCGGCGTCCTGGTCCTCTACTTCCGTCAACTGTTCCGTCAGGAGGGCGAGCAGCTGTGAGCACCCCGCGTCCCCCGCTGCGCCGCGTGCTGCGCCGCCTCCCGCTCAACGCCGCCGCCGCGCTCACCGTCGTCATCTGCCTGTTCCCCGTGTACTGGATGGTCACGACGGCCTTCAAGCCCTCCACGGACATCCAGTCCTACGATCCCCGGCTGGTGCCCCGCGCCTGGACTCTGGACCACTTCCACGACGCGGTGGGTGCCGACGGCTTCGCGCTCTTCTGGCGCAACAGCGTCCTGGTCACCCTCAGCGCCGTCCTGCTCGCCCTGCTGGTCGCCCTGGGTGCCGCCTACGCCGTGGCCCGCATGCGCTGGCGCGGGCGCCGGCAGTTCATGCTGGCGGTGTTCGTCGCGCAGATGGCGCCCTGGGAGTCGCTGATCATCCCGATCTACATCATCTCCCGCGACACCGGGATGCTCGACCGGCTGCCGACGCTGACGCTGATCTACTTCATGATCACGCTGCCGTTCACGGTGGTGGTGCTGCGGGGATTCATCGCCGGCATCCCGCCGGAGCTGGAGGAGGCCGCGCAGGTCGACGGCTGTACCCGGGCCGGCGCCTTCCGCCGGGTGGCGTTCCCGCTGCTCGCTCCCGGTCTCATGGCCACCTCGCTGTTCGGCTTCATCACCGCCTGGAACGAGTTCACTTACGCCAACTTCCTCATCATCAAGCAGCAGGACAGCCGCACGCTCCCCGTGTGGCTCTCCTCGTTCCAGTCGACCTTCGGCACCGACTGGGGGGCCACCATGGCGGCCGCCACGCTCTTCGCCCTCCCCGCGCTGGTCATCTTCCTCGCCCTGCAACGGCATGTGACGGCCGGGCTCGCCTCGGGGGGCGTCAAGGGCTGACCGCGTCCGCCGTCCCCGCCTTCGCCCCGCGTCCTTCTCCCCCACCGTCGTGCACCGCCGAACACCGGAGCCGTCCCGTGGACCTGCCACGCCCCGAACTGGCCCTCCTGCCCCGCCCGACCCGCCTGTCCACCCGCTCCGGCCGCTTCCGTCTCGACGGCACGACCCGGCTGCGGGTCACGCCGGGGGCAGGTCCGGCCGCGACCCTGCTGCGCACCCTCCTCGCCCCGGCCACCGGACTGCGCCTGGACTCCGCGGCCGACGGTGCATTCGTCCTCGCCCTCGACCCCGCCCTGACCGGCCTCGGCGACGAGGGGTACGGCCTGACCGTGAGCCCCAAGGGCGTCCTGCTGCGGGCCGCCCGCCCGGCAGGTCTCCTGCACGGGGTGCAGACGGTGCGGCAACTCCTGCCCTACGACGCCCTGTCCGCGCGGCCGGTGCGCGGGGTGCCGTGGGAGCTGCCGGCCGTGGAGATCACCGACGTGCCGGGCCACGCCTGGCGCGGCTCCATGCTCGACGTGGCCCGGCACTTCCAGCCGGTGTCGTTCCTGCGGCGCTACGTCGACCTGCTGGCGCTGCACAAGCTGAACGTCTTCCACCTGCACCTCACCGACGACCAGGGCTGGCGGATGCCGGTGGCCGCGTACCCCCGGCTCACCGAGGTCGGCGGCCGGCGCGCGGAGTCGATGGTGGGCCCCGCGGGCAGCGCACGCTTCGACGGCGTGCCGCACGGGGGCTCCTACACCCGGGCGGAGCTGCGGGACCTGGTCGGCTACGCGGCCGAACGCGGCGTGAGCGTACTGCCGGAGACCGGTGTGCCGGGACACGTCCGCGCCGCCCTGGCCGCCTACCCCGAGCTGGGCACCGACCCCGCACGCCGGCTGGACGTGTGGACGCGCTGGGGCGTGTGCGAGAACGTCCTCGGCACCGGCGACCACGTCCTGGACTTCTTCCGCAGCGTGCTGGACGAGGTGATGGACGTCTTCCCCTCGCCGTACGTCCACATCGGCGGGGACGAGGTTCCCACCACGGAGTGGGAGCGGAGCCCGCGGGCCCGGGCCCGTGCCGCCCGTGAGGGGCTGGCGGGGCCGCGCGCGCTGCATCCCTGGTTCATCGCGCGTTTCGCCGAGCACCTGGTGCGGGCGGGGCGCAGGCCGGTCGTCTGGGCCGAGAGCGGCGTCACCCTGCCCGTGGACTGCACGGTGATGAGCTGGCGGGAACCCGCGCACGCCCGGGCCGCGGCACTGCGCGGGCACCAGGTCGTCCACGCCGACCACCGCGCGGCCTACTTCGACTACGCGCGCGGCCCCGGTCCGGGCGAACCGCCCGCCCAGCCCGGCGGGATCGTGGACCTGCGCGCCGTCCACGACGTGGACCTCGCGCCGCCGACGCCGGAGGCAGCGTCCCTGGTGCTGGGCGCCCAGGGGCAGTTGTGGACGGAGTTCGTACGGACTGCCGAGCACATCGAGTACCTGACCTACCCGCGGCTGTGCGCGCTCGCCGACCGGGTCTGGGGCGGCACGCCGGACTGGCCGGGCTTCAGCGCCCGGCTGGCCGGGCACCGGGCCCGCCTGGACGCCCTCGGCGTCCCGCACGCCGCCGCGCCGCCCGGCCTCCCCAAGTCGTTCCCCCACGCCACGCACCACCCATCGACGCTCCCGCGCAGGCGGGAGCCGTGCCGAAAGGATCCCGCATGAGGAACCGACCCACCGCGGGCCGTGCCCGCCTGGCGCTGGCCCTGTCCGTGCTCCTGGGCGGCGGTGCCCTGACCGCCCTTCCCGCCCAGGCCGCTCCCGCCGCCGACGGGCTCGCCGTCCAGTACCGCACCAGCGCGAGCGGGGCCACCGCCGACCAGTCGGAACCCTGGTTCAAGGTCCGCAACACCGGCTCGTCCACGGTGCAGCTGAGCCAGGTGAAGATCCGCTACTACTTCAAGGCGGACTCCCCGAACGCCTCCTACCGCTTCGCCTGCTCCTGGGCGGTGCGCGGCTGCGCGGCCGTCACCGGCACGTTCGGCACCCTGGGCAACCCGACGGCGACGGCCGACCGCTACCTGGAGATCGGCTTCACCTCGGCGGCCGGCACCCTGGCGCCCGGGGCGGACACCGGTGACCTGCAGCTGCGCTTCTACCAGAGCAACTGGCAGACGCTGCGGCAGTCCGACGACTACTCGTTCAACGGCGCCCAGACCTCGTACGGGAACTGGGACAAGGTCACCGCCCAGCTGGCCGGCGCCACCCTCTGGGGCGCGGCCCCGGAGGGCAACGACCCCACGGACCCGACCGATCCCACCGACCCGACGGACCCGACCGACCCGCCCGGTGGAGGTCAGACCCTGTTCGACGACTTCGACTACGCCTCCCACACCGATCCGGCGCTCCCGGCGCACGGCTGGAGCGTGCGCTCCAACTCCGGCGGGCCCGGCGTCCCCGGCGCGACCTGGGACCCGTCGAAGGTCACGTTCGTCTCCGCCGGCGGCAACTCGGTGATGAACCTGGAGACGTCCACGGCCGGCACCGGCGCGTCCACCACGCAGACCGAGGTGCTGACCAAGTCCATGAAGTTCAAGGACGGCACCTACGCGGCGCGGGTCAAGTTCGCCGACACACCGAAGTCCGGGCCCGACGGGGACCACCTGGTGCAGACCTTCTTCACCATCAACGACCTCAAGGCGCCGATGGCCGACGACTACGCCGAGTACGACTTCGAGTACCTGCCGAACGGAGGGTGGGGCGAACCGTCGGACATCCTGTACACGACCTCCTGGGAGACCTACAACCCGGATCCCTGGCAGGCCGTCAACCAGCACTCCGAGCGGCGCGGCAGCTACGCCGGCTGGCACGATCTGGTGGTGACGATCGACGACAGCGCCATCACGTACTACGTGGACGGGCAGTTGTTCGGCACGCACGACGCGCAGTACCTGCCGGAGCGGCCGATGTCGATCAACTTCAACCAGTGGCTGATCGACCTGGACGGCCAGACGTCGGCGGCGCCGCGCGCCTACGACCAGCAGGTCGACTACGTCCTGCACGTCAAGGACCGGGTGCTCACCCCGGCCGAGGTCGCCGCGAGGGTCGCCGGGTACCGCGCCGCCGGGACCGGGTTCGTGGACGAGGTGCCCGCCTCGTGACCCCGAGCGGGGGCGGTCAGAACAAGCGTTCCTGACCGGCCGCGGGCCGTCCCCGCCGGGTGCGCGGCCGGGTACCGGGTGTCGGTGCCGTCTCCCCGAACAGGGGGGCGGTGCCGTACTCGTCGGGCTCGGCCGGGACGGTGGCGGGCCCGGTGTTCACGTTGAGGACCAGTGGGGCGTCCCGGTCGAAGTCGCCGGGCGTCATCGCCACCCACTCACGGTCCTGCCGCTCTCCCACGCACCGACACCTCTCTCGCGCCGCCCGCCGCGACCACGCGACGCTACCAGCCCCGTGGGGGCGGTGCGATCACGGCTCCCACCTGGTACGCGTGCATCGTTCCCGGACAACCGCGGGCCGATACATTGTGATCGATTCTGCAACAACCGAGCGCTTTCCGATCACATTCACGCACCCGCTCTCTCGCTTCGGACTCTTGACAGGGCCTGGATCCGGTCGATTTACTCCCGGTCAACGCCGATGCCGTGTGATCGGCGGCAGAGGTACGCCCAGCCGGTAGCTGGCTTCGCGCCAGGAGCCCGGACTGAGTCGCCAGGACGGCCACGCGCCTCCGAGGCGGGGACGTGCCCACCATCCTCCGGAGCTCGAACCATGAGCCGTACGCAGGCGCACACCCGAAGGAAGCCGGTGCTGGCCGGCCTCGGCGCCACCGCCGTCCTCGTCACCGCCGCCGCCCTCGTCCCGGGCGGTGCCCGGGCCGAGGCGGCCGCCTACACCCCGCCCCCCGCGCACGCGGGCTTCGACTACCAGATCGGCGGCGCCTACACCCCGCCGGCCGGCGTGGAGGTGGTCAGCCGCGACCACTCGGCCTCCCCCGCGGCGGGCCTGTACAACATCTGCTACGTCAACGCCTTCCAGGCCCAGCCCGGCGCCGAGGGCGACTGGGACGACGACCTGCTGCTGCGCGACGCGAACGGCGAGGTCGTCTACGACACCGACTGGGGCGAGGCCTTCCTCGACATCCGCACCGCCGGCAAGCGCGAGCGCATCGCCGAGAAGGTCGGCACCTGGATCGACGGCTGCGCGGACAAGGGCTTCCAGGCCGTCGAGCCGGACAACTACGACAGCTACACCCGCGCGGACGACCTGCTGGACGCCGCCGACGCGCAGGGGCTGATCAGGCTCCTCGCGCAGCGCGCGCACTCCGACGGACTTGCCATCGGGCAGAAGAACACCGTCGAACTGGCCCCGAACCGCGAGGAGAACGGGCTGGACTTCGCGGTCGCCGAGGAGTGCGGCGAGTGGGACGAGTGCGGCGACTACACGGCCGAGTTCGGCGACCGGGTGATCGTCGTCGAGTACACCGCCAAGGGCCTGTCGAAGGCGTGCGCGGGTTTCGGCGACGAACTGAGCGTCGTCCGGCGCGACCTGGACGTGTCACCGAAGGGCAGCAGCGGCTACGTCCGTGAGACCTGCTGACACCGCCCGACGGCCAGTCCAGTCCTTGGAGGTACAGATGGATGCGGTCCGACGTGCCGCGCGCCCCTCACGCAGGGGTGTGCTGCGGGCCGGCGGTGGTGCCGCGCTCGCGGCGGTCGCGGGCACCGCGGTGACCGGCTGCGGGGCCGGTACGGACGACGGCGTCGCGGCCGACGGCACGGTCACCGTCGAGATGTGGCACGGCCAGGCGGACACGGCGAAGAAGGTCCTGGAAGGCCTCGTCGCCGACTTCGAACGGTCGCACCCGAAGATCAGGGTGAAGCTGGGCGGCGGCGTGCTGTCGGACGTGATGCTGCAGAAGGTGACGGCCGCCCTCGCCGCCGGTTCCTACCCGGACATCGCGTACATCTTCGGGTCGGACCTGGCCCGGGTGGCCCGCGGCCCGCAGGTCGTGGACCTCACCGACATGGTCGGGTCCGGGCCCGTGCCGTGGAAGAACTACTGGGCGGCCTCCAGGGACGCCGTCACGCTCAACGGCAGGGTCAGGGCCGCCCCCGCGGTGCTCGACTCGCTCGCCGTGGTCTGCAACAGGAAGCTGTTCCGCGAGGCCGGTCTGCCGCTGCCGAAGGCCGGCTGGACCTGGCGGGACTTCGTCTCCTGCGCCCGCACGCTCACCGAGTCGGGCCGGGGCCGGTTCGGCACGGGCTGGCCGGGCACCGGCGACGAGGACACCGTGTGGCGTCTGTGGCCGCTGATCTGGGACCTGGGCGGCGACGTCGTCGACGAGGGCGGCAAGGGCATCGGCTTCGCCGGCACCGGCGCCCGGGCGCTGGAGGTGGTGGCCGACCTGGCGCGGGACAAGAGCGTGTACATCGATCCCAAGCCCGGCAGCGAACAGATGTACCAGGTGTTCCAGTCCGGCCGCATGGGCATGGTGGTCACCGGCCCCTGGCAGCTGCCCGACATCGAGACCGCCCGGATCGACTACCACGTCGTTCCCCTGCCCTCCTTCAGCGGGCGCCCGGTCACCATCTCGGGGCCCGACACCTGGACGATGTTCGACAACGGCGAGGCACGCTCCGGGGCCGCCCGTACCTTCCTGAGCTGGCTGGCCCGGCCGGAGCAGGACGTGCGCTGGGACATCCGGGCGGGCAGTCTCCCGCTCAGCCGCCGCACCGAGGCCCTGCCCCAGTGGCGGGACAAGGTCGCCCGCACCGAGGGCCTGGACGTGTTCACCAAAGCACTGGAGACGGCGCGGGTGCGTCCCGTCCACCCGGCGTACCCGGAGGTCTCGCAGGCGCTGGGGCAGGCGGTCGTCGCCGTGCTCCTGGGGCGCAGCACGCCCGAGAAGGCGCTGCGGGCCTGCGCCGACGACGCCAACGCCGCCCTGCTCATACCGCGTTGAGGAGCCACACCGCCATGCCGCGCCTCCCCCGCCCCATCACCGTCGAGGGCCCGCCGCCGGACCCCCGCCCGTTGCGCCGCAAGCGCCGCCGCGAGACCACCGCCGCCTGGGCGTTCGTCTCGCCGGCGGTCCTGATCGTCCTCGGCCTGAGCATTGTCCCGGTCGTCTGGTCGCTGCTGCTGTCCTTCCAGGCCAGCGACCTGGTGACGCCAAGCCGCTGGGTCGGCCTGGACAACTACCGTGCCCTCGCCCAGGACCCGAACTTCAGCCAAGCGGTCCGCAACACCCTGCTCTACACGGTCCTGTACGTACCGCTGAGCCTGCTGTTCGGCCTGGCCCTCGCCCTGGTCCTGAACCGGCGCATCCGCCTGGTCGGCCTCTACCGCACCCTGATCTTCGTCCCGTTCGTACTGTCGGCGACCGCGCAGGGCGTGCTGTTCTCGTTCATCCTGGACCCGGAGTTCGGCGCGGCCAACTCGGTGCTGCACCGCCTCGGCGTCTCGTCGCAGGGCTTCCTGTCCGATCCCTCGCAGGCGCTGCTCGTGCTGGTGGCGATCACCCTGTGGAGCGGCACCGGGTTCTGTGTCGTCGTCTACCTCGCCGCCCTCCAGGACGTGCCGCAGTCCCTGATCGAGGCCGCCCGCCTCGACGGCGCCGGACGCCGGCACCTGCTGCGCCACGTCACCCTGCCCACGCTCACCCCGGTCACCGTCTTCCTGGTGCTGTGGCAGGCCATCCAGTCCCTCCAGGTCTTCGACCTCGTCTACGTCACCACCAAGGGCGGCCCGCTCGGCTCGACCACGGTGATCGTCTACTTCATCTGGGAGCAGGCCTTCAAGAACGCCACCGCCGGGTACGGGGCGTCGGCCGCGTACGTCCTGGCCGTCGCCCTCGCGCTGGTCGCGGGTGCCGTCCGTCTCGTCCGGCGTCGGGGACGCCACCGTCTCGAAGGGGCCCGGTCATGACGGCGACCTCCACCCGGCCGGACACCGCGAACGCCCTGGCGACGCCGCCCGCCACCACCGCACGGCGCCGCCCGCGGCTCCCGTTCAGCCCCTGGCACCTGCTGCTCGCACCGCTCGCCCTGGTCTTCGCCGTGCCCCTGGTGTGGCTGGTGCTCAGCTCGGTGATGAGCAACGCGGAGATCAACCGGTTCCCACCGGCTCTGTGGCCGTCCGGCATCGACCTCGGCGGCTACCGGTACGTGCTGGGCAACGCGATGTTCCCGCGCTGGTTCGTCAACTCCCTGGTCGTCTCCGCCGTCACGGTCGCCGCGAACCTGGTCTTCGGCTCGCTCGCCGGGTACGCGTTCGCCCGGATGCGGTTCGCCGGCTCCCGGGTGCTGCTGGGGCTGATGCTGGCCACCATGGCGGTGCCGTTCCAGCTGACGATGATCCCGACGTTCCTGGTGATGAAGAAGCTCGGCCTCATCGACACCCTGGGCGCGCTGATCGTGCCGTCGCTGGTCACGCCGTTCGCGGTGTTCCTGCTGCGGCAGTTCTTCCTCTCGCTGCCCAGGGAGCTGGAGGAGGCCGCCTGGATCGACGGCTGTTCACGGCTGCGGGTGCTGTGGCGGATCGTGCTGCCGCTGTCCCGTCCGGCGCTGGCCACGGTGGCCGTGCTCACCTTCCTGACCACGTGGAACGACCTGACCTGGCCGCTGATCGCCATCAACCACGACACGCAGTACACGCTGCAGTTGGGCCTGACCACGTTCCAGGGGCAGCACCACACCCAGTGGGCGGCCGTGATGGCGGGCAACGTCATCACCGTGCTGCCGGTCCTGCTCGCCTTCCTCGGCGCGCAGAAGACCTTCATCCAGTCGATCACCTCCAGCGGGCTCAAGGGCTGACCGCCCGCCCTCCGTCCGCCGTCACTCCAGGGAAGACCCATGCCGCACAGCTTCGACCTGCTCGTCGTCGGCGACGCCAATCCGGACGTCGTCGTGGGGCCGCTGGACGCGCCCCTCGCCTTCGGACAGCGCGAACAACTCGTCCCGGACGGCGCCCTCACGCTCGGCGGCTCCGCCGCGATCATGGCGTGCGGAGCGGCCCGCCTCGGCCTGCGGGTGGCGTTCGCCGGCCGGGTGGGCGACGACGACGCGGGACGCTACGTCCGCGACACCCTCGACGCGCACGGGGTCGACACCGGTGCCCTGCTCGTCGATCCCCGGCTGCCGACCCCGCTCACCGTCGTGCTCACCCGTGGCGACGACCGAGCCATCGTCACCGCCCCGGGCACGCTGCCGGCCACGACGGCCGCGGACGTCCCGGCCGCGCTGCTCGCCTCCGCCCGGCACGTGCACGCCGCGTCGTACTTCCTGCTGCCCGCTCTCGCCACCGGTCTGCCCGAACTGCTGCGCACGGCACGCTCGCACGGCGCCACGACGTCCCTCGACACCAACGACGACCCCTCCGGCCGCTGGGACCCGGCCGGGCCGGACGCCGTACTCCCGCACACCGACTATCTGCTGCCCAACGCGGCCGAGGCCCGGCGGCTCGCCGGGTTCGACGGTCCGGACCTCGGGAAGTGCGCCGCCGCGCTCGCCGGCCGGGGGCCCACGGTCGTCGTCAAGAACGGCGCCGAGGGAGCCCTGTGCCACGACGGGCACACTCTGCTCACCACGCCCGGCATCCCGGCCCGGCCGGTCGACACGGTGGGCGCCGGCGACAGCTTCGACGCCGGATTCGTCGCCGCGCTGCTCGCCGGGCTCGCCCTGCCCGAGGCCCTGGAACTCGCCGCCGTCTGCGGCGCGCTGTCCACCCGCGCGCACGGCGGCACCACCGCCCAGCCCACCTGGGACGAAGCGTTCGCCCAGGTCACCCGCAACGGAAAGAACCCCGCATGAGCACCGCCCACCCGACCGCGCCCAAGATCACCTTCGTCGGAGCCGGCAGCGTCGTCTTCACCCAGGGTCTGCTCGCCGACCTCTTCGCGTTCGACGAGCTGAAGTCCGCGCACATCGCGCTGCACGACATCGACGCGGAGCGCCTGGCCACCGCCCGGGCGGCCGCCGAGTACATCGCCGCCGAACGCGGCGCCCGGCCCCGCGTCACCGCGCACGCCGACCGCCGCGAGGCCCTGGACGGTGCCGACTTCGTCATCAACATCGTGCAGGTCGGCATGGGCGAGGCGACCCGTACCGACTTCGAGGTGCCGGCCCGGTACGGGCTGCGCCAGACCATCGGCGACACCCTCGGCGTCGGCGGCATCTTCCGCGCGCTGCGCACCTTCCCTCTGCTCAGGGCGCTCGGGCAGGACATCGCCGAGGTCTGTCCGGACGCCTGGCTGCTCAACTACACCAACCCGATGGCGATGAACGTCCAGTACCTCGCCGAGGCGACCGGCCTGACGCGGGTGGTGGGGCTGTGCCACTCCGTCTACTGGACGGTCCAGGGCCTGTGCGAGCTGCTGAAGGTGCCGTACGAGGAGGTCACCTACCGGGCCGCGGGCGTCAACCACCAGGCCTGGGTGCTGCGCCTGGAGCACGGGGGCGAGGATCTCCACCCGCGCCTGGACGCCCTGATCGCCGAGGACCCCCAGCTGCGCCGCCGGGTCCGCATGGACATGTACCGGCGCCTGGGCCACTACCCGACGGAGACCAGCGAGCACTCGTCCGAGTACGTGCCCTGGTACCTGCACCACGACAGCGAGATCGACCGGCTGCGGCTGCCCGTCGGCGCCTACCTGGGCATCGTGGACGAGAACGTGGCCGAGTACGAGCGCACCCGCGACGCGCTGGCGTGCGGGGCGCCGCTCACCGTCGAGGGCACCATGGAGTACGCGCCGCAGATCATCCACAGCATCGTGACCGGCACGCCCCGCACGGTCTACGGCAACGTGCCGAACCACGGTCTGATCGAGAACCTGCCCGCCCGGGGTGCCGTCGAGGTGCCGTGCCTGGTCGACTCCGCGGGCATCCAGCCCACCCGGGTCGGCGAGCTGCCCCCGCAGCTCGCGGCCCTCAACCGGGCCTACCTGAGCACCACCGACCTGGTGGTGCGGGCGGCCACCGAGGACGACCCGCGGCACATCAGGCACGCGGCGATGGCCGATCCGGCGACGGCGGCGACCCTCGGGGTCGAGGAGATCTGGCGGCTGTGCGACGACATGGTCCGCGCCCACCGGGACCGGCTGCAGCCGGGGCTGCGGGGCGCACTCGCCTTCTGAGCCGGCCGGCGCGGCCGGAGCCGGGCCGCGCTGGTGCGGCCCCGCGTACGGGGGAGAACGCGGGGCCGCACCAGCAAGCTATCGGAGTAACCGGCCGCCTGCCAGACCCGGTGCGCGGCGACCGGCGCGCACCTTTCACCCCCGCCCCACCGCCGTGCTCCCACCCCGCGTTTCACCCGGTGCGTCACCCGGCCGGCGGACGGGAACGCCCCCGGAACGCGGAGTGCCCGGGCGGCGCGCGCTGCGGAGCGGGCCGGGTGGGGCACACACTGAGGTCATGGGTTGTCCCGATCCGCCGGCGGCGGTGTCACGGCGCTTTCCCTACGGGCCGCAGAGCGTGGCGGCGGCCCGTGGGTTCGTGCGCAGCGCACTGGACGGCGCCGCCCGGGACCTGGTGGACACGGCACGGCTCCTGGCCGGCGAGCTGGTCACCAACGCGGTGCTGCACGCCCGCACCGAGGTCGAGGTTGACGTGGCACGGCTCGACGGGCGGGTGCGCGTACGGGTCGGCGACCGGCGGCCCGGCCGTGGACCCGTACCGCAGCACTGCTCGCCGTACGCCGGCACCGGCCAGGGCCTGGCGCTGGTGGAGCAGCTGGCCTCGCGGTACGGGACCGAGAGCGGCGGGGCGGGCAAGACGGTGTGGTTCGAGCTGTGGCACGACGGTCCGCCGCCGCCGTCGTCCGGGTGGGAGGCGGCCGGGCCGCCGCGGCCCGACGAGCGGACGGTGACGCTCGTCGACGTGCCGGCCGCCCTGGAACGGGCGGGCCGCCAGCACCGGCACGTCGTGCTGCGCGAGCTGACGCTGGCCGCGGCGGCGGGAGACCCTCTCGGGGTGTCTCCCGAGGACCTCGTGGTGGCCAACGACGCCAACAACCTGATCAGTGCCGGTGTGACAGCCGCTCTGGAGGGGGCGGTCGCGGAGTCCGGTCTGAACACCCTGCGGCTGCCGCTGCCGGCCGGCGCCGTGCCGGCGCTGAGGGTGCTGCGCCGCGTGCTCGACCTGGCCGAGGAGCGTGCGCGCCAGGAGCGGCTGCTCACTCTGCCGACCCTGCCCCGGGGCCGCGCCTTCCAGGAGTGGCTCTTCGACGAGATGGCCGGACAGCTGACCGGGGACCCGCCCACCGCCTGGACCGTGGTCCCGCGCGATCCGGAGATCAGCTCCACCGAACTCGTGCCGTGGGACGTCGGCCAGGTACGGGCCAGCAGGATGCCGACCGTCGCCGCCGACGAGGGCAATCGCATCGTCGCGGCCAACGGGGCGGCGGCGGACCTGCTGGGCTGGGGCCCGGACGACCTCGTGGGACGCCGCCTGACCACGCTCGTCCCCGAGCACCTGCGCGAACGGCACACCTCCGCGTTCTCCTCCATGCTGCTCACCGGTCGCACCCGCATCGTGGGACGGTCCGTGCCGCTGCCCGCACTGCATCGCGACGGCCGACTGGTGCCGGTCCGGCTGTTCGTCCAGACCCAGGAGACGGCCGACGGCCGCACCGTCTTCGTCGCCCAGCTCGTCCCGCGGGCGACCACGTTCCTCGACGTGCCGAGGACTCCCGGCCGGATCAAGGAGGCGGCCACCGGGGAGCCCGACGGTGGCGGATCACCGGGCGTCCCGGAGACCGGCCCCCGGACGGCCGATGCCCGACGGGGCTTGTCGGCACTGGACCGGCTCGGCCTCCTGGCCGAGTTGGCGGCGCAGCTCAACAACACGCTCGACCTGGACGAGGGGCTGCAGCGCGCCGGCCGGCTGCTGACGCGGCGGCTGGCCGACTGGTGCGCGGTGGACCTGTTCACCGACGACGCACGGGTGGAGCGGGCCTGCGTCGTCCACCGGGACCCCCGTGCCCTGCGCCCTGGGGCCTACGAGGGAAGGCTCCCGGCACTCTCCGAGGAGTCTCGCGGCCCGCTGGCCCGGGTGCTGCGCGGCGCCGGGCCGCTCCTGCTCACGGACGCCCCGCAGCCGGGGCAGACCGAGAGTGCGCTGGACCGGGCGTACGTGGCGCTGTTCCGGGAGCTGGGGGCCGGCAGCGCCGTCGTCGCTCCGCTGCGGGCCCGCCGCAGGATCTTCGGGGCCCTGACCCTGGCCCGCGCGCCGGGCGGGCGTCCCTTCGCGGAAGAGGACCTGGACCTGGTCGACGACCTGGTCCACAGTCTCACCCTGGGGGTGGACAACGCCCGTCTGTACCAGGACACCCGCTCCATCGCCGAGCGGCTCCAGCGCTCCCTGCTGCCGGTGCTGCCGGACGTGGCGGGCCTGCGGATGGCCGCCCGCTACGCCGCCTCCTCGACCACCGCGCAGGTCGGCGGCGACTGGTACGACAGCTTCGTCCTGCCGGGCGGCGACACCGCGGTCGTCATCGGGGACGTGACGGGGCACGACCTGGAGGCGGCCATCGAGATGAGCCAGTTGCGCAGCATGCTGCGGGGCATCGCCATGGACCGTCAGGAGCCGCCCGCCGAGGTGCTGCGCCGGCTCGACCTGGCCAACCACAGTCTGCACCGGGTGGCGACCGCCACCTGTGTCTACGGGCTGATCAAAGGGCCGGCGCACGGCCCCTGGGAGCTGGCCCACTCCTCCGCCGGGCATCTGCCGCCCCTGCTCACCACCCGGGACGGCCGCTCCCGCTACCTCGACGGCGGCGCCGGCCTGCTGCTCGGCATGGACCCCGAGGCATCCCGGAGCACGGCCGGTGACGCGCTGCCGGCCCACTCGACGCTCCTGCTGTACACCGACGGCCTCGTCGAGCGCCGCGACGAGCCCCTCGACGACGCCCTGGAACGGTTGCGCCGGCACGCCGCCGACCTGGCCCACGAGCCCCTGGACACGTTCTGCGACGAGCTGCTGATCGGCCTGGGGGCGGACGGCGAGGACGACATCGCGGTCCTCGCCGTCCGCCCCGTGCCGCTCTCGTCCGGGCGGCACGGGCCGCCCGGACAGTGACGCTCCGTCCGAGGAGTGGCGATCGGGGCGCCGGACACCGTCGGCCCTGCCCGTTCGGGCAGCTCCTTCTGCCTCGGCGGCTCCTGACACCGGCGCGGGGGCGGCGATAGCGTCCCCGCGTGAGCATCACGTCCCGGCGAGCGGCCAGATGAACGACGAGCGGCCGACCGTGGCGCGGACGGTCGACGACACGAACGGCCCCCGGCCCGAACCGGACCAGCCGGACCAGCTGACACAGCCGGAGCCCTTGGAGCGGCGCCGCGAACGCAAGCGCCGCGGGCCGGGCCCGGTCACCCTGTTGCTGCTGCCGGCTCTCTTGACCGTCACCGGCGTGGCCGCGTTCCTCGCGCTGGGCGGACTGCCCAGTCCGTGGCCCGACGACGACTCCGCCGCCGATCCGTCCGCCGCGGTGGACATCGACCCCTCGTACATCCCCTGGCTGCGCAAGGCGGCCTCGGCCTGCACCGTCCTCGAACCGTCCGTGCTCGCCGCGCAGATCGACCAGCTCTCGGGCTGGAGCGACGACTCGGACGAACTGTCCGGCCAGAAGGGCATCGCCGCCTTCACCGACGACGAGTGGCGGACCTGGGGCAAGGACGACGACGGCAACGGCCGGTCCTCGCCCCGCGATCCGGCGGACGCCATCATGGCGCTGGGCCGGCGGGACTGCTCGCTGGCCTCGAAGGTGACCGAACTGCGCACCGAGGGACGGATCAACGGCGACCTGGTGGAGCTGACCCTCGCCGCTTACGCCGTGGGGCCGGACGCCGTGACCGAGGCGGGACGCGTGCCGTCGGCGGCCAAGACGTACCTCGGCGAGGTCACGGCCCTGCTCCCCCGCTACGAGGCACTCGACCGGGAGGAGTCCGGCAGCGCGGGCGGAGCGGCCGGCGCCCTGCTGACGGCTCCGGTGAGCCCGCTCACCGTCACCTCGCCCTTCGGGTCCCGGGAGCACCCGCTGACCGGGGTGACCAAGCTGCACACCGGCGTGGACTTCGCCGCGCCGCAGGGCGCGCAGGTCGTGGCGGCACGGCGGGGCCGCGTCGTGTTCGCCGCGCTCACCAGTGCGTACGGCAACCGCGTCGTGATCGACCACGGGACCATCCAGGGCAAGCGGGTGGAGACGACCTACAGTCACCTCTCCTCGCTGGGGACGGCGGTCGGACAGACCGTGGAGGCCGGGGCGCCGATCGGACGGGTCGGCTCCACCGGCCTGTCCACCGGCCCCCACCTGCATTTCGAGGTCGTCCTCGACGGGTACTACACCGATCCGCGCCCCTGGGTCGTGCCGGACGGGGTTTGATCCGGCGTTTCGTGTCGATGGACTCAGCACGACCCAGTCGAAGCGCGAGACAGAGCGGAAGTACGAGCCGCCCCCCGGGCGGCGTCGCCGGGCTGCCCGACCTCACCGGCGCCGGCCCCGTCGCCTCGGTCACCGCGACCGGGCCGGAGGAACTCGACGCGGTGGTCCGCCCTCACGCCGCGCGTACGCGCTCGGGCAGCGCGCGCAGCGGCACCGCCGGGGTGCGGGCGGCGCTGACCCGGTGGATGATCCGGTTCGGGTCGGCGAGCGGCTCGCCGAGTGCTATCCGGCCCGCGGCGTGCAGTGCGTCGCACTCGGCGGTCGGCAGCGCGACGTAGCAGCCGCCCCGGCCGGTGGCGGAGTCCAGGGGACGCCAGTAGCTGTATCTGCGCCGCCCGTCCGCCCTCACGGTGACGAAGACGGGGGTGCGCGCGTCGCTGACGATGCGCAGGACCTCGGCCTCGGCGGCACCGAGCCGGTCGGGGCGCCGGGCCCCACGGAGGTCGGCGGTCTGCGGTCGGGCGGCGGTGAGCGGCATCGGCTGTGGCCTTTCCAGGTCAGTGACTCGAGAACACCTACCCGGTCCGGCCGGAGTTGATCTCGATGGGCCGCATTCTTCAGCACGGCACTGACAACTCCTGTCCGGAGTCTTGCCGGATCGATGACTCACCACTTAAATCACACCTTGAACTAAGCCTCCGCGTCGAGCGGTTGGCCGGTCCTGTCCGCATCCCCGGAAGGCTCTCGCATGAGACTCAGATCCTTGGGTGTCGCGCTCGTCGCCACGGCGGCGCTCGTCACCCTCCCCGCCCCGATGGCGGCCACCGCGGCCGACACCCCGCTCTCCCAGGGCCGGACGGCCACGTCGTCGTCGGCCGAGAACGCCGGAACACCGTCCCGGTACGCCGTCGACGGCGACACCGGCACCCGGTGGTCGTCCGCCGCGAGCGACGACCAGTGGCTCCAGGTCGACCTCGGCGCCACCGCCTCCGTCACCCGGGTCGTGCTCGACTGGGAGGCTGCCTACGGCAAGGACTACAAGATCCAGCTCTCCCAGGACGGGAGCACCTGGAGCGACGCGAAGACGGTCACGGACGGCGACGGCGGCACCGACACGCTCGACGTCTCGGGCCAGGCCCGCTACGTCCGCATGCAGGGCGTGCACCGGGCCACCCCCTGGGGCTACTCCCTGTGGGAGTTCCAGGTCTTCGGCACCACCGGCGGCACCGCGCCGGGCGGCTCGTGCGACACCGCCAACGCCGCGCAGGGCAGGCCCGCCTCCGCCTCGTCCGTCGAGAACGCCGGTACACCGGCCGCCGCGGCCTTCGACGGCGACACCGGCACCCGCTGGTCCAGCCAGGCCGCCGACCCGCAGTGGGTGCGGGTCGACCTCGGCTCCGTGCGCGACCTGTGCAAGGTGGACCTGAACTGGGAGGCGGCCTACGCCAAGGACTTCCGGATCGAGGCCTCCACGGACGGGCAGAACTGGCAGACGCTGAAGAGCGTCACGGGCGCCACCGGGGGCAAGTCCTCCTACGACGTCAGCGGTTCGGGCCGCTACGTCCGCGTCCACGGTACGGCGCGCGCCACCGGCTACGGCTACTCGCTGTGGGAGGTCGCCGTGCACACCGGCACCACCGGCACTCCCCCGGTCGAGGGCGGCGGCGACCTCGGGCCGAACGTCATCGTCGTGGACCCCTCCACGCCGAACCTCCAGCAGAAGTTCGACCAGGTCTTCGCCCAGCAGGAGTCCAACCAGTTCGGCAGCGGGCGCTACCAGTTCCTGATGAAGCCGGGCACGTACAACGGGATCAACGCGCAGATCGGCTTCTACACCTCCGTCTCCGGTCTGGGCCTCAACCCGGACGACACGCAGATCAACGGTGACATCACCGTGGACGCGGGCTGGTTCAACGGCAACGCGACGCAGAACTTCTGGCGTTCGGCCGAGAACCTCGCCATCACGCCGTCCAACGGCACCGACCGCTGGGCCGTCGCCCAGGCGGCCCCGTTCCGCCGGATCCACGTCAAGGGCGGCCTCAATCTCGCCCCCAACGGCTACGGCTGGGCCTCCGGCGGCTACATCGCCGACTCGAAGATCGACGGCACCGTCGGCCCCTACTCCCAGCAGCAGTGGTACACCCGCGACAGCTCGGTCGGCGGCTGGACCAACGGTGTCTGGAACATGACGTTCACGGGCGTCGAGGGCGCGCCGGCGAGCAACTTCGAGACCGGCCCGTACACCACGCTCGACACCACGCCGGTCTCCCGCGAGAAGCCCTTCCTCTACCTGGACGGCAACGAGTACAAGGTGCGCGTGCCCGCCAAGCGCACCAACGCGCGCGGCGTCTCCTGGCCCGCCAACGCAGGCGGCACCTCCCTGCCGCTGAGCCAGTTCTACGTGGTCAAGCCGGGCGCGACGGCGGCGACCATCAACGCCGCGCTCGACCAGGGCCTCCACCTGCTGTTCACGCCGGGCGTTTACCACATCGACCAGACCATCGAGGTCGACCGGGCGAACACGGTCGTGCTGGGGCTCGGGCTGGCCACCATCATTCCCGACGGCGGGGTCGACGCCATGCACGTGGCGGACGTCGACGGCGTGCGCCTCGCGGGCTTCCTCATCGACGCGGGCCCGGTGAACTCCGACACGCTGCTGCGGATCGGGACGCCGGGCGGCAACGCCGACCACTCCGCCAACCCCACCACCATGCAGGACGTGTTCATCCGCGTCGGCGGCGCGGGACCGGGCAAGGCCACCGACTCGGTCGTGATCGAGAGCGACGACGTGGTCGTCGACCACACCTGGATCTGGCGGGCCGACCACGGCGAGGGCGTCGGCTGGGAGACCAACCGCGCCGACTACGGCCTGCGCGTCAACGGCGACGACGTCCTCGCGACGGGGCTGTTCGTCGAGCACTTCAACAAGTACGACGTCTACTGGAGCGGCGAGCGCGGCCGGACCGTCTTCTTCCAGAACGAGAAGGCCTACGACGCCCCGAACGAGGCCGCCATCACCCACGACGGCATCGTCGGCTACGCGGCCTACAAGGTCGCCGACTCGGTGAACGTGCACGACGCGGTGGCGCTCGGCAGTTACTGCAACTTCACGTCCGACCCGGGCATCGTCCAGCACCACGGGTTCCAGGTGCCGGTCAAGCCGGGCGTCAGGATGCGCAACCTCCAGGTGATCTCGCTGGGCGGCATGGGCCAGTACCGCCATGTCGTCAACGACACCGGCGCGGCCACGTCGGGGACGGACACCGTGCCGTCCAAGGTCGTCCAGTTCCCGTGAGGGACGACGCGCCCCGCAGTGGTGCGGGGCGCGTCACCCGTCCGGGCCGGAAGTCCTCGTCCCTCAGGCGAGTTGGACGAGGAGGTCGCCGCCCTCGACCTGCTGGATGCGGTTGATGGCGAGCCTGGTCACCTTGCCGGACTTCGGCGCGGTGATGGACGCCTCCATCTTCATCGCCTCGATGGTGGCCACGGTGGCTCCGGCCTCCACCTCGTCTCCCTCGGCGACGGCGAGGGTCACCACACCGGCGAACGGCGCCGCCACATGGCCGGGGTTGGCCCGGTCGGCCTTCTCCGTCACCGGGACGTCGGTGGCGGCCGACCGGTCGCGGACCTGGATCGGGCGGAGCTGTCCGTTCAGGGAGGACATCACGGTGCGCATGCCGCGCTCGTCGGCGTCGCCGACCGCCTGCAGTTCGATGAGCAGCCGGACACCGGGGTCGAGGTCGACCGTGTACTCCTTGCCCGGGCGCAGTCCGTAGAAGAAGTCCTTGCTGTCGAGGACGCTGGTGTCGCCGAACGACGCGCGGTGGGCGTCGAACTCCCGGGCCGGGCCGGGGAACAGCAGCCGGTTGAGCGTCGCCCGGCGGTCCTTCTCCAGCCCGCCGCGGTCGTCCCCGGACAGCTCGGCGAGCGGCCCGGCTCCGGCACGGCCCCGCAGCGCCTTGGTCCGGAACGGCTCGGGCCAGCCGCCGGGCGGGGTGCCCAGCTCGCCGCGCAGGAAGCCGACGACCGAGTCGGGGATGTCGAACCGGTCGGGGTCCTGCTCGAAGTCGGCCGGGGAGACACCGGCACCGACCAGGTGCAGGGCGAGGTCGCCGACCACCTTCGAGGACGGGGTCACCTTCACCAGGCGGCCCAGCATCCGGTCGGCGGCGGCGTACATGGCCTCGATGTCCTCGAAGCGGTCGCCGAGGCCGAGCGCGATGGCCTGGGTGCGCAGGTTGGAGAGCTGGCCGCCGGGGATCTCGTGGTGGTAGACGCGGCCGGTCGGGGAGGCGAGGCCCGCCTCGAAGGGGGCGTAGACCTTGCGGACGCCCTCCCAGTACGGCTCCAGGTCGCCGACGGCCTGGAGGTCGAGGCCGGTGGGGCGCTCGGTGTGGTCGGTGGCGGCCACGATCGCCGACAACGAGGGCTGCGAGGTGGTGCCCGCCATGGACGCCACGGCCCCGTCGACGGCGTCCGCACCGGCCTGGACCGCGGCCAGGTAGGTGGCGAGCTGACCGCCGGTGGTGTCGTGGGTGTGCAGGTGCACCGGCAGGTCGAACTCCCGGCGCAGCGCGGAGACCAGGGTCGCGGCGGCCGGGGCGCGCAGCAGACCGGCCATGTCCTTGACCGCCAGCACATGGGCGCCGGCGTTCACGATCTGCTCGGCGAGCCGCAGATAGTAGTCGAGGGTGTAGAGCCGCTCGGAGGGGTCGGACAGGTCGGCCGTGTAGCACAGCGCGACCTCGGCGACGGCGGTGCCGGTCTGGCGTACGGCCTCGATGGCGGGCCGCATCTGCTCGACGTCGTTGAGGGCGTCGAAGATGCGGAAGACGTCGATGCCGGTGGCGGCGGCCTCCTGCACGAAGGCGTCGGTCACCTCGGTCGGGTAGGGGGTGTAGCCCACGGTGTTGCGGCCGCGCAGCAGCATCTGGAGACAGATGTTGGGCACCGCCTCGCGCAGCGCCGCCAGCCGCTCCCACGGGTCCTCGGCGAGGAAGCGCAGGGCCACGTCGTAGGTGGCGCCGCCCCAGCACTCCAGGGACAGCAGCTGGGGCAGGGTGTGGGCGACGACCGGTGCCACGGCGAGCATGTCCTTGGTGCGCACCCGGGTGGCGAGCAGCGACTGGTGGGCGTCGCGGAAGGTGGTGTCGGTGACGCCGATGGTGGACGACTCCCGCAGCCGGCGGGCGAAGCCCTCGGGGCCCAGCTCGGCCAGCAACTGGCGGGAACCGGCCGGAGGTTCACCGGCGGGCACGGCGGGCAGCTTGGTCAGCGGGTCGATCAGCTCGGGGCGCTCGCCGTGCGGCTTGTTCACGGTGACGTCGGCGAGGTAGGTCAGCAGCTTGGTGCCGCGGTCGGCGGAGTGCCGGGCGGTGAGCAGGTGCGGGCGCTGCTCGATGAACGAGGTGGTGACCCGGCCGGCCTGGAAGTCGGGGTCGTCCAGGACCGCCTGGAGGAAGGGGATGTTGGTGGCGACGCCGCGGATGCGGAACTCGGCGACCGCGCGCCGGGCCCGGTTCACGGCGGTGGTGAAGTCCCGTCCCCGGCAGGAGAGCTTGACCAGCATCGAGTCGAAGTGGGCGCTGATCTCCGTACCGGCGTGGGTGGTGCCGCCGTCGAGGCGGATGCCGGAGCCGCCGGGCGAGCGGTAGGCGCTGATCTGCCCGGTGTCCGGGCGGAAGCCGTTGGCCGGGTCCTCGGTGGTGATCCGGCACTGGAGGGCGGCACCGCGCAGGGTGATGTTCTCCTGGGCGAGGCCGAGGTCGGCCAGCGTCTCGCCGGCGGCGATGCGCAGCTGGGCCTGGACCAGGTCGACGTCGGTGACCTCCTCGGTGACCGTGTGCTCGACCTGGATGCGCGGGTTCATCTCGATGAAGACGTGGTTGCCGTCCCGGTCGACGAGGAACTCGACGGTGCCGGCGTTGCGGTAGCCGATCTGCCGGGCGAAGTTCACGGCGTCGGCGCAGATCCGCTCCCGCAGTTCCGGGGCGAGGTTCGGCGCGGGCGCCAGCTCGATGACCTTCTGGTGGCGGCGCTGCACCGAGCAGTCCCGCTCGAAGAGGTGGATGACGTTCCCCTCGCCGTCGGCGAGGATCTGCACCTCGATGTGGCGGGGTTCGACGACCGCCTTCTCCAGGAAGACGGTGGGGTCGCCGAAGGCGGAGGCGGCCTCGCGGGAGGCGGCCTCGATGGCCTCGCGCAGCTGGGCGGGTTCCTCGACGCGGCGCATGCCGCGCCCGCCGCCGCCCGCGACCGCCTTGACGAACACGGGGAAGCCGACCCGGTCGGCGGCGCCCACGAGTTCGTCCACGTCGTTCGAGGGTGCGCTGGAGCCGAGCACCGGTACGCCGGCCTCGCGGGCGGCGGCCACGGCGCGGGCTTTGTTGCCGGTCAGTTCGAGGATCTGCGCGCCGGGTCCGACGAAGGTGATCCCGGCCTCCTCGCAGGCGCGGGCGAGTTCGGGGTTCTCGGACAGGAACCCGTAGCCCGGGTAGACGGCGTCGGCCCCCGCCCGGCGGGCGGCGCGGACGATCTCCTCCACGGAGAGGTACGCGCGCACCGGATGCCCCTGCTCCCCGATCTCGTAGGCCTCGTCGGCCTTGAGCCGGTGCAGCGAGTTGCGGTCCTCGTGCGGGAAGACGGCGACGGTGCGCGCGCCGAGCTCGTAGCCCGCCCGAAACGCACGGATCGCGATCTCACCGCGGTTGGCGACCAGCACCTTGCGGAACATTCTTGATCCCTTCAGCCTGCCGGGTGACCAGACCATGGTGTCGGCGCCGCCCCCGGTACGCCATGTGAGCCGGGCCACTTCCGACGCCGTCAGTTCCTCAGCGGACTTTGGCGGCTCTTTTAAGGCTTTCTGAAGATGACCTTCGAACGGCCATTTCCACGCCGGTCGGGTCCTAGGCTCTCGAACACCCCCCACAGTCCCGGTGGGCGCGGTCGCGTCCACCGGGTACGGGGGCTCCGTCAGCCGACCGACAAGCCGAGGTGTCCTTCGTATGGGTTCCCGCCGAGCCGCTCGCCCGTCCCGTTCCCACGCCCGTCCTCGGGGCGGGCTCAGGACCCGCGGTACCGCGCTGGCGCTCGGCGCCGTCACCCTCACGGCGGGCGTCGGGATCACGCTGGCCGTCACCGACGGCGACGACGGCGGGGCCTCGGACCGGGTCACCACGAGCGCCGCCGACCAGGCGTCCAACGCCGAGGACCCGGCGGGCGGCGCCGCACCGCTCGCGTCCGCGTCCGCGTCGGCGAGCCCGAGCGCAACGGCGAGCGCTCCCCCGAGCGAGAGCGCCGAGCCGAAGAAGAAGCCGAAGAAGACGGCGAGCCCGACGACCGGCGCCGCCGAGGCTCCCGCACCCGTTTCCAGGACTCCTCTCAAGGCCACCACGGAGAGCGGCGGCGCCGGATCCGGCGGCAACGCGTCGTCCGGAGGTGGCAGCGGCTCGGGGACGGGCGGCGCCTCTGGCTCCGGGTCCGGCTCGGGTTCCGGCTCCGGCGCGACCGGTGGAGCCGAGGCCCAGGTCCTCGCGCTGGTGAACGAGGAGCGGGCCGCGGCGGGCTGCTCGCCGGTCACGGCGAACGACCGGCTGACCCGGGCTGCCGACGACTACAGCGACGTCATGGCGAGCAGCGGTGTGATGTCGCACACGGGCCCCGACGGCTCCACCATGACGAGCAGGGTCGAGGCCGCCGGCTACCAGTGGTCGACGCTGGGCGAGAACATAGCCCGGGGCCAGGCGGACGCCGCCTCGGTGATGGACTCCTGGATGAACAGCTCCGGCCACCGCGCGAACATACTCAACTGCTCCTTCAAGGAGCTCGGCGTCGGCGTCCACTTCGGCGACGGCGGCCCCTGGTGGACCCAGGACTTCGGCACCGGCCGCTGACGCCGCTCACCACAGCCCGCCGAGGCCCCCGCCCCGCCGCCTCCCCACCGGCACCCTCAGCCTGCCCCGCTGCCGCCCGCGGCCGCGTCCGCCAGCGCGAACGACACCCGCACCCGCGCGCCCCCGAGCGGCGCGCGGGTGATCGTGAGTTCGCCGTCCGCCGTACGGGCCGCCCGGGCCACGATGTCCAGGCCGAGCCCGGTGGAACCGCCGACGCTGACGCCCCGGGTGAGTGCCGCCCCGGGATCCGCCACGCCCGGTCCGGCGTCGTCGACCGTGAGGTGCACGTGGCGGTCGTGCCGTTCCACGCGCACGAGGAAGCGGGTGCCCTGCGGGGTGTGCCGGAAGACGTTGCCGATCAGGGCGTCGACGACGGCGGCGAGGTCGTCCTCGGGAAAGGCCACGGGCGTCGGCCGCGGGGTGAGGGAGCGCTCGAACGGCCGCTCCTGCTGGGTGGCGAGGACCGACCAGAAGTCCAGGCGCATGGCGACCACCTCGGCGACGTCGCACGGTTTCGCCGCACCCGCCCCGGCCCCGGCGAGCTGCGCCGACGCCAGCGGGGTGCGCGCCGCCGCGATGATCGAGTCCAGCTCGCGCTCCAGCTGCCCCGCCGCGTCCGTGACCCGCCGCGCGCTCGGCGTCGCGCCCATCCGGTCGGCCTCCAGGTAGAGAGCGGTCAGCGGGGTGCGCAGCCGGTGCGAGAGGTCGGCGACCAGTTCGCGTTCGACGGCGAGCAGGTCGACGACCCGGTCGGCCATGGTGTTGAACGCCGCCCCCGCCTCCTGGAGTTCGGGCGGGCCGTCCGGTCGCACCCGTACGCCGAGGTCGCCGGAGCCGAGGGCCAGCGAGGCCCGCTTGAGGCCCCGGGAGGAGCGGACCACGCGGGCGCCGAGCCGGTCCGCCACCAGTACCGAGCCGCCCACCAGGCCGAGGGCGAGCAGCGCCATCACGCCCCAGGAGGCCGTCACGCCCCGGGTGAGGTCCGCGGCCGGCACATGGGCCTCGACGACCGCGACCCTGTCGCCCCTCAGGACGACGGGCTGGAGGTACGCCCAGCCGTCCGGGGTGTCGACGGCGAGGGTCTCGCGCCCCCGTACGGCCCGGTCCAGCGCCTCCTCGGGGGCGTGCGGGGTCCCGACGAAACCGCCGTCGGGCAGCCGCACGACCAGCTGGTCCGAGGAGCCGAGTTCCGCGACGGCCTGCTGCACGTCGGCGCGCCGGGTGGTCAGGGCGAGCACCGGCGAGAGGGCCGCGGCACGCTGCTCGGCGGCGGTGGTGACGCGGTCGCGGGCCTGTTCGCGGACGAGGAGGGCGAGCGGGATGAGGAACGAGAGGGCCACCATCGAGGTGACCGCCAGGGCGATCCCGGCGAGCGCACGTCTCATGGCGCGCTGACCAGCTTGATTCCGATGCCGCGCACCGTGTGGAGGTAGCGGGGCTTTCGCGCCTTCTCCCCCATCTTGCGGCGGAGCGCGGAGAGGTGGACGTCCACCGTCTGGTCCTCCACGTACGGCTGCTGCCACACCTCGGCGAGTATCCGCTGTCGCGAGATGACCTGGTCGGCGTTGGCGGCCAGGTAGGCGAGCAGGTCGAACTCGCGCCGGGTGAGGGCGAGTGCCCGCCCGGCGAGGTGGGCGGTGCGCGCGGTCGGGTCAATGCGCAGGTCGGCGACCTGGAGGACGGGCCGGCGTACGGCCCGGAGGTCGTCGGGCGCCGAGCGGCGCAGCACCGCGGCGAGCCGCGCCGCGAGCTGGCCGCCGGAGAACGGCTTGACCATGTAGTCGTCGGCACCGGCGTTGAGCAGCCGGATGATCTCGGACTCCTCGTCCCGGGCGGTGGCGACCAGCACCGGGACGCGGGATATGCCCCGGATCATCCGCAGTACGTCGAGGCCGTCGAGGTCGGGCAGCCCGAGGTCGAGCACCACGATGTCCGGCGGGCTCTGGGTGATGTCGCGCAGCGCCTCGAAACCCTGGTGTGCGGTCTTCACCGCGTAGCCGTGTCCGGTGAGGACCTCGATCAGCGCGGCCCGGATCACAGGGTCGTCCTCGACGACAAGTACGGAGGCCATGGGCAGGCACGTTAGCCGGTCCGTCACTATGGTGTCGTGTCCCGCCTCCTGCGCTACCTGATCATCTGGCTGTCCTGCACGGCGGCCAGTGTCACGGCTGTCATCATCACGATCCACTTCGTGGTGGGCTCGACCCGGCCGACGGCGCCGGTCGCACAGACGGCGCCGAAGGAGCTCCCGGCCACGCCCCGGCCGACCGTCTCCAAGAGCGTGAAGCCCTCTCCGACTCCGTCGCCGACCAGCCGGAAGCCCCGCCCGACGCCGTCGCGCACCAGCGAGGCGCCGCCGGAGCCGACCGTCACGCCCACGCCGACGCCGAGCCCCCGCACCACTCCTGCGCGGCCTCCCGCGGGCGGGGGCGACCCGGGGTGCGAGGAGGGCGGAGCCGGCGTGTACACGGTGCCGTCCGAGGGCGGCAAGGCGACCGTACGGTTCGGCGGCAGCGGGGTGTGCCTGGTCTCGGCGGTGCCGAACCAGGGTTTCACGGTGAGTACGGAGCAGAGCGCGCCGCAGACGCTGAAGGTGACGTTCGCGGCGAGCCGGCACCGTTCGGAGATCACCGCGACGACACAGCCGCAGAGCCGGGCCGATGTCCGCGAGGTGTCGTGGTGACGTCTCTCACTTTCGTCCCCTCCCGTCGCCGGTCGGCCGCGTCGGGGCCTGCCCACCGCCGGCCGGCCGGGACGTGCGGTCACGTGGTGGCGCAGGCCGATCCGTTCAGGCTGAACTCGGTCGGGGCGGCGTTGGTGCCGCCCTTCTGGCCGGTGAAGCCGAGGGTGACCGTGCCGCCGGCCGGGATGGTGGCCGTGTAGGAGGCCGGGGCGACGCTCACCGCTCCGGCGTTCTGGGTGGCGGTGCCTCCCCACATGTTGGTGACGGTCTGGCCGTCGGCGAAGGTGAAGGCCAGCGTCCACGGACCGATGGCGGCGCTCCCGGTGTTGCGGACGGCGATCTCGCCCTGGAAGCCGCCCGGCCACTCGCCCACGACGCGGTATCCGACGGAGCAGGCGCCGCCCGGGGTGCCGCCGCCCTCGTCGGTGGTGACCTCCACGGTGGCGGAGCGGACGGACCGGTTGCCCGCCGCGTCACGGGCGTAGACGGCGAAGGTGTACGGGGTGCCGGCGGTGAGGCCGGTCACGGTGGCCGTGGTGGTCGTCGATGCGGCGACCCGGGTCTCGGTGCCGTCGCCGACCCGGACCACGTCGTAGCCGGTGACCGCGGTGTCGTCGGTGGCCGCGGGCCAGCCGAGCGTGACGGAGGTGTCCGTGACCGAGGTGGCTCGGGGGGTGCCGGGAGCCGTCGGGGCCTGCGTGTCGTCCGGGGCGCCGTCGGTGTAGACGGTGGCCTCCTTCGAGGTCTGGGCGATGCCGTTGGCGCCGCGGAAGATGCGTTCGCCCCAGTCGCTCAGCCTGCTCGGGTCGAAGTCGGTCGCCAGGTCGAGGACCGGGTCGGTGTTGCCGCTCCACGACCAGGCCAGGTAGCCGAGCCCGAGCTGCTCGGCGGTGGCCATCATGGTGTCCTCGTCGGGGTCGCCGTACTGGTCCGCCGGTCCGCCGAACTCACCGATGAGCAGGGGCAGTCCGGCGTCGACGAAGGCGTTCAGGTAGTCGGTGATCTCCTGGGCCGTGTCGAAGACGCTGTACATGTGGATGGAGAAGATCAGGTTGCCGGTCGGGTCGGCGTCGTGGACGGTCTGCGCGTTGGCGCGCATGACGCCCTGCCAGTCCTGGCCCCAGTTGGGCGCGTCCACCATGATCGTGTGCCGGAGTCCGGCGTCGCGCAGCTTCTTGACGGCCGCCACGGTCGGCTCGGTCCAGCCGGCGGGGTCGGTGTTGCCCCAGGGCTCGTTGCCGATGTTGACGACGACGTAGTCCTCCTGGCCGGCCAGCACGTCCTTGAGGCCGATCCAGTAGTCGGCGGCGTGGTCGAGGGTGCCGGCCGCGGCGTCCTCGCCGTATCCGGTGGTGTCGTGCACCTCCAGGACGCAGATCAGCCGGTTGGCCTTGCACTGCTCGATGACGGCGGCGACGTCCTCGGGGCCGTTCTCGCTCCAGCGGTACCCGTCGGAGAGGACGACCCGGACGCTGTTGGCGCCCAGCGCCTTGACGTCCGCCAGCGACTGCGTCTCGCCGGGGTACCAGGTGTGGGCGTGGTTGACCCCGCGCATGACGAAGTCGTCGCCGTTGGCCTCCAGCAGCCGGCCCCCGTCGATGTGCAGGCCGGCCGCCTGGGCGCCGGACGACTGTGCCGCGGCCGCCCCCGGGAAGAGGGCGCCGACGACGACCAGCCCGATCAGCGCGGCCAGGCCGGTCAGCAGGCGGGCGGAGAGGGTCTTCGGTGCTGGTGTATCGCGTCTTGCTGTGCGCACGGCGACTCCAGGAGGGGTAGTGCGGACACGGGCGACGGCACGGAAAGGCGCGTGGGAGCGCTCCCACATCGGGCCCCATGAAACTCACTACGCCGCGTACACGTCAAGGCGTCGGACAGAAAACGCTTGCCGGGGGCCGGCCGGTGCGGCCGGCCCGGCAGACGCTGCCCGGCCGGTGGCCTCCCGCGCCCGTCCTCGGGTGTGAAGGTGAGCGAGCGGTGGAACGGGCCCGGACCCCCGGTGGCAGGTCCTCCGCCGACCCCGCGACCCGGCAGGCGGGGAAGGCCGTTGTCACACATCCCCGGGCTGCGCTGTCAGTAGGGCGTAACGACCACTCGACCGGGAGAACCTGATGGAACCGCGTCTCAACTTCTTCGGCAACCCCTTCGCGGGCAAGGTGCTCAAGCACATCAACTCGGCGGCCAAGGTCGCCTCCGAGTCGGGGGTGCCCACGGCGACCCAGGAGCTCGTGAAGATCCGCGCCAGCCAGATCAACGGCTGCGGCTTCTGCACCGACATGCACACCAAGGACGCCACCGCCGCCGGTGAGACCCAGCAGCGGCTCAACCTGGTCGCCGCGTGGCGGGAGGCCACGGTCTTCACCGACGCCGAGCGTGCCGCGCTGGAGCTGTCCGAACAGGGCACCCGCATCGCGGACGCGGCGGGCGGTGTCACGGACGAGGCCTGGGCGAACGCGGCCAAGTACTACGACGAGGACCAGCTGATCGCCCTCCTCTCGCTCATCGCCATCATCAACGCCTACAACCGCATCAACGTGATCAACCAGCAGCCCGCCGGCAGCTACCAGCCCGGCCAGTTCGGCTGACGGGACCGCGGGCCCGGCCGTCCGGGCCGGGCCCGTGCCGTCAGTCCACCGTGACCACCACCGAGTGCCATCCACTCGCGCCGTCGGGGACGGTGCGGGTGCGCTTCTCGGTCTGCACCTCGCCGGTCCGGTCGGTCGCCCGCACGGTGAGGTTGTGGCCGCCCTTGGTGGCCCGCCAGGCGTACGACCACTGCCGCCAGGTGTCCCGCGAGTCCTCGGCCGCCAGGGTGGCCTCCTGCCAGGGACCGTCGTCGACGCGGATCTCGACCTTGTCGATGCCGCGGTGCTGGGCCCAGGCGACCCCGGCGACCATCACCGTGCCCGCCTTCGGCCGGGCGAACGGCTTCGGGGTGTCGATCCGGGACTGGGTCTTGATCGGTGCCTGCCGGGCCCAGTCGCGCTCGACCCAGTACGAGTCGTAGGCGTCGAACGTGGTCAGCTCGATCTCCTCGATCCATTTGCAGGCCGAGACATAGCCGTAGAGGCCGGGCACCAGCATGCGGACGGGAAATCCGTGGTCGAAGGGCAGGGGCTCGCCGTTCATGCCGACGGCCAGCATCGCGTCGCGGCCGTCCATGACGTCCTCCACGGGGCTGCCGATGGTCATGCCGTCCACGGAGCGGGCCACGAGCTGATCCGCCGGGCCGCCTTTCGACGGCCGCCGCACGCCGCACTCCTCCAGCAGGTCGGCGAGGCGGACGCCGATCCAGCGGGCGTTGCCGACGTACGGGCCGCCGACTTCGTTCGACACACAGGTGAGGGTGATGTCCCGCTCGATCAGCTCCCGCCGCAGGAGGTCGTCGAAGGTCAGCGTCCTCTCCCGGGCCACCCCCTCGCCGTGGATCCGCAGCCGCCAGGCCGTGGCGTCCACCTTGGGGACCACCAGGGCGGTGTCGACCCGGTAGAAGTCGCTGTTCGGGGTGGTGAAGGGGCTGATCCCGGCCACCCTGACCCGTGCGCCCCGCGGCACCGGCGGGGCCGGTGAGCCGGGCGGCGGGAGGGTGACGTTCTGGCGGGAGGCGACCGCTTCCCGGCCGCCCGCGCCGCTGAGCGCCCGGCCCAGGACGCCGGCCCCGGCCGAGGCGGCGGCCGCGGCGGTCGCCGCGATCACGAAGCGGCGCCGGTCCCAGCCCTCGCCCCGCTCCTCCGGTGCCCCGCGGGGCGGTGGCGGCAGGAGACCGACGAGGAAGTACAGGAGCACCGCCCCGGCGACGGCCCCCAGGACGGAGGGCAGGGCGTCCGTGACGCCGACGGAGTCGGGCCTGCCGAGAGCCGCCGCGGCGCCGACGGCTCCGAAGACGAGGACTCCCGCGGCGCCGGTGCGCCGGCGGTGGACGGCGAACGCGCCCAGGGCCAGGGCGAACAGGGTCAGTACGGCGAGGATGCCGAGCTGGAGCACCAGCTTGTCGTCGGCGCCGAAGGTGCGGATCGCCCAGTCCTTCACGGCGGTCGGCGTACGGTCGATCGCGGCTCCGCCGACTGCGACGACCGGGCCGGCCTGCGGGCGTACGGCCGCCGCCGCGAGCTCGGCGACGGTCAGCGCGGCGCCCCCTGCCAGGAGACCGCTCAACGCTCCCAGCCCGAGGCGGATCCAGGTCCCGGCCGACGCTTTGCGTGGGGTCTTGTCTTCGTCGCTCACGCCGGTAATCCGGGGCCGCGGGGCACCCCGGATTGGTGACCGGCGGCGACGGGACGCGGTACCGGGTACGCGCACGGCCGGGCGCCGGGCCGGGAGTGGTGCCGGATCAGGGCACGTCGCCCCGCCAGTCGAAGCGGCGCGCGTCGCCCGGCCTCGGGGTGTAGGAGGCCCGGCCGCCCGGGCCGTAGCGGCCTATCTCGGTCGCCAGTGCCACCCCGCGCCCGCGCTCGCGTTCCGTGAGGTCCGTGACGTCCAGCAGCAGGCCGTCCAGGGGGCCGCCCACCAGATGCGCGTAGACGCGTCCGGCGCGCGGGCCGGGGTTGTCGTGGTCGGCGCCGTAGACCCTGCCGCGCATGAACTCCACCTCATCCATGAGGTGAAGCCTCGCATCCGCCACTGACAACGGTCCGCGCGCCGAGGAGCGGGGCCTCGGTCAGAACGGCGGTTCCTCCAGCAGTTCGAGGAGGCAGCGGGCGCCCGCCGCGGCCGTCTCGGCACCGGCGGCGCCGGACGCGGTGGGGAAGAGCCTGCGGTAGGCGGCGGCGCGGTTCAGGGCGCTGAGCCGCCAGGCGAGGCTCACCGCGCGCCGCAGTTGGGCCGTCGAACGGCCGGCGCCCGTCCAGGGCTCGAGGTAGGCGTCGCGCAGGCGCGGCAGCACCTGCGGTCCGTGGTGCTCGACGGCCCGGCGGGCGGGGACGACGAGGCCGGCGAAGGGATGGGCCACGACGGCGTCGCCCCAGTCGAAGAAGGTGAATCTGCCGGGCGCGGGGTGGAACACCTGGCCGTCGTGCAGGTCCGCGTGGTCGAGGGAGTCGGGGACGCCCAGGGCGGCGAGTTCCGCGCACCAGTCGAGCAGGCGGGGGCGCAGTTCCCGCAGCGCGTTCCGGTCGTGCGGCGGCAGCGGCGTGTCGTCGAGCCGGTCGAGGAGGCCGGGCAGCGCGCCCACGGGCACGGCGGGCACGCCCAGGCCTTCGACGTCGCTCGCGTGCGGGGTCAGGGCGTGCTGCACGGCCCCGTACTGGCGCACGAGTTCCTCCCAGACGCCCAGAGCGGCCGTCTCCCGTGCGAGGACGTCCCGGAAGAGCGGTCCCCCGTCGGGCAGCAGCGACCAGCCCCGGTCGGTGTCCACCGCCAACGGCCGCAGCACGTGCCCGGGGACCCAGCGGGCCAGGGCCGCAGTCAACGCGCCCTCGAAGGCACTGGCCGGCGGGTTCGCCTTGAACCAGACCGCTTCCCGTCCTTCCACGTCCAGCCGCAGCAGCACGGACCAGGGGCGCAGCCGCACCCGCCACCTTCCCGTGGGCCGCAGGCCGTGGGAGGTGAGCCCGGCCCGCACCCAGTCGAGTGCCCCGGCGCGCCAGGCCGGTTCCTCCCAGGGGGTGACGGTGTCCTGGTACCGCCCGCGGTCGACGGCCGTCGGCGCATCACTGAGCATCGGGCCATCCCAGCACCGTGTGCCGCCCGGGGCCACCCGAATTCGCCCCGCACCCGCCGCGGGGCCGGCCGGAACCGGCGGCTGGTGCCGGTTCCGGCCGGCCCTGCGGCCGTGGGACGGACGAGGCGGATCAGGCCAGGTCGAAGAGGTCGAGGTTCATGACCTTGACCCAGGCGGCGACGAAGTCGTGCACGAACTTCTCCTTGGCGTCGTCGCTCGCGTAGACCTCGGCGAGCGCCCGCAGTTCGGCGTTCGAGCCGAAGACCAGGTCGGCACGGCTGCCGGCCCACTTGACCTCGCCCGTGGCGGCGTCGCGGCCCTCGAACGTGGTCTGGTCCTCGGACGTCGCCTTCCACGTGGTGCCGAGGTCGAGCAGGTTGACGAAGAAGTCGTTGGTCAGCGAGCCGGGCGTCCGGGTGAACAAGCCGAGCTGGGACTGCCGGTGGCCCGCGCCCAGCACGCGCAGGCCACCGACCAGGACGGTCATCTCGGGCGCGCTCAGGGTGAGCAGGTTGGCCCGGTCGAGGAGGAGGAACTCGGCCGGCAGCCGGTTGCCCTTGCCGAGGTAGTTGCGGAAGCCGTCGGCGGTCGGCTCGAGGGCCTCGAAGGACTCGGCGTCGGTGTGCTCCTCGGTCGCGTCCACACGGCCCGCGGCGAAGGGGACCTCCACCGGGAAGCCGGCTTCCTTGGCGGCCTTCTCGACCGCGGCCGAGCCGCCGAGGACGATCAGGTCGGCCAGGGAGACCTTCCTGGCGCCGGAGCCGGAGTTGAACTCCCGCTGGACGCCTTCCAGCACGCGCAGCACCTGGGCCAGTTCGTCGGGCTCGTTGACCTCCCAGCCGCGCTGGGGCTCCAGGCGGATGCGGGCGCCGTTGGCGCCGCCGCGCTTGTCGCTGCCGCGGAAGGTGGACGCCGAGGCCCACGCGGTGGTGACCAGCTGTGACACCGACAGGCCGGACTCGAGGAGCTTGGTCTTGAGGGTCGCGATGTCCTCGGCGTCGATGGCCTCGCCCTCGGGCTCGGGCAGCGGGTCCTGCCAGATGAGGGTCTCCTCGGGGACCTCCGGGCCGAGGTACAGGGACTTGGGGCCCATGTCGCGGTGGGTCAGCTTGAACCAGGCGCGTGCGAAGGCGTCCGCGAATTCCTCCGGGTTCTCGTAGAACCGGCGGGAGATCGGCCCGTAGATCGGGTCGAGGCGCAGCGACAGGTCGGTGGTGAGCATCCTGGGGCGGTGCTTCTTCGCCGGGTCGTGCGCGTCGGGGATGATCTCGGGGGCGTCCTTGGCCACCCACTGGTTGGCGCCGGCCGGGCTCTGCTCCAGCTCGTACTCGTACTCGAAGAGGTTCTTGAAGAAGCCGTTGCCCCACTGGGTCGGCGTGCTGGTCCAGGTGACCTCCAGGCCGGAGGTGATGGCGTCGCCGCCCTTGCCCGTGCCGTGGCTGCTCTTCCAGCCGAGGCCCTGCTGCTCCATGCCGGCTGCCTCGGGGTCGTCGCCGACCGCGTCGGCCGGACCGGCGCCGTGGGTCTTGCCGAAGGTGTGTCCGCCGGCGATCAGCGCGACGGTCTCCTCGTCGTTCATCGCCATGCGGCGGAAGGTCTCGCGGATGTCGCGGGCGGCGGCGATCGGGTCCGGATTGCCGTTCGGGCCCTCCGGGTTGACGTAGATCAGGCCCATCTGGACGGCGCCGAGCGGGTTCTCCAGCTCGCGGTCGCCGGTGTAGCGCCGGTCGTCGAGCCAGGTGGTCTCGGGGCCCCAGTAGACGTCCTCCTCGGCCTCCCACACGTCGGCGCGGCCGCCGGCGAAGCCGAAGGTCTCCAAGCCCATCGTCTCCAGCGCCACGTTCCCGGTGAGGACGAGCAGGTCGGCCCAGGAGAGGTTCTGGCCGTACTTCTTCTTGACCGGCCACAGCAGGCGGCGGGCCTTGTCGAGGTTGCCGTTGTCGGGCCAGCTGTTGAGCGGGGCGAAGCGCTGCTGGCCGGCGCCGGCGCCGCCGCGGCCGTCGCTGATGCGGTAGGTACCGGCGCTGTGCCAGGCCATGCGGATCATCAGCGGGCCGTAGTTGCCGAAGTCGGCGGGCCACCAGTCCTGCGAGGTGGTCAGCACCTCGGCGATGTCCCGTTTCACGGCCGCCAGGTCGAGGGCGTTGAAGGCCTCCGCGTAGTCGAACTCCTCACCCAGCGGGTTGGCGACGGCGGGGTTCTTGGCGAGGATCTTCAGGTTGAGCCGCTCCGGCCACCACTGACGGTTTCCGCCGCCCTGCGTGGGGTGCGGGGCGCGTCCGTGGGCGACCGGGCAACCACCCGTCTCCTCGGCCTTCGCGTCGGTCACGATGGCATCGTGGTTCTCGGACATGGGAATCCTTCCGAACGGGGCGGATCACGGTGCTGGGGAACTGCCGGGGATGGAGCAGCCGGGGCACAGGCCCCGGTAGATGACCTCGGCCTCGTCTATCACGAAGCCGTGGTCGTCACAGGCGGTCAGGCAGGGCGCGTCGCCGACGGCGCAGTCGACGTCGGCGAGGGCGCCGCAGGACCGGCACAGGACGTGGTGGTGGTTGTCACCGACCCGGCCCTCGAACCGCGCAGGGCCGCCGGGCGGTTCGACACGGCGCACGAGCCGGGCCGCGGTGAGGGCGTGCAGGGCGTCGTACACGGCCTGGAGGGAGACGTGCCCCACGCGTCGGCGGACTGTGGAGGCCAGGGCCCCGGCGTCCAGATGGCCGCCCTCCCGGACGGTCTCGAGCAGCGCGAGGCGGGCGGCGGTCACCCGCAGTCCCGCCCGGCGCAGCTCGTCGGCGGTGGCCGGATTCCGGGAGTTCCGGGATGCCGTCATGGCGGGGAACCTACTCCCTGGAACACGAACGACTCAAGGAAACGAGCCACTCCACTCGGGAGGGTTCCCGCTCCCGGCGTCGTCCGGAACGCCCGTCCGGGTGCCTCGGGACGAACGTGGTAGACAACGTGTGTGGCGGGCACTGGCATGGGATGCCACCCCGTACAGTGCGACGACAGGAATGAGTTGCCGGTGCTCTTGAAGACGTTCCGCTGGGCCTTTGTCGTCACCGCCCTCGGTCTGGCCGCGGGCGTGCTCTACGACGGCTGGACCGCCCTCGGCATCGTGGCCATCCTCTCCGTCCTGGAGATCTCGCTGTCCTTCGACAACGCGGTGATCAACGCCGGGATCCTGAAGAAGATGAACGCCTTCTGGCAGGGGATCTTCCTCACCGTCGGCATCGTGATCGCGGTGTTCGGGATGCGGCTGGTCTTCCCGGTGCTGATCGTGGCGATCAGTGCCCGGCTGGGTCCGTGGAACGCGGTGCACCTGGCGCTCACCGACAAGGACCGCTATCAGGAGCTGGTGACGGACGCGCATCCGTCGATCGCGGCCTTCGGTGGCATGTTCCTTCTGATGATCTTCCTCGACTTCGTCTTCGAGGACCGGGACATCAAGTGGCTGGGGTGGCTGGAGCGTCCGCTGGCCAAGCTGGGCAGCGTCGACATGCTGTCGGTCTGCATCGCCCTGGTCGTGCTGCTGGTCTCCGCGACCACCTTCGGCGCCCACGCCCATCAGCACGGCGGCACGCACGCCGACAAGGCGGAGACCGTACTGCTCGCGGGCATCGCCGGTCTGATCACCTACATGGTGGTCGGCGGTCTCTCCGGCTTCTTCGAGCAGCGGCTGGAGAACGAGGAGGAACGCGAGCACGAGGCGCAGGAGGCGGCACAGCGGTCGGGGCGACGGGACACACCGGTCAAGCTGGCGGGCAAGGCCGCGTTCTTCATGTTCCTCTACCTGGAGGTCCTGGACGCCTCCTTCTCCTTCGACGGGGTCATCGGCGCCTTCGCCATCACGAACGACATCGTCCTGATGGCGCTGGGCCTCGGCATCGGCGCCATGTACGTCCGGTCCCTCACGGTCTACCTGGTCCGCCAGGGCACCCTCGACGACTACGTCTACCTGGAGCACGGCGCCCACTACGCCATCGGCGCCCTGTCCGTCATCCTGCTGGTCACCATCCAGTACCAGATCAACGAGATCATCACCGGCCTCGTCGGCGTGGTCCTGATCGGTGCCTCGTTCTGGTCGTCCGTGCGCCGCAACCGCGCGCTGCGGACCGCCTCTTGAGCGAGCCGGCGGGTGCGCTACATTTTGCAGCGCCTTGACCACGATCACTCGCGCTCCCCACGCTCGTGATCTCTCACGCTACGGAGCCGGCAACGCCATGAGCGACATCGTCAACGGACTCGGCCGGGCCGCCGCCTACGGCGGCCTGGGTCTGGTCCTCCTGGTCCTCGGCATCGTCCTCGTGGACGTGCTGACGCCCGGGAAGCTCGGCCGGCAGATCTGGGAGCAGCGCAACCGCAACGCCGCCCTGGTGCTCAGTTCCGCGCTGCTCGGCATCGGCGGCATCGTCTTCACCTCCATATGGACGACGTACGAGGACTTCGGCAAGGGCCTGGTGTCCACGGCCGTGTTCGGGCTGCTGGGTCTCGTGATGATGGCCGTGGCCTTCCTGGTGGTCGACCTGATCACGCCGGGGCGGCTGGGCGCGACGCTGGTCGAGCCGGAGCCGCACCCGGCCGTGTGGGTGACGGCGTCCTGCAACCTCGCGGTGTCCGCCGTCGTCGCGGCCTCCATCGCCTGACACCGCCGGCGGCGTTCACCGCAGGCGCCTGATGTCCCCGCGCACCCGGTAGAAGCCGCCCGACGCGGCGTGCAGCGAGTCGACCACGTACCGCGCGCCGGGCTCCCTGATCGCCCTCGGGAACTGGACGTTCCACGAGTGGTCGTACCCCTGCGACACCACGTGGATCCGGGTGCGGCCGTGCTCCTGGACGCACTCGACCACCACCGAGCCCGCGGGCGCCGCAGTCACGGTCGCGACGGCGGCGGCCGCGGTGGCCGGCGCGTACGTCGGCAGGGTGGCCGCGAGCTTGACGTCGCGGGCGACGGGCACCGAGCCCTGCTGGGCCGCGGCGACCGCCGTCTCGCTCGCGTCCACGCACACCAGGGAACCGTCCGTGGTGACGAGGAAGAGCCGCTCGTCGCGGTACTGCATGGACAGTGCGGAGCCGCCGCCCGTGCCGAGCTTCCACAGGCGGGTGCCGTCCCGGTCGAAGCAGTACACCGAGGACGCCGAGTCCCCGGCGAAGACGAACCGGCCGCCGGGCGAGGTGGCGCACGAGTAGACCGGGCTGTCGCAGTGGTACGTCGCCTCGGCGGCACCGGTCGCCTTGGACATCCGCTGAACGGTGTGGCGCGAGGTCCCCGCGTAGACCGCGTCGTCCTCCTGCCAGCCGAAGAGCACGGCCCCCTGGGTGGGCGTGTGCCACAACTCGGTGCCGCCGTCGGGGGCGTGGGCCGTCACACCGCGGGTGTGGCCGTGGTAGACCGCGCGGTCGTCGGCGCGCACCATCCAGGCGTGCTCACCGCGCCCGCCGCGCGACCACTGGTGCTCGTCCTCGTGGTCGATGACGGTCAGCCGCCCGGCGCGGTCCGCGACGTTGAGCACTCCCTCGTGGATGTCGAGCCAGAAGATGTCCACGTCGGCGGCGATGTCGTAGGCGGCGAAGGGCAGTTTGGACGACAGGTCGTAGACCCGGCCGTCGTCGCAGCCCGCGTAGATCCAGAAGTCGTCGGCGACCAGGCACTTGACGCCGTCCGGCAGCTGGTAGCGGGCGAGGACCTCGCCGCCGTGGGCGAGGGTGTAGACGTCGCCCGCCTGGTTGCCCACCCAGCACTGGTCCTCGTCGATGTGGATGCCGAACGCCGCGGAGCCGGTGCGGAACCGCCACAGGACCGGTGCGACCGCGCGGGCCGTGGAGGGTGCCGAGGCCACCTGCCGGCGGGTGACGGCGCGGGGCGCGCGCTGTCCCTGCACGGCGGGTTCGTAGCCCTTGCGGATCTTCTCGCCTATCTTCCTGGCCGCGGCGGCCTCGGCCTTCTGGACGGTGGGGAAGGCCGACGTCTGGGTCTGCCCGGCGGCGCCGATCCGGCCGTAGCGCACCGACACGGTCTGTCCCTGGACGGTGACTTCGTAGAACTTGTGCGCGCTCCCGTCGTCCTGCGACAGCTCCAGGTACGTCCTCGACATGGCAGACCTCTCCCCGGTCGGTCCCGCGGCGTGTCCGCGGGTCCCACTGCCTGAAACCGTAGGGGCAGCCACTGACAACGGGCGGGGCGGGCGGGCCGGCCCGGTGCCGCGCCCTTGACACGCCGGTTCAGCGGGACCGTTCGACGCTCCACACCGGCACCCGGGCGAAGAAGTCGACGGCCTCCGCCCGCCACCGGCCGCGCCAGCCCTCGGCCACCAGGCGGGCCCGGTCCGCGTGCCGCCGCATGTCGGCCTGCAACAGGTCCGCCACACCGTTGCGTTCGCCGATCCTCCGGATCTCTGCGACGGCCTCCGGGGTGCAGGCGGGGTCCCCGAGGACGGCCTCCAGCGTGGCCCGCTCCGGGCCCGTGGCCGTGGTCAGCAGCCGGGCCACGGCGTAACTGCGCCTTCCCTCGCGGACGTCGCCGCCCGTCGGCTTGCCCAGGGTCTCCTCGTCGCCGAACAGGTCCAGCCAGTCGTCGCGCATCTGCCCGCAGATGCCGACCAGCCTCGCGTACCGGCGCAGCTCGTCCTCGTGGGCACCCGGTTCGACGCCTGCCGCCAGGAGGCCCAGACGCATCGGCGCCAGCACCGAGTAACGGGCCGTCTTGTGGTCGGCGACGTCGTGCAGCACGTCCGCGTCCGGCACCGTGCCGGCGAAGTCCCGTTCCAGGTCGACGATCTGGCCCACGAAGGTGTCGGCCGCCGCCCGCGTCTGGACCTCGACCATCGCCTGCCGCATCCCGGCCGGCAGTCCGGCGTCCAGCAGCACCCGCAGGCTCAGGGCGAGCGCGAGGTCGCCCGCGAGCACGGTGAGGCCGAGCGCCGCCCGCGGGTGCTCGGGGAAGCGCTCCCGGTAGGCGTAGTACGTGGTGGGGCCGCCCCGGCGGGTGGCGCTGTCGTCGATGAGGTCGTCGTGCACCAGGCCGTGGGTCTGCAGGAGTTCGACGCTCAGCGCCGCGGCGTCCAGCCCCTCGACCGGGTCGGCGGTCACCAGGCGCGCGGCCTCGTGCAGCAGCACCACCCGCATCCGCTTGCCGCCGCGCAGCGACAGGTCGCGCAGCAACCCGACGCACTCCGGGGTGAAGCGGCTGAAGGACGGGGCGTCCAGGGTCCGGCCCAGCGTGTCGAAGTACTCCGCGAAGAGCGTGTTGAACCGGCGCTCGATCCGGGCGACGCGGTCCAGCGGCTGCTCGGTCACGACGAACTCCTCCTGGTGCCTGGGCGGGTGGCTCGCCCAGCAGTGTGTCAGGAGGCCCGGAGCGTCGAGCGACGCGGGTCGGGGACGCCGCAAAACGGGATCAATGGTCGTTCGAGTTGAAGGAGATGTGGATATACCTCCATCCTTCCTCCATGTCTCTCGCGCCCGCCCCCTCCGATCCGTCCGACCTGCGTGACTACGCCTTCGAATGGGCGCTGGTCGACGTGGAGACCTCCGGTCTCGTACCGCGCCGCGACCGGGTGCTGTCCGTTGCCGTGGTGACACTGGGCCCGGACGGCGAGCAGACCGGGGAGTTCTCGACCCTGCTGGACCCGGGCTGCGACCCGGGGCCGGTGCATGTGCACGGTCTGACGGCCGAACGGCTGCGCGGGGCACCGGCCTTCGGCCAGGTGGCCGGGCGGATCGGCGCTCTGCTGGACGGCCGAGTGCTGGTCGCCCACAACGCCCAGTTCGACTACGACTTCCTCGCCCACGAGTTCGCGCGGGCCCGGCTGCGGCTGCCGGTGGCCAGGCGGCTGTGCACCCTGGCCCTGAACCGGCGCGTCGACCCGCCGACGGACGACCTGAGGCTCGGCACGCTCGCCGCTCACTACGGTGTGCCGCAGCTCAAGGCGCACGACGCGCTGGACGACACGCGGGTCCTGGCGGGGGTGCTGCGCGCCTCGCTGCGTCAGGCGGCGCGACTGGACCTGCCGCTGCCCCTGGTGGCCTGCCCGCCGCGGCAGGACCCGCAGTTCGCGCCGAAGCCGCCCAAGACACCGTGCGCCTTCCGCAACCCGGGGCGGCTCGCCCCGGGCGGTCCGCTGGTGCAGGGCATGAAGGTCGCCGTCACCGGGGAGACCCGGACCGAACGGACGGACCTGGTGCTGCGGGGTGCCGCGGCGGGGCTCAACATGGTGGGCTCGGTCAGCAGACACACCAGCGCCCTGGTGACCAACGACTCCGCCGCGGACTCGGCCAAGGCGCGCCGGGCACGCGCCGAGGGCGTCCCGGTGATCGACGAGCCGGCCTTCCTGCGGCTGCTGGACGATGTCCGCCCCGGCACCTCGCACGAGGGGACGGCGGCCCCCGGACCCGCGCAGGTCCCGCATTCCGTACCGGTGCCGGAGGCCGGTCCGGCACCGGACCCCGTACGGACCCCGGACCCCGTAGGGACCCCGGCCCCCGGTCGCGGGCCGGTCCCGGGGTCCGCGCCCTCCCCCGCGCTGCCGGCCGTACCGACGCCGCGCACACCGGTGCCGGGCGCGGCCGCCGCCGGTCCGCATCCCGGCGGGAAGCGTGCCGCCAAGCCGCGCGGGCCGCTCTCCGGGCGCCGGGTCCTGGTGCTCGGCGGCACCCACCCCGAGGCGGTCGCCGCCCGCACCCGCGTCGTCGCACTCGGCGGGGCCGCCGCCGTCAACCTGTCCGCGGGCGTCACCGACGTGGTCGTCCTCGACGGCGGCCACGCCGACCGCCGGCTGGCCCGGATCACCGCGCTGCTCCTGCCCGTCCACGACGCCCCGTGGCTGGCCGCACCGGTGGTCACGGAGGCGTCCGGGGCGGGCGGCAACCGCGCGGCCGCCCATGTGCTGCCGCGCGGCGGCGTCGTCGACCTCCCCCTGCCGAAGGGGCGGGGCCCGGCGGATCGCTGGACCGTCACCGCCTCCTGGGCCCAGCAGACGGCGTGCGAGATCGACGTGGTGGCGTTCGTGCTGGACGAGGACGAGCAGGTCTCCTTCGACGAGGACTTCGTCTTCTACGGCGCCCCGGAGAACCCGGGCGGCACGGTGCGGCTGCTGAGCGACGGCCCGACCGAGCAGACCGTCAGCGTGGACCTCGCCTCGCTGCCGCCCTCGGCCCGCAAGGTCGTCGTCGCCGCCGCGATCGACGGCTCCCCGGCCTTCGGCGACGTGGGCGCCCTGCACATCGTCTCGGGGCCCGGCACCAGCGCGGCCGCCCTCGCCCAGGCCACCCTGGACGCCGCCACCACCGAGCGCACGATGCTCCTGGCGGAGCTCTACCGGCGCGGGGAGAGCTGGCGGCTGCGCGCCGTCGGCCAGGGCTACGACCACGACCTCGGCGCCCTCGCCCGGGGGTACGGCGTCGACGTGACGGACTGATCCCGGCCCGCCTGCGTACGCGCACGGACACGCCTCGGCCCGGCCCCCCTGTCGGGCAGGGGCCGGGCCGGGAAGCGCGCACCCCCTCAGCCCTGACGGGCCTTGAAGCGCGGGTCCTTCTTGTTGATCACGTAGGTCACGCCCCGGCGGCGCACCACCTGGGCGCCGGGCCTGGCCTTGAGGGCGCGCAGTGAGTTGCGGACCTTCACGACTGCCTCCTCCTGCTCCTCGGCGCCGTTCAGCGTTCCTCGCGGAACGGCACGTGCTCCCCCGCCACCGGGTCGTACTTGCGCAGGACGAGCCGGTCGGGATCGTTGAGGCGGTTCTTGCGGGTGACGTAGGTGACGCCGGTCCCGGCGGTCGACTTCAGCCTGACGACCGGGCGTGCGGTGCTGCGTGCCATGGTGCTCCTTCCGACCGCGGCGCGGGCTGCCGTTCTGTCCCGCGCATGTCAGTCACGCCGCACAACACGGACGGCGGCCGGGGCATTCCCGCGGCCGTGCCGGTCAGCACTCCTGCCACAGCCGGGTCATCACCCGTACGCCGAAGCGCAGGCCCTCCAGCGGCACCCGCTCGTCGACGCCGTGGAAGAGCCGGCCGTAGTCCAGGTCGTGGGGCAGCTTCAGCCCCTTGAAGCCGAAGCAGCGGATGTCCAGCTTGGTGAAGGCCTTGGCGTCGGTGCCGCCCGGGTTGCAGTACGGCACCGGGTGGCCGTCGGGGTCCTCGGCGCGCACGGCGGCGCACATGGCGTCGACGAGCGGGCCGTCGAAGGAGGTCTCCATCGCGATGTCGTGGTTGACCCACTCCCGGGACACCGAGGGCAGCAGCAGGGCGTCGACGGTGTCGATCAGCTCCTGCTCGTGGCCCGGCAGGAAGCGGCCGTCGACGCGGGCGGTGGCCCGGCCGGGGATGACGTTGGTCTGGTAGCCGGCCGTGAACATGGTGGGGTTGGCCGAGTTGCGCAGCACGACCTGCATGAAGTCGGCCACATGGCCCAGCTTGGCCAGCTCCGCGTCCAGGTCCTCGGCGTCGAGGTCGAGGTCGACGCCCTGGAGGCGGGCGGCCTCGGCGAGCAGGGCGCGCACCGGTTCGATCAGCCGGACGGGGAAGGTGTGGCGTCCGATGCGGGTGAGGGACTCGGCGAGGTCGGTGACGGCGTTCTCGTCGTTCGGGGAGGAGCCGTGCCCGGCGCGTCCGGCGGCCGTCAGTTCCATCCAGGCCATGCCGCGCTGGGCGTTCTCGATCGGGTAGAGGCGCCGGGTGTCGTCGAGGGCGTAGCTGAAGCCGCCGCCCTCGCCGATCGCCTCGGTGACGCCGGCGAACAGGTCGGGCCGGTGCTCGACCAGCCAGTGGGCGCCGAACTTGCCGCCGGCCTCCTCGTCGGCGAGGAAGGCGAGGACGATCTCGCGGGCGGGCCGGGTGCCGGTGCGGGCGAAGTGCCGGGCGGTGGCGAGCATCACGGCCACCGTGTCCTTCATGTCGATGGCGCCGCGGCCCCACAGGTAGCCGTCGTGGATCTCCCCGGAGAACGGCGGCACCCGCCACTCGGCGGCGTCGGCCGGTACGACGTCCAGGTGGCCGTGGACCAGCAGGGCGCCGCGGGCCGGATCGGCGCCCGGGATGCGCGCGACGACGTTGGCACGGCCCGGGGCGCTCTCCACCAGTTCGGAGGCGATGCCGGCCTCGGCGAGGCGGGCCACGACCCAGTCGGCGCAGGCGCGCTCGTCGCTGGTGGGGTTGGAGGTGTCGAAGCGGATCAGCTCCGCGCAGAGGTCGCCGACCTCCCGCTGTGCCTGTTCGGAGGCCGGGACGAGGGCGGGGACGGTGGTGCTCACGGTGCTCCTACGGTGGCCGTGCCGGAGGCGGCCGGGGTGGGTTCGGTGGTGTCGTCCAGGGCGGTGGTGCCGTACGTCCTGATCCAGCCGGCGAGGCCGAGGGCGCAGTAGAGGACGAAGGCGGTCAGCAGGGAGTTCAGGGCGGGGATGCCGCCGTCGTAGAACTTGCCGACGCAGAAGGCGACCGCCCAGATGACCAGGGACATCGGCACCCAGGTCGGCGAGGTGGCCGGCAGGGTCTCCGCGTCGCGGGTGGCGTCGAGCGGCGCCCGCATGCGGCGCACCACCCAGTACTCGGCGACGATGATGCCGCCCACCGGCGGGATGGCGACGCCCAGCACGGACAGGAAGTCGGTGAAGTGGGTCATCATGCCGATCGCGGAGAGCAGGGTGCCCGCGATGCCGAGGACGATGGTGACCGCGCCGCGGTGCACGCGCTTGCCGAAGACGACCTGGAAGAAGTTGACGACGCCGAGCGAGGAGCCGTACAGGTTCCAGTCGTTGATCTTCGCGGTGGACATCAGGACGACGAGCACACCGAAGACGCCGGAGGTGGAGAGGACGATCTGGGAGACCTGGCCGCTGCCGACCATGTGGCCGAGCAGGACGCCGGTCAGGCCGACGATGTACTCGGAGAGGATCATCGACGAGGCGCTCTGCAGGAAGACGTGGCTGCCCCTGCGGTTGTAGCGGGTCATCTCCGGGGAGACGATCGCGCCGGTCATGAAGCCGCCCGCGATGGCGGTCGCGGCGACGGCGAGCGGGATGGTCTCGCCGGGTGCCGGGGAGTGGATCAGCTCGGAGAAGGAGTGGTCGCTCAGCGCGTCGGTGACCGACCAGGCGACCATGGCGAAGAACAGCGGCGTGACGATCTTCGCGAAGACGGCCATGTACTTGAAGCCGAAGATGACCAGCACGGTGATGCCGACACCGGCGGCCGTGCACCACAGCCAGGACGGACCGCCGACGAGCGCGGACACGCTGTCGCCGAAGATGGTGTTCTGCACCCCGAACCAGCCGACGAGGCTGACCGAGATGACCAGGCTGACCAGCGCCGAGCCGTTGCGCCCGAAGCCCGCCCAGCGGGTGAGCAGCGGGGTGGCCAGGCCCTCGCGCATGCCGGCGAGGCCGATCGCGAAGATCACGACCTCCAGGATCACCGCGCCGAGGGTGAACGCGAGGAACGCGTCGCCGAAGGTCATGCCGACGCCGATGGTGGCGCCGAGGGTGAACTGCGAGATGGAGCCGGACTGCGCGAGCCACTGCAGCAGCATGGTCCAGAAGCCGAGCCGCTTGTCGCGCGGGACGCGGGAGAGCGCGTAGTCGTCGCTGCCCACGGCTCCGGTGGCCGCTTCCCGGGTGGCGGCCTCTCCGGCGGGGTTCTTGTGCGTGGTCATGATCACGACCCTCCGGGTTCGCGGCCGAGGGTCTGCAGCCGGGTCAGCGAGCCGTAGCGGGACACGAGGGCGTCGAACTCCTGGTCGTCGTGGAAGTCGAGCAGTCCGCCGCCGTAGGCCTTCGCGGTCTCGACGGCGAACCGGGCGGCGGCCGCGATGTCGGTCTCGTGGCTCGCACCCGTCTGACAGCCGGGCACCGCCGCCGCGGAGGTGATCGCGAGTCCGACCACCGGTGCGGCCGTCGCCGTGGCCGGCTGCAGGATCGAATTGATGTGGTGTACACCGTTACCGTACGGGGTGATGTCCTGGGTGGTCACCGGGTACGTGACCAAGGGCTCACCGGTGACCACTGCCAGCAGCTCGCCGAGCCGCTCGCTCACCTTGAGCACCCAGCCCTCCTTGACGGTGGGTGACAGGGCGAGGCCCTTGTGGTTGATGATCCGGTTGCCCTTGGTGGTGTCGACGGAGAGCACGGCCTCCATCTCGCCGGTGACCTCGTGCCGGTTCATGGTCGCGATGTCGACGGGCGAGTCCATGAACGGCACCGGGTCGTGCGGCGCGGTCGGGGCGTTCGGGCAGATGTGCGTGGCCACGATCACGTCGCCGTCGAGCACGTCGCCCCGGCGGCGCATGTCGAGCAGCTTGGCGGCGGTGGCGAGCGCCGCGACCGCGCCGTCCGCGTCGGAGACCAGGCCGACGGCCTCCGGGCGCGCCCCGACGCCGCCGAGCCGCCCCACCACGCCGAGCGTCCGCGCGGAGCCACCGCTGGTACGGCCCGCCCGGCCCGGTATCCGCACGAGCACGAAGTCCGTCGAGCCGCGCTCGCCGGTGACGGTGGTGACCTCGGCGCCGGAGCCCTCGGGGCCCGCCACGGAGTCCAGGTGGGCGGCGACGCGCTTGCCGTCGACGTCGGGATCGTCGAGCAGATCCACGAGGTCCAGGACGTACTTCAACATGGGCAGTTCTCCTGATCCGCACCGGGGGCGGTGCTCACAGCAGGTTCGGGATCGGCTAGCGTTGTCCGCAACTGTTTCCCGTTATCTGCAATACGGGTCTGAATGGTGAGATGCGCGTGAGTGAGAGGAGCCGTCATGGCCGGTCGCCCCGCTGAGCCCGTGGACCGCAGGACGCCGGCCGGGGCGCTGCAGACCGTCGACCGCGCCCTGCTGGTGCTGCTGGCGTTCGAGCGCACCCGGCCGGACTGGGGCGTCACCGAGATCGCCGCAGAGTTCGACTGGGACACCTCGGTCGCCCAGCGCCTGCTGTCCACCCTCGCGGGCCGCGGCTTCCTGGTCTCCGACCCCGCGACCCGCCGCTACCGGATCGGCCCCGCCGCGCTGCGCCTGGGCCGCCTGTGGGAGCGGTCGGGCTCGCTGGAGCTGCTCGCGGAACCGGTGCTGCAGGAGCTGCGGGCCGCGACCGGCGACACGGTGCTCTTCTGCCTGCCCGACAGCTTCCACATGCGCTGTGTCGCGGCCGTCGAGGGCGAGGAGGGGCCGCTGCGCTACTACCCGCTGGTCGGCGAGCTGTACCCGGCGCACGCGGGCGCCACCAGCAAGTCGTTCTACGCCTTCCTGCCCGACGAGCAGCGCCACCGGCTCTTCCGTGGCCGCCCGATGGCGCGCTTCACCGAGCGCACGGTCACCGACCCCGACCAGCTGGAGCGCGAGTTCCGCACCGTCCGCGCGCAGGGCCACGCCTGGACGGTCGGCGAGTACGACGCCGGCATCGGCACGGTCGCGATGCCGGTGTTCCTCGGCGCGGAGCCCTACGGCAGCCTCAGTCTCGGCGCCGCCAAGGAGCGCTTCCCCGAGGGGCCCGAGGACCGCCTCGATGTGCTGCGCCGCGCCGTCCGGCTGCTGGAGCAGCGCCTGACGCATCCGCCCCAGCACCACCGGCGGCCGCGTTCGCCGCGCACGTCGCCCACCGCCTGACCCACTGATCCACGATCCACCGTCTGCGAGGACCGCCCCCGTGAATCTCCTGCTCCTGTCCAACTCCACCCAGCACGGCCGCGGCTACCTGGAACACGCGCTCGACACCGTGACCGGCTTCCTGCCCGCCGGGGCCCGGCTCGCCTTCGTGCCGTACGCGCTCGCCGACCACGACGCCTACACCGCCCGGGTCCGGGGCGCGCTCACCGGCGCCGGGATCGAGGTGCGGGGCGTGCACGAGGGCGGTGACCCGCTCGCGCGGCTCGGCGAGGCGGACGCGGTGTTCGTCGGCGGCGGCAACTCCTTCCGGCTGCTTGCCGCGCTGTACCGCACGGGGCTGCGGGAGGCGCTGGTCAAGGCCGTGACCGGGGGGCTGCCGTACATGGGTGCCAGCGCCGGGACCAACATGGCGGCGCCCTCGCTGCGCACCACCAACGACATGCCGATCGTCGAGCCGCCGTCCTTCGAGACGCTGGGTCTTGTCCCGTTCCAGATCAATCCGCACTACCTCGACCCGGACCCCGGCTCGACGCACAAGGGCGAGACCCGCGAGGAGCGGCTCGGGGAGTTCCTGGAGGAGAACGACGTGCCCGTGCTGGGGCTGCGGGAGGGTTCCTGGCTGCGGGTCGAGGGCGTACGGGCCGTGCTCGGCGGTGAGCGCGACGCGCGGCTGTTCCGGCGGGGCGCGGCGCCGCGCGAGCTGGCGGTCGGCTCGGACCTGTCCGAACTGCTCGGTGTGCGGGGCGAGTTCGACACCCGCGCCTGAGCGCACGCGACGACGCCGGAGGCCCGTGCGGTCTCCGGCGTCGCCCGTGGGGTGGTTCAGCGCTTGATCTCCTTGATCTTCAGCATGCGCGTGATGACCTTGTCCAGCTCCTCGTCGTCGAAGACCTTCTTCCAGTCCTCGCGGACGATGGACTCACGGCCGTAGTCCATGGCGATCAGGCAGGCGTCCGAGAACGGGTTCGAGCCCTTCAGCGTGTTGGCGAGGGCCACCTGGGTGTGGCCGAGCAGCATCGCGCGAGCGGCCTTCTCGGGGACGCCGACGGTGTGGACGGTCTCGTGCAGGGCCTCGGTCAGCAGGGCGCCGACCATGCACGCGATGGTCTCCACGAGGGTCGGCTCCAGCACGGCGAGCTGCTTGACGGTGACCCAGTGGACGTCGACGACCGGGGCGTACATGACGCGGACGACGGAGTCGGCGAGTTCCCGCTTGGCGGCGTCCCCGCCCTCGTAGGCGGCGACGACCTCCTGCGGGGCGGCGATGCCGCCGAAGGTGTCCTGCCACTCCTCCTTGGTGGTGCGCTCCAGGAACACCGAGGGGTGGCAGGGGTGGGCGCAGGCGTAGTGGATGTCGTCGCGGGCGAAGAGCAGACCGGCGTAGGCGGCGGCCGGGTCGAGGGTGAGGACGACGGTGCCCGGCTTCATGAGCGGCACCAGTTCCTCGGAGACCCTGCCGAGGACCACGTCGGGCACGGCGAGGATCACGACGTCGGCCTCGGCGGCGGCGTCCTCGGACTCGGTCAGTTCGCGGCCCAGGCCGCGGATCAGCTCCTGCCCCCTGGGCGACGCCTCGCTGAAGAGCACCCGGAAGTCGCTCTCGACCAGGTTGTCGGAGACACGCTGGCCCATCTTGCCGGCGGCCCCGATGACGGCGACGGTCTTGACGTCGGCCCGGGTCTGGATCTCGGTGGCCATTACTCGCTCCTCAGGAGGGTGTTGATGCTGTGTCGCGTCCACTGGTGTTCGAGCCGGGCGGTGGCGTCGTAGCCCTCGTCCTGCCACGGGAGCCAGTGCTCCACGATCTGGTTGACGCCGCGCTCCTCGGGACGTACGGCGGCGATCATCGCGTCGTAGTCGAGAAGGCCCTCGCCCAGCGGGCAGCCGGCGTAGGTGAAGCCGACCCAGCCGTCGCGGCGGGTGAAGGCGAAGTCCTTGACGTGGATGTTGACCACGTGGGGCGCGGTGGCGGCCACGACGTCGGCGGGCCGTTCGAGCCGGGCGACGCTGTTGCCGGGGTCGAGGACGATGCCGAGGTGCGGGTCGTCGACGGCGCGTACGACGTTCACGAGGTCGTCGGTGGCGACCTGTTCGTAGGTCTCCAGACCGAGGGTGACGCCCGCGTCGGCGCAGCGGGGCACGGCCTCCTTCAGGAGGGTCACCGCCTCGGCAGGGTCCGGCCGGTGGTCGCCCGTGTTGAGCATGGAGCGGACCAGGCTCACGCCGAGTTCGCCCGCGATGCCGAGGTACTTCAGCAGGTGCTCGGGGCGGACGCCGCGGGTGCCGAGTTCCAGGGTCAGGCCGAGGCCGTCGGCGGTGGCGCGGAGGTCGGCGAGGCGTGCGCGGTCGTAGGACTCGATCGGCGCGTAGTCGCAGATCTGGAAGACCTCGCCGCCCAGCTCCGCCGTGTCGCGGAGCATGTCGGGCAGGGACATCGGCTCGGGTGCGCGGGAGGAGAGGCGCCAGAAGTACGCGTAGGTGCTGATGCCGTACGCCATCACGCCACCGCCGCCGGGGTCGTGGCCGGGGAGCGGATCTCGTCGAGGATCTCCTCGACGTTCGCCGGGTCGTGGGCGAAGCGGCCGAGGAAGAGGCCCCCGGCGGTGCCGCCCAGGCGGGTGAGCAGGCCGGGGCCCGCGCTGCCGCCGTAGATGACGGTGGAACCGGCGTGCCGGGGCCGGGAGTCGAGCCAGCCGCGCAGTGCGGTGCAGACGGTCGCGATGTGGGCGGCGGAGGCGGGCCCGGGGGCACCGATGGCCCACTGCGGCTCGTAGGCGAGGACGACCGCGCCCTCCAGGCCGGCGAGCAGCCGCTCCGCCTCGGCGACCGTGCGGGCCGCGGCGTCGGCCGGGTCGGCCTCGTCGCGTTCGCCCACGCACAGGACGGGGGTGAGGCCGTTGCGCAGGGCCGCGGCGGTCTTGGCGGCGACGACGGTGTCGCCCTCGCCGTACAGGCGGCGGCGTTCGGCGTGGCCGACCTCGGCGTAGCGGCAGCCGATCTCCTTGAGGAGGGGGCCGCCGACCTCGCCGGTGTAGGGGCCGCTGTCCTCGGTGGCGATGTCCTGGGCGCCGAGGGCGACGCCGTAGGGGGCGAGGATGCCGGTGGCGGGGACGAGGGCGGGGAAGGCGGGCAGGACGAAGAGGCGGGCGGCGCCGGTGGTGACGGCGGGGTGGCGTTCGGCGAGGGCCGCGATCCTGCGGGACCAGTTGAGCGTCTGGTGGTGGCCGAAGTACATCTTGAGGCTCACCCCCAGCAGCACGGGTGACGGTGCGGCGGCGGGCATCAGGCGGCCGCCCCGTCGCCGGCCGCGCTCTCGCCGGCGGCGTCCTCCTCGTGGGCGCGCCCGTCGTCGGCGGTCTCGTAGTCGCTCATCAGCTGGACCTTGGCGGCCGACGCCGAGCTCTCGTCGAAGCGGTAGGTGAGCCACTCGCCGGCCAGGCGGCGGGCGAGTTCCAGGCCGACGACGCGCTGGCCGAAGGTGAGGACCTGCGCGTTGTTGGAGAGGACCGCCCGCTCGACGGAGAAGGAGTCGTGGGCGGTGACGGCCCTGATGCCCTTGACCTTGTTGGCGGCGATGGCGACGCCCAGGCCGGTGCCGCACACCAGCAGGGCGCGGTCGGCCTCGCCCCGGGCGACCATCTCGGCGGCGGCGATGGCCACCTTGGGGTAGGCGGTGTGGCCGTCGGCGTCGACGCCGACGTCGGTGACCTCGGCGACCAGGGCGCTGGCGCGCAGGTCCTGCTTGAGGGCTTCCTTGTACTGGTGGCCGGCGTCGTCGGAGCCGACGACGATGCGGAGCTTGTCGGTCATGGCGGCTTTCCTCAGTGGTTGAGCAGTGCGCCGTGGACGGCGCGGGTGATCAGGGCGAGTGAGTGGGCGCCCGCGTCGGGGGTGCCGAGGGACTTCTCGGCGTGCGGTCGGGCCCGGCCGCGGCGGGGCAGCAGCTCCGCGGTCGCGGCGGCGGCCCCGGTGGCGGTGGCCGCGGCGCGGTCCCAGGCGTCGGTCAGCGGCAGGCCGTCGGCCGTGGCGGCCCTGAGCGCGTCGGCGAAGGGGACCAGGACGTCGACCATGGTCTTGTCGCCGACCTCGGCCCCGCCCAGCCTGCGTACGGCGGCGGAGGCCTCCGCGACGCCCTCGGCGATCCGTCGGGCGTCCGGGGCGTCCCGGTCGCCGAGGGCCGTGCCGAGCGAGCGCAGGATCGTGCCCCACAGGGCGCCGGAGGTGCCGCCCGCCTTGTCGGCCCAGGCGTCGGCGGCCCGGGTGAGGACGGTGCCGGCGCCCGCGCCGAGCCCGTGGGCGTCGGTGGCGGCCCGCCGGGCGGCGGTGGAGCCGCGCCGCATGCCGATGCCGTGGTCGCCGTCGCCGGCCACCGCGTCGATGCGGCCGAGTTCGCCGGCGTGGGTGTCGACGACGCGGGCCACCGCGTCCAGCGCGGCCAGGACGGTGGCGGCGGCCTCGCGGGAGGCGTCGGAGGCGGGGGGTACGGCGTCGTCCTGGACGGCGGCCGTTACGGGGGCCGGGTCCCGGTCCTGGTCCGGCCGCGGGACGCCGAGGGCGCCCTTGCGGTAGGCGGGTGTGTCGGCCGGGGCCCGCCACAGCTCCTCCAGCCGGTCGTCCAGCCAGGTCAGGGTGAGCGAGACGCCGGCCATGTCGAAGCTGGTGACCAGTTCGCCGACCTCGGGGTCGACGATCTCCACTCCGGCCTCGCCGAGGAGCGCCGCGACCCTGCGGTAGACGACGAACAGTTCCTCGTACTTGACCGAGCCGAGGCCGTTGAGGATCACGGCGGCGCGCTGTCCCTCCGGGCCCGTGACGTCCTCGGGGAGTTCCTTCAGCAGGGTCCCGACCAGCAGCCCGGCCGCCTCGTCGGCGGTGGGCAGGGCCTCCTCGCCGATGCCCGGCTCGCCGTGGATGCCGAGGCCGACGGCCATGCGGGCCTCGGGGACGGTGAACAGGGGGCGGTCGGCGCCGGGCAGGGTGCAGCCGGAGAAGGCGATGCCGAAGGAGCGGGTGCGGGCGCCGGCCCGTTCGGCGACGCGCAGTACCTGCTCAAGGGGCAGTCCCTGTTCGGCCGCTGCGGCGGCTGCCTTGAAGACGGGCAGGTCGCCGGCTATGCCGCGCCGCTTGGCGGACTCGTCGGGGGCCGCGCTGGAGATGTCGTCGGCGACGGCGAACGTCCGGGTCTCGACGCCGTCGGCGGCCAGTCGCTCGGCGGCCTGTCCGAAGTGCAGGACGTCACCGGCGTAGTTGCCGTACATCAGCAGGACTCCGGCGCCGCCGTGCGCGGCCTCGGCCACCGAGTGGATCTGCCGGGCGGAGGGCGAGGCGAAGACGTTGCCGACGGCCGCGCCGTGGGCGAGTCCGCGGCCGACCAGGCCGGAGAAGGCGGGGTAGTGGCCGGAGCCGCCGCCGATGACCACGGCGACCTGGCCGGCCGGGGTGGCCGCGGCCCGCACGACTCCGCCGGGGACCGGCCGCACCCAGCGCCGGTGCGCGGCGGCGAACCCTTCGAGCGCCTCGTCGGCGAAGGCCGCGGGGTCGTTGAACAGGCGGGTCATCCTATGGCCTCCTTGGCCTTGTGCTCGGCGGCGGCCGGTTCGCCGGTGCCGTTGCGGGCGGCGAGCAGGATCATCAGTGCGGCCGAGAGCAGCATGAAGAAGCCGACGAGGTAGAGCGGTACGTAGTAGGCGCCGGTCCAGTCCTTGAGCCAGCCGGTGATGTAGCTGGAGGCGAACCCGGCGATGTTGCCCGCGGTGTTGATCAGGGCGATGCCGGCCGCGGCGGCGGCTCCGGTCAGGAAGCGGGAGGGCACCGACCAGAACACCGGGAGCGCGGCGAAGACGGCGCACGCGGTCACGGTGATGACGGCGACCGTGGCGGTCGGGGAGCCCATGTAGAGGGCGAGCGGGATGGACACGCCGCCGACGACGGCCGGTCCGGCCACGTGCCAGGTGCGGGTGCCGTGGCGGGTGGCGTGCCGGGTCCAGAAGAACAGGACGACGGCCGCGGGCAGGTACGGGATGGCGGTGATCCAGGCCTTGTCCATGACGCTGAACGTGGTGTCGTACTGGTCCTGGAAGCCGTTGATGATCGTCGGCAGGAAGAAGGCGAGGGCGTACAGGCCGTAGACGAAGCCGAAGTAGACGGCGGCGAGGACCCACACGCGTCCGCTGCCGAAGGCCTTCTTGAGGTCACCCTTGGCGTGCTTGCTCTCGTGGCCGGTCTTGTGGGCGTTCTCGGCGGCGAGTTCGGTGGTCAGCCAGTCGCGCTCGGCGGGGGTGAGCCACTTGGCGTCGGCGGGCCTGTCGATCAGGTAGAACCAGGCGACGACGCCCAGGACGATCGCGGGCAGCGAGACGAACAGGAACATCACCCGCCAGCCCTCGAGGCCGAACAGTCCGTGCCGGCCGATCAGCCAGCCCGCCAGCGGGGCGCCGAAGACCGTGGTCAGCGGCTGGGCGAGGTAGAACAGGCCGAGGATCTTGGTGCGGTGGCGGGAGGGGACCCACTGGCTGAGGAAGAGGATGGCGCCGGGGAAGAACCCGGCCTCGGCGACGCCGAGCAGGAAGCGCAGCGTGTAGAGCTGGCCGCTGCTGTCGACCCAGGTGAAGAGCAGGGAGACGATGCCCCAGGTCACCATGATCCGGGCCAGCCAGCGGCGGGCTCCGAATCGGTGCAGGGCCATGTTGCTGGGGACCTCCAGCACGATGTAGCCGAGGAAGAAGATCCCGGACGCGAAGCCGAACTGGGCGGCGGTCAGGGCGAGGTCCTGGCCCATGCCGTTCGGTTCGGCGAACGAGACGGCCGTGCGGTCCAGGTAGTTCACGAAGAACATCAGCGCCACGAACGGCACGAGGCGGACTGAGACCTTCTTGATGGCAGTTCTCTCGACTGCCGCGGATGGCGCTTGGGCACCCATGGGCGACTCCTCGGCTCGCCCGGACAACTCCGTCCGGGGTGGGTCACTCCGGGTGGTCCGCCACGGGGGCGGCCGACCGGTTCGTGTTCACGCTAAGCCTCCGGGACCAAATTGGTCACCAATTTACCAGTGTGGCGAGGGTCATAGATCTTCCCATGACCCAACCCTTGACAAACCACACCCGAAAACGTGATGAACTGCCTGGTCAGCCGTGTACGCGCGGCATCTGGTTGACTGGTGACCGTGACCAGTCAGCCTGATCAGCACAGCTCCGCCGCCGCGCCCGACCTCGCGCAGCTGCTGCGTCCCGTGGTGCGCGAGTCGTCCGTCAGCGAGGTCGCCAAGCGGCTCCTCGACCACCTCTCGGCCGGCGACATCCGGCCCGGCACCCGGCTGCCCGCCGAGCGGCAGCTGGCCGAGGCCCTGGGGGTCGCCCGCTCCAGTGTGCGCGGCGCCCTCTCCGCCCTGGACGTCCTCGGGATCATCGAGATCCGCCCCGGCTCCGGGTCCTACGTGCGCGAGGGCACCTCGGAGTTCCTGCCGCGCGCGATCAACTGGGGCCTGATGCTGGGCCAGCGGCGCACCCAGGACCTGGTCGAGGTGCGCACCTACATGGAGGGGGTCTCGGCCCGGCTGGCGGCGGAACGTGCGAGCGACGAGGACGTGGCCCGGCTGGAGGAGCACCTGCGGCACATGCGCGACGCGGGCGGGGACGTCACGGCGTTCATCGACGCCGACATCGCCTTCCACCTGGAGACGGCCCGCATCGCCCGCAACACCGTGCTCAGCGACATCCTGCACAGCATCCGGGCGCTGCTCCAGGTCTGGATGGAGCGGGTCAGCGACATCGAGGGGACGGTCAGCGGCACGCTGTGCGAGCACGACGCGGTGCTCCAGGCCATCCGTGCCCGCGATCCCGAGGCCGCGGACCGCGCCATGGCCGAGCACATGCGGATGGCGAGCGCACGGTTGCGCGCCTCGGTGGACGGTGAGGCCTGACCCGGTCCGAACCGCCCCGCCGCGCGGTCTGTCGAAGTCACCGCGTCGTCAATAGCCTGGTGCGGTAAGGCCGTTGTCGACCGAGGAGTCCCATGTCCACCGCGCAGCAGGTACCCGACATCCTCTCCCCCGAGTTCGCGGCGAACCCGTATCCGGTCTACCGGACCATGCGGGACAGCGCTCCCCTCATCCGGCACGAGGCCACCCAGAGCTGGATCGTCTCGCGCTACGAGGACGTGGAGCGTGTCTTCAAGGACCGCGCCGGTCAGTTCACGACGGAGAACTACGACTGGCAGATCGAGCCCGTGCACGGCAGGACGATCCTCCAGCTGAGCGGCCGGGAGCACGCGGTCCGGCGTGCGCTGGTCGCCCCGGCCTTCCGCGGGGCCGACCTCCAGCAGCGGTTCCTGCCGGTGATCGAGCGCAACTCCCGTGAGCTGATCGACGGCTTCCGGCACACCGGCCGCGCCGATCTGGTGGCCGACTACGCGACCCGGTTCCCCGTCAACGTCATCGCGGACATGCTGGGCCTCGACAAGGCCGACCACGACCGGTTCCACGGCTGGTACACGTCGGTCATCGCGTTCCTGGGCAACCTCTCGGGGGACCAGGAGGTCGCCGCCGCCGGTGCGCGCACCCGGGTGGAGTTCGCCGAGTACATGTTCCCGATCATCCGGGAGCGCCGCGAGAGGCCGGGCGACGACCTGCTGTCCACGCTGTGCGCGGCGGAGGTGGACGGGGTGCGGATGAGCGACGAGGACATCAAGGCGTTCTGCAGTCTGCTGCTCGCGGCGGGCGGCGAGACCACCGACAAGGCGATCGCCGGCATCTTCGCCAACCTGCTCGCCCACCCGGAGCAGTTGGCGGCCGTGCGCGAGGACCGGAGCCTGATTCCGCGGGCCTTCGCCGAGACGCTGCGCTACACCCCGCCGGTCCACATGATCATGCGTCAGACGGCGACGGACGTCACGCTCAGCGGCGGCACGATACCCGCCGGCGCCACCGTCACCTGTCTGATAGGCGCGGCCAACCGGGACGAGAGCCGCTACCGCGACCCGGACCGCTTCGACATCATGCGCGACGACCTGACCACGACGACCGCCTTCTCGGCCGCCGCCGACCACCTCGCCTTCGCGCTCGGCCGGCACTTCTGCGTCGGGGCGCTGCTGGCGAAGGCCGAGGTCGAGACCGGGGTCGGGCAGCTCCTGGACGCCCTGCCCGACCTGCGGACGGAGGACGGGTTCGAGGTGGTGGAGCGGGGCGTGTTCACCCGTGGCCCGCAGTCGCTTCCGGTGCGCTTCACCCCCGTGGGCCGACGGACCGCACCCGTCAGGCCACGACGGGTGTGAAGACGGCGGGCAGCGCCGTCAGACCGCGCATCCAGATGGACGGGCGCCAGGTCAACTCCTCCGGTTCGACCGCGAGTACGAGGTCGGGAAGGCGTTCCAGCAGGGTCTCGACCGCGGTGCGGGCGATGACGTCGGCGAGCAGGGGCGCCGGGTAGGGGCACCGGTGCTCGCCGTTGCTGAAGGACAGGTGCGCGGAGTTCTCGGCACCGACGTGGGCCTCGGGCCACAGCTGCGGGTCGGTGTTGGCCGCGGCGAGGCCGAGGACGAGGCAGTCGCCGGCCCGGATGTGCCGGCCGCCCAACTGGGTGTCGCCCACCGCCCAGCGGCCGATGAAGTTCTGCGTGGGGGTGTCCAGCCACAGCACCTCGTTGAGGGCCTCCCCCACGCTGAGGCGGCCGCCGGAGACGTTGAGGGCGAAGCGCTCGTCGGTGAGCAGCAGCCGGAGCGTGTTGCCGATCCAGTTGGCGGTGGGCTGCTGGGCGGCGGCGATGACGGAGATCAGGTCCTGGACCGTCTCTTCGTCGGTCAGCCCGGCCGGGTGGGTCAGCATCCGGGAGGTGACGTCGGGTCCGGGGCGCTCGCGCTTGTGGCGGACCAGGCGGTGGATGCGCTCCCCCACGCGCATGTACGCGGCGACCGGGTCGTCGCCCTCGGCCGCGTCGAGGGAGATGCGCAGGTCCTCGACGAGCTGCTGGGTCTCGGCGCCGTTGTGCGGCATCCCGCACATGCGCACGGCGGCGAGCATGGGCAGGGGGTGCGCGTAGCCGCTCATCAGCTCGGCCCGGCCGCTGCCTGCGAAGGCGGCGATGAGCCGGCCGGCGAGTTGCCGGCAGTCCCGGGCCAGCTCGAACTGGTCGATGCCGGCCAGGGCCTGGGTGATGACGCCGGCCCGCCGCCGGTGTTCCTCGCCCTCGGTGAACAGGACGGACGGCTGATGCCCGACGTAGGGCAGCAGGGGCCAGTCGGGCGGGATGCTGCCCCACTGGTTCCAGCGGCGCGAGTCCCGGGCGAAGAGGTCGTCGTGGCTGGTCACATAGCTGACCTCCGGGTAGCCGAGGACCAGCCAGGCGGGGATGCCGCCGTCGAGGAGCACGGGCGCGACGGCACCGTGTTCGCCGCGCAGTCCGCGGTACAGCTCCGACGGTGTCTGCTGGTACTCGAGCCCGGCCAGCGGTACGGCGTCCGGGTGCGCGGGGCAGCCCGGTGCGGCGACGGGGCGGGGTGCGGGGTCGAGGTCGGTCACGAGGCGCTCTCCTGGGCCAGGGCCAGTTGGTAGAGGTGGTCCACAAGGGTGACCAGTACGTTCTTGCCCGACGTCCGCACCCGCGCGTCGCAGTCGATGAGTGGCACGTGGTCGGGCAGCGCGAGGGCCAGCCGGATCTCGTCCAGCGAGTGCCGGGCGGTGTCGTCGTCGAAGCGGTTCACGGCCACCACGAACGGGGTGCGGTGGTGTTCCAGCCGGTCTATCGCGTACCAGGAGTCGTCCATCCGGCGGGTGTCGACGAGGACGACCGCGCCGAGCGTGCCGGAGAACAACCGGTCCCACAGGAACCAGAAGCGTTCCTGGCCGGGGGCGCCGAACAGGTACAGCACCATGCGGTCGTTGAGGCTGATCCGGCCGAAGTCGAAGGCCACGGTCGTGGTGGTCTTGGACGTGACGCCGCCGGTCTCGTCGACGCCGACTCCGGCCTGGGTCATGACCTCTTCGGTGTTGAGCGGCCGGATCTCGCTGACGGACCGGACGAGGGTCGTCTTGCCGACTCCGAAGCCGCCCACGACGACGATCTTGAGTCCGGTCTCCGCGGCGTCGGTGAGGGGCTTGCGGCCACTAGAGGTTGCGGAGCCCATGGAGCACCTCCTGGAGCAGGGCGGTATCGGGGTGCGACGCGACGGTCTGCCCCAGGCGCGGGTGGCGGGCCGTGATGGTTCCGATGGCGAGCAGGTCGCCGAGCAGGATGCGGACCACCGTGATGGGCAGGGTCAGTTCGGCGGCGATCTCGACCACGGCCGTGGGGTGCCGGCACAGGTCGAGGATGCGGACGTGTTCCGACTGCATGCCGGCCGACGGCCCGCACTCGGCGACCACCAGGGTGACGAGGTCGAACGAGTCGTCGGCACGGCTGCGCCCGCCCGTGACCGTGTAGAGCCGGTCGGGTGCGCCGGTGTCGACGGGCCTGCGCGTCACGACGAGCTGCCCCCGGGGACGGCGTGGCGCGGCTCGGCCCTCAGGTGGTCGCCGATCTGGTCGACCATCTCGGTCATCTGGTGGCCGACCACGCCGGGATCGGCGTCCTCCACCGCGACGACGGCCAGGTGTGCGCCTTCGCCCGCCTCCACGATGAACAGCAGGCCGCCGTGGAACTCGGTCATGGAGTGGCGGACGCCGCCGGTTCCGTTGCCGAACTCGACGGAGGCGCCCTGGGCGAGGGCCTGGATGCCCGAGCAGATCGCGGCGAGCTGGTCGGCCCGGTCCAGGGTGAGGTGTTCGGTCCAGCAGAGCCTGAGGCCGTCGCGGGACAGGACGAGGGCGTGGCGGGTGCCGGGGGTGCGGTCCAGGAGGTTCTGCAGGAGCCAGGTGAGGCTGTTGTCGGTGGTCTGCATGATGGGTGCGGGGACGGTGGTTGCTGGTGCTGGGGTCACCGGCCCGTTCCTCCAATCTCACGAGCGACACGAGCGGTGGGAGCGAGGGGGCACCGGTGCGCGCCGGGCGGCGCGCCGCGGATGAGGTGCGAGGGGACGCGGTCCGGTGCGCCTATCCCGGAGCCGACGGTTCGGAATCCGACGTGCCGCCGGTCGCACCGGACCGGCGCCCGCGGTGGAAGGCGCCGAAGCTGGCTCCGGCGTCGCGGGAGGACGCCACCGCCGGGTCGGCGGGCGGCCGGTGCTGGTCGCGGCGTTCCCGCTCGGCCTCCGCCTCGGCCATCGTGCGGCCGGGGGCACGCATCGGCAGACCGCCCGGCGTGGCGGCCGCGGGAGCGGATCGCGCCGCCTGTTCGGGCAGGGCGGCCCGCTCCACCGGCCGGACGTCCGGAACCCGCCGGGTCGGTGCCGGGGCTTCCGCTGCGGGGGCGGGACCGGGGACGGTGGAGACGCCACCGCCCCCGAAGGTGCGCCCCGTCAGGGCGGGCCCCGGTTCCCGTTGCTGTGCGAGCAGTTGGGGCGGTACCAGGACGACGACGCCCGTGCCGCCGCGCGAGGACGGCCGGTAGCTCACGCCGACGCCGTACTTGGCGGCGAGCCGGCCCACCACGGCGAGGCCGAGGCGCGTGCCCTGGAGCGAGGCCAGGTCGTTCATCCGTCCCGACACCGCCTGTTCGGCGTGGCGCATGGCGGCGTCGGCCATCTTCAGCCCGCTGTCCTCGATGGTGACGACGATTCCGGCGGTACGTTCCTCCACGTAGACGTGGACCTCGTCGATGGGCGGCGAGAAGTTGGCGGCGTTGTCCATGAGTTCGGCCAGGAGGTGCATGACGCCCTCGGCCGCGTGGCCCGAGATCGCGGCGTTGGTGGAGCAGTGCATGCGGACTCGCTGGTAGGCGGCGATCCGGCCGACGGCACCGCGCAGGATGCTCTCCATCACGATGGGCCTGTTCCAGGCCCGGCTGGAGCGCCCGCCCATCAGGAGGGCCAGGCGGTCGGTGATGAGGCCGAGCTGCGAGGTGCTGTGGTCCAGGCGCAGCAGGTCGCCGAGAACCTCCTCGCCGTGACGATCCTGCATGTCCCTCAGGTCGGCGAGCATGCTGACGGCCTTGGCCTGGACGCGGCTCAGCGACTTGGCGGAGGCGGCCTGCGCGGCGGCGGTGCGCCGTTCGCTGTGGGCCAGCTCCCGGACGAACAGCTCGGCGCAGGCTCGCGCCCCGGCTCCGCGCGGCCATTCCAGCTCGGCGAGGACGATCTCGGCCGAGGTGCCGTCCCGCAGCTTCTCCACGGCGGCGGGCAGGGTGCTGTCGGTCAGCCGTTCCAGCTCGGCGGTGCCCCTGCGCGCCTCCCGCAGCGTCTGCTGCCACCGGGACTCGGCGTCCGCGGCGTGCCGTACGGCGTCCTCCACCAGCACGGCGAAGCTCTGTGCGACCTGACGCAGGTGAGGGCCGGAGGCGGGGGCGGTGCCGGCGACGGCCTCGTCCGCGCCCGTGCCGTCGCGCACTTGCTGTGCGATGCCCGGCAGCGCGACGTTGACCAGGTGTACGAGTCCGGCGTTCTCCTGTGCGAGCTGGGCCTTGAGGGCGCTGATCTCCGTCCGCCGGGCCGCCGCCGTCCGGCGTGCCCGGCCGACCAGACAGGAGCCGAGGCAGACGGACACGGCGAGGCACAGCCAGGACGTGACGGCGAGGGTCGCGGTCCAGCTCCGGGCGGCGCCGGGAGCGGCGGCCCAGGCGGCGCCCGCGGCCGCGGCGGCGGCCGGCAGCACGAGCAGCGGGACGGCCGGGGTGGAGCGGCGGGCCTTCTGCGTCCGGGGCGGGGTGGGGGGTGCAGACACTGACATTCCGCGGTCCCTCGGGTCCTTGAGAGCGGGGAAACGGCCGGTCGACCTGGGGCGGTCGCGGGCCGGAGCCGTGCCACCGGGCGAGTGGTGATCACTCCGGCGGGCTTGCGGTTCATGCTAGTCACCGCGTTGGCCGCACATGCCGGACCGGCGACAGACCCCACCGAGGAGCGAACTTTCCCGACATCCCGTCAATCGAACGCAGCGATGTGGTACTGGCGTTCTTCCCGAGGCGGATGTTCCGCCTCGGGACCTCCGGCAGCTCCGTCTGGACGAGTGCGGGATGCGGCGGGGCCCGACTCCGGTTCGGATGGGTGCCATGCGCAGACCCATAGCCGTGGCGAAACGCCACTCACGCCTGCTCACCTCAGGCGTCATCCTCGCCGCCCAGTCGCTCCTCCTGACCGTCTCCGTGGTCCCGGCCCCGGCCTCGGCCGACGACACCCGGACGCCCGCTCGCGGCACCGCCCACATGGGCACGGGCGTCCTCGCCCACGAAGGGGTCCAGGGCCGTCCCGTCGGCACCCGCGTCGCCCAGACCGAGGGGGTGGACGTCTCCAGCCACCAGGGCAACGTCGCCTGGTCGACCCTCTGGAACAGCGGCGTGAAGTGGGCCTATGTGAAGGCCACCGAGGGCACCTCCTACCGGAACCCGTACTTCGCCCAGCAGTACGGCGGTTCGTACGACGCCGGCATGATCCGCGGCGCGTACCACTTCGCGACCCCGGACACCGCCGGCGGCGCCGCGCAGGCCGACTACTTCGTCGACCACGGCGGGGCCTGGTCCAAGGACGGAAAGACGCTGCCGGGCGTCCTCGACATCGAGTACAACCCGTACGGGGCCACCTGTTACGGACGGACGCACAGTCAGATGGTGAGCTGGATCAAGGCCTTCCTGGACCGTTACAAGGAACGCACCGGCCGCCACGCCGCCGTCTACACCTCCACCAACTGGTGGACGCAGTGCACCGGGAACTACAGCGGCTTCGGCGCGAGCAATCCGTTGTGGATCGCCCGGTACGCCTCGACCGTGGGGACGCTCCCGGCCGGCTGGGACTTCCACACGATGTGGCAGTACACCTCGTCCGGGCCCACCGTCGGGGACCACGACAAGTTCAACGGGGCGCTGGACCGCGTCAAGGCCCTGGCCAACGGCTGACGCGGACCGGTGGAGCGCCGGCCGCCGGTTCAGCGGCCGGCGAGGCTCTTCAGGATGTCGGCCACCTGCTCGCGCACCACGTCCCGGGCGCCGGCGGGCAGGGAGCCGATGTCCGTCCGCTCCAGGGCGTCCAGGACTCCGTCGGCCCCCGCGTCGCACGCGGTGGCCTCGCTGAGCACGTCGTAGCCGTCGCGCACGGCGACGCGCAGCCGGTGCCGGCCCTCGCCGTCGGCGTGCACGGCGGTGGCGACCACCAGGGGTGGCGGGCCGCCGGCTTCGGCGGGCTGCTTGCGGTAGCCGCTGGCCAGCGGTGTGCGCCAGCGCAGTCCGAGCAGCAGGTGACGCTTCGCCATCACCTCGGCCAGATCGGTCTCGTAGGGACGGTCGGGTCCGAGCACCCTGGCGCGGGCGTCCAGCACGAGGGCCGCGGGCAGCAGGCAGCGCAGGCTGCTGCCGACGAGGTTGCCGCCGACGGTGGCCGTCCGGCGTACCGCTCCGGTGCCCACCGAGCCCGCCGCCCGGCGCAGTACCTCCGGCACCCGGTCGTCTATGCGGTGCAGCACCACGGCAGCGCCCAGCGACTCGGGTTGGACGGTGGCCGCCTCGGGCAGCCGGCGCAGCGACATGGCCAGGTCCGGGAAGCCGTCGCGCTGCCAGGTGGCCCACACGAGCGTGGCCCCGCCTATGGGCACCGCCCCCTGCGCCAGGCACTCCTGTGCTTCGGACACGGAGGTGGGCTGACGCAGCAGCATGGCGATCGACCTGCTTCCCGGGAGTCGGTGGTCGGACGGCACCGCGTCTCCCGCCGGGCGATCACGGCCACTGGGATTGTCCGTACCGCGCAGGGGGCGCGTACAGGGCTCACTCACTTCTCGTGTGCGCCCTCCGCGCGCCGTCCCGCAGGTGCCGCCCCCGGGCCGGCACCGGGCCGGGCACCAGCCGGGCCGTCGGGCAGCCGCAGGCGCGCTCCCCCGACGTCCGTGCCCTCCGCGAGGTCGTGCAGCGCGGCCGGGCACGACTCGAACCAGCGGCGCGGTACGGGGCGAGGGTCACGGTGTGCTGGAAACGGGCCATGCGGCGAGGATGGACGCCGGCGCGGCTGCGCGTCACGAGGGCGGCCGGGCAGCGAGGGGACGGCGTTGGCTGCCGGTTCCCGGACGCCGCCGAGCCGTGGGCGGCGTCAGCCCCCGGCTGTCGCCTCCGGGCGCCGGGCGACGAACACGAACTCCCGGCCCGCGCGGTCCGGGGCGTCGCGCACTTCCCGCACCACCTACCCCTGCTCGGTGAGGTCGGCCGCCACCTCGTCCCGCTCTCGGAAGCCCAGCGTCGAGTCGGAGGTCGGCACCGCGCCGTCGGCGCCGAAGACGCAGGTCCACCGGAAGGCGACCAGCGGCCCGCTGACGTCCAGGAGTCGGCACCAGTTCTCGACGGTGCCCGTGCCGGGGACCTCCGTCACCCGGTGGGTGTGCTCGCGGGTCCACTCCTCCCAGGCGCGCCGGGCCGGGTCCCTCGTCTCGAACACCAGGTGCCCGCCGGGACGCAGGGCCTCGTACGCGCCGCGCAGCGTCCCCCGCCGCGGGGCCCGGCCGGTGATCTCCTGCGCGGCGTTCTCCGTCGTGGTCGCCAGATCGACGCGCAGTGCGGGCAGCGAGATGGCGTCGCCCTCGATCCGGCGCACCCGGGCGGCGCCCGCCTTGCCCCGGGCCACGTCGAGACCGGCCCCGGCGGGGTCGACGCCGACGACCTCCAGGCCCCGGCAGGCCGGCAGCAGGGCGAACACCCCGGTTCCGCAGCCGATGTCCAGCACGCTCCGGGTGCCGAACTCGCCGGCCATGCGCAGGTACGGGCCGAGGTCGCCGCGGTCGGTGTCGAGCACGTCGTGGAGCGCGGCGAGCCGCGGATGCCGGAAGCACTCGTCAGCCATACGGCCGACGACAGCGCCGACCCCGCCGGGGAACAGGGTAGGCATGCGCGCACTCGTCATCAACTGCACCCTCAAGCCCTCCCCCCAGCCGTCGAACACGGAGGCGCTCGCCGCCACGGTCATCGCGGCGCTCAAAGGCCACGGGGCGGAGGTGGACGTCGTGCGGGCCGTCGACCTGAACCTGAAACCGGGGGTCGAGACCGACATGGGCGAGGGGGACGACTGGCCGGACGTGCACGAGAAGCTGCTGGCCTCGCAGATCCTCGTCATCGCGTCGCCGACCTGGCTCGGCCGCCCCTCCTCCGTCGCCCAGCGGGTCCTGGAACGCATGGACGCCATGCTCGGTGAGACCGACGACGAGGACCGCCCGGTCGCGTACAACCGGGTCGCCGGCGTCCTGGTCACCGGGAACGAGGACGGCGCCCACCACGTCATCAGCGAGATCAGCGGCGGGCTCGCGGACATCGGCTACACCATCCCCGGACAGGCCTGGACCTACTGGCATCTCGGCCCCGGCCCCGGTCCGGACTTCCTCGACGACGAGCGCGGCCACGACTGGTCGGTGTCCACCGGCCGGGCCATGGCGTCCAACCTCGTGCACGCGGCGCGCGCGCTCGGTGCGATGCCGCTGCCGGCTCCCCCGTCCTGACCGCGGCGCCGTCCGGCATGTCTGCCGGGGCCGATACGGGGCAGTCGTGCACGAGCAACGACGTACGAAACGCATGAGGAGCTGAGGTCCGCCATGACGCACGACCTGACCCCGAAGTACACGGTCCCCGGCATCGAGCGCGAGGCCGCCGGACGGCTGATCGGTGTGCTGCGGCTGCGCCTGCACGCCCTCAACGACCTGCACCTGACCCTCAAGCACGTGCACTGGAACGTCGTGGGTCCGCACTTCATCGCCGTGCACGAGATGATCGATCCCCAGGTCGACCAGGTGCGCGACATGGCCGACGACGTCGCGGAGCGCATCGCCGCGCTCGGCGGGGTGGCCCAGGGCACGCCCGGGGCGCTGGTGGCCGAGCGCAAGTGGGACGACTACTCCATCGGACGGGCCGACGCCATCGCCCACCTCGGCGCGCTCGACATCGTGTACACCGGCGTGGTCGAGGACATGCGGGCGGCGGTCGAGGAGGCCGGCAAGATCGACACCGCCACAGAGGACCTCCTGATCGGCCAGCTCAGGGACCTGGAGCAGTTCCAGTGGTTCGTGCGGGCGCACCTCGAGAGCGCGGGCGGCACCCTCGCGACGGGCAGTGCGACGTCCGAGACGGAGGGGGCGGCACGCGGGGCGGACGTCTCGTAGAGGGTCGTCCCGGGTTCCCGGGGCCCGTGTTCTCGCCGCGCGGCCGGAACACGGGCCCCGGGACCGTTCAGCGCCGGCCGAGGCGGCGTTCGCCGCGGCTGCCCGGTTCGTGGGGCAGGTGGTAGTGGGTGAAGACCGCGCCCTCGTCCTCGGCGGCGAGCTCACCGTCCGGGTCGATTCCGGGGGCGTCCTTGACCAGCGACTTGTCGTAGGTCACCTTCAGGTACGACGGCCCCACGGTGGCCTTGTCCACCGGCACGAAGACGAGCCGCCGACGGGTCGGCAGGCCGATCGTGACCGTGGCGAACGCGGGCCGGTCGGTGAGGGTGTCGAAGTAGATGGACTCCAGGGTCCCGATCTTGCGGCCGTCGTAGTCCACGACGTCGAGGCCGCGCCAGTCACGAATGTTTTCGGCTTCAAACATGCCCAGTCTTCCCTTCCGAGAACGCGCTCACTGTCTAGTTCCCCACTTCGCCCCGCTGTCGCCCGTTTGTCCCCTCACCGGCGTACGGAGCCCGGTCCGGGATAGGCTGCCTGGCCGGAAGGAGCGCCCGGCCGGCGGACGGGTGCCCGGTGGGATTCCGGAGGGGGACCCGAGTGTGGACGGCGCAGGCGGACCGGCCCGTGTGCGGACCGGTGCGGTGCTGGACGTGGGCCCCCTGTCCGGCCGCCCCGGTATCCGCGCCAGCGGTGAGATCGGCGTGAGCACCCGGCTGTCCTGGGAGAACGCCCTGACCGAGCTGTCCCGGCGGCACACCGACGTGTCCTACGTGGAACTTTCCGGCGTGCGCTTCGTCGACGTGGCCGGAGTGACGGCGCTGGCCGTCACGGCCATGAACCTGCCGGCGGGCCGGGTGGTGGTGGAGCGGCCTCCCCCGCAGCTGCCGCGGCTGCTGGACCTCTTCTGGCCGTCCCTGCGCCGCATCGAGGTGGCGCCACGATGAGCACGGTGACCACCGGCCGGACATTCACCCATCCGGCGCTGTTCTACCGCTCGCGGGACGAGTACGCCGACCGGACGACGGCGTTCGTACGGGAGGGGCTGGCCGCGGGCGAGCCGGTGGCGGTGGCCGTGCCCGGCCCCCACCTGGAGCTGATCAGGGCCGGGCTGGGCGGGGACGCGCGGGACGTCACCTTCCTGGACATGTCCGAGGCCGGACGCAATCCGGGCCGGATCATCCCGGGCGTGCTGAGGGCCTTCGCCGACGCGCACGCACGGGAACGGGTGCGGATCGTCGGCGAGCCGGTCTGGGCCGGGCGCAGCGCCGCGGAGTACCCGGCGTGCGCCCAGCACGAGGCGTTGATCAACGCGGCCTTCGCCGGCCGTCCGGCGACGATCCTGTGTCCGTACGACGAGACCCGGCTGGCCGCGGACGTCCTGGCCGACGCCCTGGTCACCCACCCGACGGTCATCGCCCGGGGACGTGAGCGGGTCAGCGAGGCGTACGACTGGCCCGCGGTCGTCGCCCGTTACAACGAGGCGCTGGTCTGCCCGCCGGACGCCTGTGTCCTCGGTTTCGGGGCCGGGGAGCTGCCCGGGGCACGCCGCTTCGCGGTCGACCGGGCCGCCGCGCTCGGACTTGCCGGACAGCGGCTGCAGGACGCGGAACTGGCGGTGGCCGAGCTGACCACCAACAGCGTGCTCCACGGCGGCGGCAGCGGAACGCTGGCGCTCTGGGCCGAGGAGGGGCAGGTGGTGTGCGAGGTCCGCGACGCCGGGCGGCTGACGGACCCGCTCGCCGGCCGCCGGCCTCCGGAGCGCGGGCAGATCGGTGGCCGCGGACTGCTGCTCGTCCACTACGTCGCCGATCTGGTGCGGACGCACACGACCGACGGGGGCACCGCGATCCGCTTCTACCTGGGCGTCTGAGGCACCTCCGACCGGGCGTCCGGGGTACCTTCCCGGGTCCCTGACCGACCGGCCGGCACTCCGCCAGGTGTGCGTGGCCTGACACGGGGTAGGCGACCGGTCGTCGGCCGACAAGGTGACAACGACGACCGATCCACTGGGAGGGCACATCATGACGACGACGACCGCAGAGGCCACCGAGCACGCCACGACGGGCATGCCGGAGATCGCGGACCCGTCCAAGGTGGCGCCCCGGGACGCGCGGGAGTTGTCGAAGCTGTTCTTCGAGCAGCTGACCGTGCTGGAAGAAGGCACGCCGGAGTTCCAGTACGCGCGCAACACGCTGATCGAGATGAACATGTCCCTGGTCCGCTTCGCGGCCGGCCGCTTCCGCAGCCGCGGGCCGGAGGAGATGGAGGACATCGTCCAGGTCGGCATGATCGGCCTGATCAAGGCCATCGACCGGTTCGAGCTGACACGTGAGGTGGAGTTCACCTCCTTCGCCGTGCCCTACATCGTCGGCGAGATCAAGCGGTTCTTCCGGGACACCTCGTGGGCCGTGCACGTGCCCCGGCGTCTGCAGGAGGCGCGCGTCCAGCTCGCGCGGGCCACCGAGGAGCTGCGCAGCCGGCTCGGCCGCAATCCCACCACGCGGGAGCTGTCGGAGCTGATGAGCCTGCCGGAGGACGAGGTCGTCGAGGCCCGGCTGGCGGCCAACGGCTACAACTCCGCGTCCCTGGACGCCACCATCAACGGCAGCGAGGACGGCGAGTCGGCACTGGCCGACTTCATCGGCACCGACGACGCCTCCCTGGCCCTGGTCGACGACTTCCACGCGCTGGCTCCGATGATCGCCGAGCTGGACGAACGCGACCGCCAGATCATCCACTGGCGGTTCGTCGAGGAGCTGACCCAGAAGGACATCGGCGAGCGTCTCGGCGTCTCCCAGATGCACGTCTCCCGGCTGATCTCGCGGCTGCTGACCCGCCTGCGGGAGGGCATGCTCACCGAGTCCTGAGGCTCGGACGGCTCAGGCGCCTCCCGAGGCGCCGTCCGTCCCGGCTCAGGCGGCGGTCGTCTTCTTCTTCCGGCGACCGCCGGTGCCGCGGCCGCTGCCGCCGGCGCCGCCGCCGAGCGCGTCCACGAGTTGCCGGTGGCTCATCTTCGACCGGCCGGCGATGTTCTGTTCGCCGGCCCGCTGGTACAGCTCGGCCTTGCTCAGTTCCCGCAGCTCTTCCCGCTCCGACGGCTTCGGCCGGGCCCGGCGGGAGGGCGCGGCGGCCTTCCTCCGCGAGGTGGAGGAGCGCTTGCCGCCGGTGTCGTCGGCCTGCTCCAGGCTGCCGCGCAGGACCTCCATCAGGTCGACGACGTTGGTGGCCGCGGGCGCCTCCTCGGCGACCGCCACCTCCTCGCCCTCGGCCTTGGCCCGGACCAGCTCGCGGACCTTCTCCTGGTAGGTGTCGCGATAGCGGGCGGGCTCCCAGTCGCCGCTGAGGGCGTCGACGAGCCGCAGCGCCATGTCCAGCTCCTTGCCGCGCCCCACCCGGTCCGACGGCAGTTCCGGCAGCTCCTCGACGGGGTCGCGGACCTCGTCGGCCCAGTGCAGCGTCTGGAGCAGCAGGACCCTTTCCTCGGCGCGCAGGGCGGTCAGGTACTGCCGGTTGCCCATGACGAAGGTGGCGACCCCCACCTTGCCGGACTGGGCGAGGGCGGTGCGCAGCAGTTCGTAGACCTTGAGGTACTCCTTGCCGCGCGGGGCGAGGTAGTAGGTGCGGCCGAAGTAGGCCGGCTCGATCCGGTCCAGGTCCACGAAGTCGGTGATGTCGAGGGTGCGGGAGCGTCCCGGCGCGATCTCGTCGAGTTCCTCGGGTTCCACGACGACGTACTCGCCCTCGCTCACCTCGTAGCCCTTGACGATGTCGTCGGGGCCGACCTCCTTGCCGGTGCGCTCGTTGACCCGCCGGTTGCGAATGCGGTCCGAGGTGCCGCGCTGCAGCTGGTGGAAGTGGACCGTGTGGTCCTGGGTGGCCGTGAACAGGCCGACGGGCACCGAGACCAGTCCGAAGGTGATCACGCCCGTCCAGATCGCCCGCGCCATCGCCGTCCGCTCCCTGCCTGCCGCCCGCACCGCCCGGTGCCGCCACGCTGCCATCCGGCCGGCCACCCCGCGCGCCGGACGGGGCACACGGGTGGCCGGCGGGGTGACAGCGCGCGCATCGGCCGCGGCCGTTGTTCCCTGTGAGATGCGGGACGGCAACCGCGCCCAGCGCCCCGGCCGTCTCCCCGCCGGAGAGTCGACGAAGTCCGGACACCGCCGGAACAGATCCGAACAGAGGGACGCCCCATGAGCTGTCGCCTGAAGCCGATCACCCGCGAGGAGCATCTGCGATTCGTCACGGCCCGGCCTTCCGTGAGCCATCTGCAGGTCCCCTCCTGGGGCGACGTGAAGCCGGACTGGCGGGCGGAGAGCCTGGGCTGGTTCGACGAGGGCGGTGAACTGGTGGGGGCCGGACTGGTGCTGCTGCGCCCGCTGCCGCGGGTGAGGCGCTACCTGGCCTATCTGCCCGAGGGTCCGGTCATCGACTGGGCGGCGGCCGATCTGGAGCGGTGGCTGGAGCCGATGCTCGGGCACCTGAGGGAACGCGGCGCGTTCACGGTGCGGATGGGGCCCCCGGTGGTGGCCCGGCGCTGGAGCGCAGACGCGGTCAAGGCGGCGATCGCCGATCCCGGGGCCCGGCGGCTGGGCGACGTGGAGGCGACGGTGAGCGAGCCCGGCGCGGAGGAGGTCGCCGCGCGGCTGCGCCGGATGGGCTGGCGGCGTACCGGGGCGGGCGGCGAGGACGGCTTCGCCGCGGGCCAGCCCCGGTACGTGTGTCAGGTGCCGCTCGCCGGGCGCTCCCCGGAGGATCTGCAGAGCGGCTTCAACCAGCAGTGGCGTCGCAACGTCAAGAAGGCCGAGAAGGCCGGCGTCAAGGTCGTCCGGGGCGGCCAGGAGGACCTGCCCGCCTTCTACGAGCTGTACGTGGAGACCGCGGAGCGGGACCGGTTCGTGCCGCGCCCCCTCGCCTACTTCCAGCGCATGTGGACCGCGCTGACGGCCGAGGACCCGGACCGCATGCGCCTGTACCTCGCCCATCACGACGGCGAGGTGCTCGCCGCGGCGACGATGCTGACGGTGGGCGAGCACGTCTGGTACTCGTACGGCGCGTCCACCGGCCGTCGGCGTGAGGTGCAGCCCAACAACGCCCTCCAGTGGCGGATGATGTGCGACGCCCGTGAACTGGGCGCGGCCGTCTACGACTTCCGCGGCATCACTGACACCCTGGACGAGAACAACCACCTGCTGGGGCTGCTCCGCTTCAAGGTCGGTGCGGGCGGAGAGGCCGTCGAGTACCTCGGCGAGTGGGAATATCCGCTGAACAGGGTGCTGCACAAGGCTGTGGCCCTGTACATGGCGCGCCGCTGAGGGGCGTGCCGCGAGGGGGTGGGAGATGGCGCGGCTCCTGGTCGTGCAGAACCATCGGGGCGGCGGGCCGGGCCGGTTCGGCGACTGGCTGCTCGCGGACGGGGTGTCACCCGACGTGGTGCACGCCTACGCCGGTGCGCCGCTCCCCCGGCGTGCTGAGCACGACGGTGTGCTGGTCCTCGGTGGCGGCCACCTGCCCGACGACGACGTGCGCGCGCCGTGGCTCGCCGCCACCCGGGCTCTGGTGGCCGAGGCCGTGGAGCGGGGTGTGCCGGTCTTCGGTATCTGCCTGGGCGGGCAGCTCCTCGCCCAGGTCGCGGGAGGCACGGTGCGGGGTGAACACGGTGAGCCCGAGGTGGGCAGCACGCCGTTGACGCTGCGGCCGGAGGCCGGGTCCGACCCGCTCTTCCGGGGGCTGCCGGAGCGGGTGACGGCGGTCGAGCACCATGTGGACGCCGTCACCGCGCTGCCGCCCGGCGCCGTGTGGCTCATGGCGAGCGAGCGGTGCCCGTACCAGGCGTTCCGGGTCGGCGAGCGGGCGTGGGGCGTTCAGTTCCATCCCGAGGCGGGGGCGGACCGGGTCAGGTCGTGGGACGCCGGTCGGCTTCGCGCCCGGGGGCTGGATCCGGTGGAGCTCTCCCGCCGGGCACAACTCGACGAGCCCGCGTCCGAGGCGGTCTGGCGCGAGGTGGCCAGGCGCTTCGCCGCGGTCGTCGTCGGGTCGTGAGAGCGGCCGGTGTTGACCGGGTCGGTGGGGTTCAGCCCCGGAAGGCGCCCCGGTCGGTGAAGGCCAGCTTGGCGAAGCGTTCCCCCATGAGGCGGTGGGTGGCGGCGTCCGGGTGGATGCCGTCGGGCAGGGGCAGGTCTGCCGCGTCGGCCTCGCCGTAGAGTTCGCGGCCGTCGAGGTGGTACAGGTTCTCGTCGTCGGCGGCCCGCTCCGTCACGATCCGGTACAGCTCGTCCCGGATGACGTTCAGGGTGAGCTTCCCGCTCGCGCGTTCCGCCGGGTCGCCCGTGGCGACGAAGCGCACGCGTCCCCCCGCGAAGTCGGGGGCGAGGGGGCCGGGAGTGTCCTCGTGCACGGGGCACAGGACGGGCGAGACGACCAGCAGCGGTGCGCTGGGGTGGCCCTCCCGGACGGTGTCGAGGAAGCCGTGCACGGCGGGGCCGAAGGCACGCAGCCGCATGAGGTCGGCGTTGACCACGTTGATGCCGATCTTGACGCTGATCAGGTCGGCCGGGGTGTCGCGCATCGCCCGTGCCGTGAACGGGTCGAGCAGGGCGCCGCCGCCCAGCCCCAGGTTGACCAGTTCGACGCCGCCGAGGGAGGCGGCGAGGGCGGGCCAGGTGGTGGTGGGGCTCGCGGCGTCGGAGCCGTGGCTGATCGAGCTGCCGTGGTGCAGCCAGACCCGTCGGCCGGGGTCCGGGGCGGGCTCGACGGGGGCGTTGGCGCGCAGGGCGACGAGTTCGGTGGTCTCGTTGTGCGGCAGCCAGATCTCGATGTCCTTGCTGCCCGGGGGCAGGTCCGCGAAGCGGAGGGTGCCGGCCGGGCCGGGCTCGAAGGCGGTCGTGCCGGCGGTCATGCCGATGGTCAGGGTGTTGCCGCCCGCGACACTGGCCCGGCCCGCCGGACGGCCGTCGACGAGCAGGTCGTACACACCGTCGGGGCGCGGCGGGGCGCCGACGTGGACACGCTTGGTCGGCAGCGTGTCCAGTTCCAGGGCGGTGGCGCGGGTGCGCAGGGCCAGACGTACGCCGGAGGGCTGGGACTCGGCCATGGCCAGCTGGCCGTCGGTGTTCTGTGCGCGGGCCCGGGCGGGCAGCCGGTGGGGCAGCAGGCCGCGGTCGGTGCGCTCCAGGTCGAGGGCGCCCCGCAGGAGGGCCGGGGTGATCGGCGTGGTGATCCAGTCGTCCGTGGTGTTCATGTCGCCCTCCGGTGGTGGCGCGTCGTGCGGGGTCGCGCATTCCTTCGTCAATTCAGCATATACCTAATAGCATTAGGCAAAATAGTGGGCCTCGCAGGAACCGGGGCATGGCCTCCCGTGGCAGGAGTGACAGCGTTCGACGGGAAAACGCCACGGCCTGCGCTCGCCGTCCCACGGGGAGGTACGTTCCGGCCATGCACACCGTCGCCGTTCTCGCGCTGGACCGGGTGATCCCGTTCGACCTGTCCACCCCGCTCGAGGTCTTCACCCGCACCCGGCTCCCCGACGGCAGACCCGGTTACCAGGTCCGGGTGTGTGCCGAGCACCCCGAGACCGACGCCGGCGCCTTCACGCTGCGCGCGCCCCGGGGACTGGACGGACTGCGGGACGCTGACACGATCGTCGTCCCCGGTACGGCCGCCCCGACCGACCCGCTCTCCCCCGCCGTCCGCGACGCGCTGCGCACGGCCGCGGCGCGCGGCACACGGATCGCCTCCATCTGCTCCGGCACCTTCCCGCTGGCCGCCACCGGCCTGCTCGACGGTCTGCGGGCCACCACCCACTGGATCGCCGCCGACGCCCTGGCCGGTGCCCATCCGGACATCGATGTCGACCCGGACGTCCTGTACGTCGACAACGGTCAGATCCTCACCTCGGCCGGCGCCGCCGCGGGCCTCGACCTGTGCCTGCACATGATCCGGCGCGACTACGGCTCGGCGGTCGCCGCGCACGCCGCCCGGCTGTCGGTGATGCCGTTGGAACGCGAGGGCGGACAGGCCCAGTTCATCGTCCACGACCACGCCCCCGTGCCCCGCGGCTCCGCCCTGGAGCCCTTGCTGACCTGGCTGCGGGAGAACCTGGCCCGCGACCTCGCCCTCGCCGACATCGCCGCCCACGCCGGGATGAGCACCCGGACGCTGATCCGCCGCTTCCGCGAGCAGACCGGCAGCACCCCGCTGCAGTGGCTGCACCGCGCCCGCGTCCGGCAGGCGCAGCACCTCCTCGAGACGACGGAGCACTCCGTGGAACGCATCGCCTCCCAGGTCGGCTTCGGCTCCCCCACGGCCTTCCGCGACCGCTTCAAACGCACCACGGGGATCAGCCCGCACGCCTACCGGCGCGCCTTCGGCTGACGCCGCCGGGCCGCGCCCCGCCCGGGGGCCGGCTGCCGTCCGGGTCGCGATACGGCCCCGGTGACCGTAGACAGGAGGCATGGGCGCAGGCAGCGAGGGGACCGGCAACGACATGTCGCAGCCTCATCTGGTCACGGTCGGGCACGGTACCGCGGGGCGCGCGGAGCTGGCCGGGCTGCTGCGCGGTGCCGGTGTCACCTCCGTGGTCGACGTCAGGACCGCCCCCGGCAGCCGCCGCGACCCCGACCTGCTGCGGGACCGGCTGGCCCGGTGGATGCCCGAGGAGGGCCTCGCCTACCGGTGGGACCGGCGTCTGGGCGGCTTCCGCAAGCCGGCGCCCGACTCGCCCGACGTCGTCTGGCGCAACGCGTCCTTCCGGGCGTACGCGGGGCACACCCGGTCGCCGGAGTTCGTCGCCGCCATGGACGAGTTGCTGGCCCAGGCGGCACACGAGCGCACCGCGGTCATGTGCGGAGAGGCGGTGTGGTGGCGGTGCCACCGACGTCTCATCGCCGACTTCGCGGTACTGGCCCGCGGCGTCCCCTCGGACCATCTCATGCACGACGGCCGGCTGTCGGCCCACTCCCCCACCCCGGGCGCACGGCTGCGGCCGGACGGCCTGCTCGTCTACGACGACGAGGAGGCGGGGGCGCGGTCGGCCGGGCCGTCGTCGGGGCGGTCGTAGCGGTCCGGTCCGAGGCGGAGGCGGAGGGTCATGCAGCGCAAGGGCGGGCGTCGCGGGGAGACGGGCGGACCGGACGCGGGAGCGGTCGAGCAGGTCCTGGACGAGTTGTACGGCACGCCTCCGTCCGCGTTCGTCGCCCGCCGTGAGGAACGCGCCGCAGCCGCCAGGACGGCCGGTCGCAAGGAGGACGCCCGCCGTATCCACGCCGCCCGCCGGCCCACGCTCGCGGCCTGGGCGGCGAACCTGCTGACGCGCTCCCGGCCGGAGGAGGCCCGGCGGTTCCTGGAGCTGGGACAGGCACTGCGCGAGGCACACCGCACCCTGGACGCCGCCGGGCTCAAGGAGTTGTCGGCGCAGCGCCGGCGCATCGTGGCCGCCCTCTCCCGGCAGGCCGCGCAGCTCGCCGGCGAGGCCGGGCACCGGCTCCCCCAGGCGGCGCAGCGCGAGGTCGAGTCGACCCTGCGCGCGGTCCTCGCGGACCCGGACGCGGCCGACCGGTGGGCCGGGGGACGTCTGGAGGTCTCCCTGACCCCGCCGTCGGTCTTCCCCTCGGGCAGCGCTCCGGCACAACCCGCCCGGGACGGCCCGGAGCCGGCACCGCGCCCCGAGTCCTCCCGTGCCTCGCCGCAGTCCCGGGCGAAGGACGAACTCGCCGAGCGGCGCCGCAGACGCCGGGAGGAACTGGCCCGAGCCGAGCGAGAGGCGGAGCGTGCGGCGCGTCGGCTGCGGGAGGCACGAGCGGAACGGGCGGACGCCGAGGAGTCGCTTCGCGCCGCCGACGACGAACTCGCCCGTGTCCAGGAGGCGGTGACCGACGCCGAGGAGCGGCTGCGCGCGGCACACGAGGACCGCGGCCGGGCCGAACACGACCGGCGGGAGGCCGGGGAGCGGGACCGTGCGGCCGGGCGCGCACTGGCCGAGGCCGAGCGGGAGGCACGGGCGAGCACGCGCCGGGTGGACCATCCGGGCGGCCGGGGCGGGTCATGAGGCTCGTTCGATTGAGTACCCGTACTCATGAGGTGCTTCCCCCCACCGGGGGACGCCGACCGCACGATCCACCCACAGGGAGTCAACCGTGCCCGTCACCAATCGAGTTCACCGGCCGTCGGCCACCGCGCCCGGCGCCGGCGCCGTGCGATCCGTTCGCGCTCTGCTCCTGGCCGGTGTCGCCGCCGCGGCGGTCCTGACCGGCTGTTCCATGGAGGACGCCGTCTGCGGCGGTGGCGAGTACCCGGTCCTGAGCGTCGGCGGCACCGGCTCGGCGTGTGTGCCCAACGGCGAGGAGCCGCCCGAGGGTTACACCCGCTACCCCGAGGGCAAGGTCCCGGAACACGTGGGTGACGAGTGGGACACCTACTGGCGGACACACACCGTCGACGAGCACGGCAAGGTCGTGCGGGTGCCCGAGGGCGGGTGACCGCCGGTCTCCGCGGTCCGAACACACGCTCTGGGTTGCGGCGGCACATACCCCGACAACGGCCGTACGTGGTATACCGACTCGGCAGTGAACAGGGCAACAACCGGGGCTGTGCACCAGCCTTCACGGCCGTGAACTAAGGAGAGTCAACACCATGTCCGAGAGCACGACGCAGTCCGCCACGGAACTGGCCTCGCAGTACAGCGTCCAGGTGAATGACGACCTGGAGCGCAACGTCAAGGAGCAGGAACGTGTCAGCACGGAGATCACGGCTCTCCAGCAGCAACTGGCCGCGCTGCAACACGACCACGCCCTGCTGGTGAACATGCAGCAGGCACTCGGCATCACCTCGCCGCCCAAGGCGCCCGCGCCGGAGCCCGCGGCGGAGGCGGCCACCGTGCCGGCACCGCGCGGCGGCACCGCCGCGAAGCCGGCCACGGGCAGGCGGACACGGGGCAGGACGGCCACCACCGCGCCCAAGCGCGGCACCGCCGCGAAGCCGGGTGCCGCGCCGGCCACGAAACCGAACGCGAAGAAGGCCGCCAGGCCGACGGCCACGGCCAAGACGGCCACCGGGGCGGCCGGCAAGCCGGCCACGAAGCCGGCCGGCAAGTCGAGCGCCAAGACTGCCGCCAAGCCCACCGCCAAGCCCGCCGGAAGGGCCGCGGCGAAGAAGGCACCGGCCCGGGCCGCCGCGCAGCCCACGCTGGTGGAGCTGGTGCGCGAGCACCTCGCCGGACAGCGTGAGCCGCGCTCCGCCGCCGAGGTCGCCACGGCGCTGGGTGAGGCCCACGCCGGACGCACCGTCAAGACCACGGTCGTGCGCACCACGCTCGAGGGGCTCGTCGCCAAGAACCAGGCCCAGCGCACGAAGCAGGGCACCTCGGTCTACTACACGGCCACCGCCGCGCCCGCCGCCGCGTCCACGTCCGCGCAGAAGCAGGAAGCCGCGGCGGAGACCCCGTCCGAGCAGAGCCGCAGCTGAGCAGCCCCCGGCACCCGGCGTGACGCGACGCGCGGCCGGGTGGGAACGGGGTGAGTATCGGTGGATGGGTGTTGTACTGCCGGTGCTCTTCGCACTCCTCGCCGCGTTCAGCAACGCGCTGGCCACCGTGCTCCAGCGGCGCGCCGCGCTGAGCGTGCCGCAGTCCCAGGGCTTCCGCCCCGGGCTCGTCCTCGACCTGCTGCGGCGGCCCGTGTGGCTCGGCGGCATGCTGGCGGTGGTGGTGGCCGGTGTGGGACAGGCGGTGGCCCTGGCGACGGGGCCGCTGTCACTCGTACAGCCCCTGTTCGTACTGGAACTTCCGCTGGCCCTGCTGCTGGCCTCGCTGCTGACCGGCAACCGGCTGCCGGATGTCATGTGGCTCGCCGTGGGCGGGGTGGTCGTGGGGCTCGGTGTCGCGCTGGCCTCCGCCGCGCCGGACGGCGGGACGGCCGACGTGCCTCTGGACCGCTGGATGCCGGCCCTGGCGGCCTGCGCCGGGGCGGCCGTACTGCTGGCGGCGGCGGGTCTGAAGCGGCCCGTCGGCAAGGCCCGCGCCGGGTGCCTCGGCGCGGCCACGGCGGTGTGCTACGCGCTGACCGCGGCTTTGATGAAGGACTCCATGCGCGTCCTGGGCGCCGACGGCGTCGTCGGCTTCTTCACCGCCTGGCAGACCTACGGCTTCGCCGCGGCCGGGGTGTGCGCCGTGCTCCTGCTGGAGCACGCCATGCAGGGCGGTCCGCTCGTCGCCTCCCAGCCCGCGCTCACGCTGGGCGACGCGACGGTGAGTCTCCTGCTCGGCGTGGTCCTGTACCGGGAGGACGTACGCGGCGACTGGTGGGTCGTGCCGCAGCTGCTCGGGGTGTCCCTCGTCGTCGTGGGGGTCCTCAGCCTGGCCAGGCGCGGCGCGGATCTGCGCACCGCCCAGTGAGGTGGAACAGTGGTCACCATCCTTCGAGGAGGCCGTGTGTCCAGTAACGAGAGCGCCGCGAGGCCCGCGCTCGGCGTCCATTCCGAGGTCGGCAGGCTGCGCAAGGTCCTGGTGTGTTCTCCCGGGCTGGCGCACCGGAGGCTGACCCCGACCAACTCCGACGAGTTGCTCTTCGACGACGTCATGTGGGTGGAGAACGCCCAGCGCGACCATGCCGCCTTCGTGGGCGAACTGCGCCGGCGCGGGGTGGAGGTGGTGGAACTGCACGACCTGCTGGCGCAGATCATGGCGATCCCGGTGGCGAAGGCGTGGCTCCTGGACCGGAAGATCGTCGCCAACCGGGTCGGCACCGGCCTCGTCGACGCGACCCGTGCCTACCTGGAGACGCTGTCGCCGAGGGAACTCGCCGAGTACCTCGTCGGCGGGCTGGCCACCGCCGACCTGCCCGAGGACTTCCGCTCCCCGCACCTCGCACTGGCCCGTGAGGCCACCGGCGCCCGCGAGTACCTGATGCCGCCGCTGCCCAACACCCTGTACACGCGCGACACCACCTGCTGGCTGTACGGCGGTCTCACCCTCAATCCGCTGTACTGGCCGGCGCGGCACGACGAGACGCTGCTGATGAAGGCGATCTACGCCTTCCACCCGGACTTCAAGGGCTCGACGGTGTGGTGGGGCGACCCCGAGCGGGACTGGGGCCAGGCCACCCTCGAAGGCGGTGACGTCATGCCGGTGGGCAACGGCGTCGTCCTGATGGGCATGAGCGAGCGCACCTCGCGGCAGGCCATCACCCAGGTCGCCGCCGCGTTGTTCCGCGACGGGGCCGCCGGCCACGTCGTCGTCGCCGGGTTGCCGAAGCTGCGGTCCGCCATGCACCTGGACACGGTGTTCACCTTCGCCGACCGCGACGTGGTGACCCTCTACCCGCGCGTCATGGACGCGGTGCGCACCTTCTCGCTGCGCCCCGGCGACCGGGCCCCCGGCTTCGACGTGATCGACGAGGGGTCGACGCCCTTCGTCGACGTCGTCGCCAAGGCCCTCGGGCAGCCGAAGCTGCGGGTGGTGGAGACGGGCGGCGACGCCTACGCCTCCGAGCGCCAGCAGTGGGACAGCGGCAACAACGCCCTCGCGGTGGAACCAGGAGTGGTGTTCACCTACGACCGCAACACCCTGACCAACGCGCTGCTGCGCGAGGCCCGGGTGGAGGTCGTCACCATCGTGGGCGCGGAACTGGGCCGGGGGCGCGGTGGGGGGCACTGCATGACGTGTCCCCTGGTGCGGGACCCCGTGGACTTCTGACCCCGCCGGCCTCAGCGGCAGAAGCCGTACGCCTGTTCCAGCCACCGGCGGAGCGCCGTGTGCACGCTGCCGGGGAGCAGGCTGAGCTGTTCGACGGCGGCCCGGTCCCCGGCGGAGGGCGCGATGCCGGCGGCGGTGAGCAGGGCGAGCAGGTCCAGGCGGCGCAGGTCGACGGGGTCGACGCGGCACGGGACGCGCTCGGCGGGGTCGGGCGGCTGGAGCAGGAAGTCGCCCCGGGTGTCGCAGGCGCGCGAGCGCGTCGGGGCGGCGGCGGTCGGAGCAGTCGTCGTGTGCATACCGCGGTCCTCCACTTGATGGGTCGCCCGGTTGGGGCGCCGTTCTTGACGGCATGAGACACCGCGGCGCCGACGGCGGTTGCGGAGGGCCGCGAGGACCACACGGCGGATGCAATCGGCGTCTTGTCGCACGAACCGGCCGGCCGGGCAGAAGCGCAGGCCGGCGGCCCCGCGGCCGCGTCCGCTGCGCCGTACGAGTGGTGCGTTCGCGGAGGCGGTCGTACGGTCGAACGGGGAAAGCGGGAAGCGGAGACAAGCGACCCCGAGACGGCCGGGAGCAGACATGGGCAGGAACCCGATGAGGGCAGCGGTCACACTCTGTGCCGCCGCCGCGCTGGCAGTACCCCTGAGCACGGCCTATGCCACACCGTCGGCGCAGCCGGCGGCGCGGACCCAGCAGACGCGGGATCCGGCGCTGGTCGACTGCTCCGGGCAGCCGCAGATCGGCCCGGAGTCGTACGTCCTCGCCTGCGGGGACGGCAACAGCCGCCTGGTCTCGCTGCGCTGGTTCCGCTGGGACCCGCAGGCCGCGGTGGGCCGGGGCACCAACGCCGTCAACGACTGCGATCCCTACTGCGCCGCGGGCGCCTTCCACTCGTACCCGGTGACCGTGCGGCTCGACATGCCGACGGGCGGGGAGCAGGGCGCCGGCGAGCGCCACTTCACCCGGATCACCCTCACCTACACCGACGGCAGGCCGGACGGATCGTCCCGCACGGTGACCTACCCCCTGCCCGGCTGACGGGCCGGGGGCCACCGGGCCGGCCGGTCAGTCCGGCAGCACCAGCCGGCAGGTGTCGCCGGGCTGGAGGCGCACCTCTCGGTCCGGCAGCCTGATGTCGATGGGCAGCGGGCCGGCGGCGGGCACGGCGATCTCCAGCCGGCCGTGCTCCAGCCGGAACCGCACGCCCCAGTGGCCCTGGTAGCGGACGGAGAACCCGTACGACGACAGCTCCGGCAGCGGCACCGGGTCCAGCCAGAGCGCGCCCGCTCGGGTCTCCAGGCCGGTCAGTCCGCGCTGGACGAGGTCGAGGGTGCCCGCCATGGCGCCGAGGTGGATGCCCTCGCCGGTGGTGCCGCCCTGGAGGTCGGCGACGTCGCCCTTGAGCGCCTCCTGGAAGTAGGCCCAGGCCTCGGCGCGGCGGGCGCGGGCCAGGATCCAGCCGTGGACGAGTCCGCTGAGGGTGGATCCGTGGCTGGTGCGGGCCAGGTAGTGGTCGACGGTGCGCTGCCAGGTCTCCTGGTCCAGGCGGTACCCCAAACGCCCGAAGAGGGAGCGGAGTTCGGCCGGGGAGAACAGGTAGCCCAGCATGAGCACGTCGGCCTGTTTGGACGCCTGGTAGTTGTTGACGCTGTCGTTCTCGGCCTCCAGGACGCGGTCCAGGCGCCGGATGTCTCCGTACCGCTCGCGGTAGCCCGCCCAGTCGAGTTCGGCGAGTTCGCCGTACCCCTCGAACTGGCTGACGACGCCTTCGTGGAAGGGGACGTGGAGGGTGCGGGAGACGCTGTCCCACTGTTCCAGTTCCGTGTCGTCCAGGGCGGTGCGCTCGACGAGTTCGCGGCGGCGGGGCTCGGGCAGGGCGTCGAGGACTTCGAGGGTGCGGGACAGGACCCAGGCGGCGGTGACGTTGGTGTACGCGTTGTCGTCCAGGCCGGGCCGGTCGGCGCCGGGGTAGGCCTCGTGGTACTCGTCGGGACCGACGACGCCCCGGATGCGGTACCGGCCCAGTTGCTCGTCCCAGATGGCGGAGTCGGCCCAGAAGCGCGCGATCTGCAGCAGCATCTCGGCGCCCTTGGTGTGCAGGAACTCGGTGTCGCCGCTGGCCTCGCAGTACTGCCACACGTTGTAGGCGATGGCGGAGCCCACGTGGTGCTGGAGGTGCGAGTGGTCGGGGAGCCAGCGGCCCGAACGCGGGTTGAGGTGCAGCTGCTGGGTCTCCTCGCGGCCGTCGCTGCCGCTCTGCCAGGGATAGAGCGCGCCGCGCCTGCCGATCGCGCGGGCGGCGGAGCGGGCCCGCTCCAGGCGGCGGTGCCGGTAGTGGAGCAGGGCGCGGGACACCTCGGGGAAGTGCAGGTTCAGGTAGGGCAGGACGAACAGCTCGTCCCAGAAGACGTGGCCGCGGTAGGCCTCCCCGTGCAGTCCGCGCGCCGGTACGCCCACGTCGAGGTCGGCGGTGTGCGGGGAGAGGGTCTGGAGCACGTGGAAAAGGTGCAGGCGCAGGATGCTGCCCGCCTCGCCGGGGACCTCCAGTTCGGCCCGGCGCCACAACTGGCCCCAGGCGGTGCGCTGGCTGACCAGCAGGTCGTCGAAGCCGGGGGCTTCGGCCACCCGTTCGACGGCGGCCTGGAGCGGGTCGCTGATCGCGGGGTCGCGCGAGGTGTGCAGGGCGACGACCTTGTCGACTACGGCGGTGCGGCCCGGTTCGGCGCGCAGGGCGGTGCGCTGCGTGACGCACAGGTGCTCGCGCGCGGCGGTCACCGGCGCGTCGGCGGTGGTGCGGGCGGCCAGCCCGATCCGGATGTCCGAGGTGCGGGTCCGGCAGCGCAGCCACACCGTGTCGTCGTCGGCGCTCCCGGTGTGCACGTGGACGAGGTGGGCGCCCTCCAGGTCTCGGTAGCGCGGCACCCCGGAGTTGGTGACTCCCCCGTCGAGGCCGGCCTCCACCTCCAGGTCGACCGGGCCGCCCTCGGCGGTGAACTCCGTGCGCAGGGCGCCGAGGTGGGGATCGGCCATGTGCACCAGCCGCAACTGGCGCACGGACAGCACACGTTCCCCGTCGAGCCCGAAGCGGGTGAGCCGTTCCAGGACGCCCGATTCCAGGTGCACGGTCTGGCGGTGGTCGAGCACGTCGGCGGTGTCCGGCGTGAGCCAGTCCCCTCCGGCGGGCCGGAAGCGCAGCGGCAGCCAGTTGGGGAGGTTGACCATGTCCTCGTTCTCCACCTCTCGTCCGGCGACGGTGGAGGTGAGGCGGTTGTAGCAGCCGGCCACGTAGGTGCCCGGGTAGTGCGTGTCGTCCGCGGCGCACTCGGGCAGGGCGCCGCGGGTGGCGAAGTAGCCGTTGCCCAGGGTGCACAGGGACTCGCGCAGCCGCTCCTCGGCGGCGTCGTAGTGGTCGTAGTCCCAGGTCGAGGGGGTCGCGGTCACCGCGAGTCCTCCCAGGTCCAGTCGGCGACCTCGGGCAGGTCCACGCCGTGTTCGCGGATCCAGTCGTGGTGCCGCTGCCGGGTGTCCTCCATCCGCTGCCGTACGGCGGCCGCGCGGACGGCGAGGCCCGGCACGCGGTCGATGACGTCCATGACGAGGCGGTAGCGGTCCAGGTCGTTGCCGACCACCATGTCGAAGGGTGTGGTGGTGGTCCCGATCTCCTTGTAGCCGCGCACGTGCAGGTGGGCGTGGCCGGTACGGCGGTAGGCGAGCCGGTGGATCAGCCACGGGTAGCCGTGGTAGGCGAAGATCACCGGTTTGTCGGCGGTGAACAGCCCGTCGTACTCGAAGTCGCTCATGCCGTGCGGGTGTTCGCCGCTGGGCAGCAGGCGGGCGATGTCGACGACGTTGACCACGCGCACGGCGAGTTCCGGCAGGTGGTGGCGGATCAGCTGGGCGGCGGCGAGGATCTCCTGGGTGGGTACGTCGCCCGCGCAGGCGAGCACCACGTCGGGTTCGCGGGTGCCGTCCTCGGTGCCGGCCCAGTCCCAGATGCCGGCGCCGCGCGCGCAGTGCGCCTTGGCCTGTTCCATGGTCAGCCAGTCGAAGCAGGGCTGTTTGCCGGCGACGATCACGTTGACGTAGTCCCGGCTGCGCAGGGCGTGGTCGGCGACCGAGAGCAGGGTGTTGGCGTCCGGCGGCAGGTAGACCCGCACGGCCTCGGGGCTCTTGTTGAGGATGTGGTCGACGAAGCCGGGGTCCTGGTGGGAGAAGCCGTTGTGGTCCTGGCGCCACACGTGGGAGGTGAGCAGGTAGTTGAGGGAGGCGATGGGCGCGCGCCAGGGCAGCCGGCGGGTCACGCGCAGCCATTTGACGTGCTGGTTGACCATCGAGTCGACGATGTGCACAAAGGCCTCGTAGCAGGAGAAGAGTCCGTGCCGGCCGGTGAGGAGATAGCCCTCCAGCCAGCCCTGGCAGGTGTGTTCGGACAGGATCTCCATCACCCGGCCGTGCCGGTCCAGGTCTTCGTCGACGGGCAGCGTCCGCTCCTGCCAGGCCTTGCCGCTGGCCTCGTAGACGGCCTGGAGGCGGTTGGAGGCGGTCTCGTCGGGGCCGACGAGGCGGAAGTCGCGCCGGTCCGCGGTGGCGTCCATGACGTCCCGGAGCAGGTCGCCGAGGACGCGGGTGGGCTCGTGCATGCTCGCGCCGGGTTCGTCGACGGGCACGGCGTACGTCTCCAGCGCCGGCAGGGGCAGCTCGCGCAGGAGGAGGCCGCCGTTGGCGAAGGGGGTGGCGCCCAGGCGGCGGTGCCCCTCGGGGACGGCGGCCAGGACGGCGGGCCGCGGGGCTCCGGCGTCGTCGAACAGCTCCTCGGGGCGGTAGGAACGCAGCCACTGCTCCAGCTGCGCCAGGTGCTCGGGGTTGGTCCGTACGGCGGACAGGGGCACCTGGTGGGCGCGCCAGGTGTTCTCCACGGGCAGTCCGTCGACCTCGGCGGGGCCGGTCCAGCCCTTGGGGGTGCGCAGGACGATCATCGGCCAGCGGGGGCGGCCGGTGGCGCCCTCCTCGCGGGCGGCCCGCTGGATGGCGGCGACGCGGTCCAGGGCGGTGTCCACGGCGCGGGCCATGGCGCGGTGGACGGCGGCGGGTTCGTCGCCGGTGACGTGGATCGGGTCGTGTCCGTAGCCGCGCAGGAGTTCGTCCAGCTCGGTCTCGGGGAGGCGGGCCAGGACCGCCGGGTTGGCGATCTTGTAGCCGTTGAGGTGCAGGATCGGCAGGACGGCGCCGTCGTGCACCGGGTCGAGGAACTTGTTGGAGTGCCAGGACGTCGCCAGCGGTCCGGTCTCCGCCTCGCCGTCGCCGATCACGCAGGCGACCACCAGGTCCGGGTGGTCGAAGGCGGCGCCGTAGGCGTGCGAGAGCGCGTAGCCCAGTTCGCCGCCCTCGTGGATGGAGCCCGGTGTCTCGGGCGCGACGTGGCTGGGTACGCCGCCGGGGAACGAGAACTGCTTGAACAGCCGGGCCATGCCGGCCGCGTCCCGGGTGATGTCCGGGTAGGTCCGGGTGTACGAGCCCTCCAGCCACGCGTTGGCCAGTACGGCGGGCCCGCCGTGGCCGGGCCCCCAGACGCACAGGGCGTCGAGGTCGCGGGCCTTGATCACCCGGTTGAGGTGGGTGTGGACCAGGTTGAGGCCGGGTGAGGTCCCCCAGTGGCCGAGCAGGCGCGGCTTGACGTGCTCGGGGCGCAGGGGTTCGGCCAGCAGGGGGTTGGCCATCAGGTAGATCTGGCCGACGGAGAGGTAGTTCGCGGCGCGCCAGTGGGCGTCCAGCTGGGCGAGCTCCTCGTCGGTGAGCTCGGGGGGCGCCTGCTGCGTGTCGACGGACATCGGTGGTCCTTCCGTGTCGGGACAGCCGGTCGGGGCGCGCGGGCACGGGGTGCCCGTGCACATCCCAACCCTGCGCCGACCGGGCGGGTACCCGAGAGGGCCGTTCGGGTCACGTGGTGTTCCGAACGGGTCACGGGACGCCGTTGCCGCGGTGCGGTGGGCGGCGGTGCGCGACGAGAGCAGCACGGCCGTCACCGGCGCCGACCCCGGTGTCGACCGTGCTGGTGCAGCGGGTACCCCAACTTCTGCGTCGTACACAGGAGTTGCCGGAGTTCTGCGGCGGATCTGCGGGACGGCGGCGCGGCGGGCCCGCGGTGCTCCGCAAGACGCTCCGGAAGACCCTCCGAACGACGCCCAGAATACCCCCCTGGGTATATCTGTTACGGTGGCCGGGAGAGATACCCCCGGGGGTAATTCGAAAGCGGAAGGAGAGCGCGCCGTGTTCTTTGTCGACGTCCTGGAGACCGAGGGACTGGGCAATCGCAGCTACCTGGCGGGCGGTCCCGGTTCGGCCGTGGTCGTGGACCCGCCGCGGGACATCGACCGCGTCGTCGCCGCGGCCGCCCGGCGCGGAGTGCGGATCACCGCCGTCGCCGAGACCCACGTCCACAACGACTACGTCACCGGCGGCCTGGAGCTGGCCCGCCTCACCGGCGCGCGCTACCTGGTGCCGGCCGGGGCCGAGGTGGCGTACGCGCGCGTGGCGGTGGCCGACGGCGACGTGAAGCCGGTCGACGCGGGGCTGGAGCTGCGCGCGGTGGCCACGCCGGGCCACACCCCGCACCACACCTCGTACGTCCTCCGGGAGGCGGGGCACGACGTGGCGGCCTTCACGGGCGGTTCGCTGCTGATCGGCACCGTGGGCCGGCCCGACCTCGTGGAGCCACGGCTCACCGAGGAGCTGGCCCGCGCGCAGCACGCCTCCGCGCACCGTCTCGCGGACCAGCTCGGGGACGCCGTGAGCGTGCTGCCCACGCACGGCTTCGGCAGCTTCTGCTCCTCCTCCGCCTCCGGCGGCGAGCACAGCACCGTCGGCGCCGAGAGGGCGGCCAACCCGGCGCTCGTCCAGGACGTGGAGACCTTCGTACGGGAGCTGCTGGCGGGGCTGGACGACGTGCCGGCGTACTACGCGCACATGGCGCCGGTGAACGCCGGCGGCCCCGCCCCGCTGGACCTCACCGAACCCCGGCGCGCCGACGCGGACGAAGTGGCCCGGCGTCTCGCCGCCGGCGAGTGGATCGTGGACCTGCGCTCCCGGGTGGCCTTCGCCGCCGGCCATGTCGCCGGGTCGCTCAACTTCGAGGTCGACGGACGGCTCGCGACCTATCTGGCCTGGATGGTCCCCTGGGGCAGGCCGGTGACGCTGCTCGCACACAGCGCGGACGACGTCGCCCGCGCCCAGCGCGAACTGGCCCGGGTGGGCATCGACCGCCCGGCCGCGGCGGCGGTGGGCTCACCGGCCGACTGGGTCAGGGAGGGGGACCGGCCCGCCTCCTTCCGCCGGGCCACCTTCGCGGAGCTGGCCGCGGCGCGGCGGCAGGACGGGGACGTGGTGGTCGTCGACGTGCGCCGGGCGGCCGAGCGCGCCCACGGGTGGGTCCGGGGCAGCGTGCATCTGCCCGTCCACGAGATCCACCGGCGCCTGGACGAGGTGCCGCCGGGCACGGTGTGGGTGCACTGCGCGGGCGGGATGCGCGCGGCGGTCGCCGCGTCCGTGCTGGACGCCGCCGGCCGGGAGGTGGTCGCGGTCGACGACGGGTTCGCCGCGGCGGCCGAGGCCGGTCTCCCGCTCGTGACGCCCTCGGACGACGCGGCCGCATGACGCCGCTCGTCCTCGCCCTGCTCGCCGGCGCCGTGGCCGGTGTGTCCCTGGGTGCGCTGGGGGCGGGCGGCAGCATCCTCACCGTGCCCGCGCTCATCTACCTGCTCGGCTTCACCCCGGCCGCGGCGACCACCGCGAGCCTGGTCGTCGTGATCGTCACGTCGGTCACCGCGCTGGTGGCGCACGCCAGGGCGGGCGCCGTGCGCTGGCGGGCCGGGCTGCTGTTCGCGGCGGCGGGTGTACTGCCCGCCGCCGCGGCCGGAGCCCTGTCGGCGCGGGTCCCGGAGGCGGTGCTGACGCTGCTGTTCGCGGCCCTGGCCGCACTGGCCGGCCTGCACATGCTGGGCCGGCGCACGTCACGCGGTAAGGGCACCGTGTCCGGGACGCGCGCGGCCGGGGCCGGGGCCGGCCTCGGCGCGGTGACCGGCTTCCTGGGGGTCGGCGGCGGCTTCCTCGCGGTGCCCGCGCTGGTGACGGTGCTGGCGGTGCCGATGGGCGCGGCGGTGGGCACGAGCCTGCTGGTGATCGCCGCCAACGCGCTGGTGGCCCTCGCGGGCCGGGCGTACACGGCCGTGCACCTGGACCTCGCGCTGCTCCTGCCGTTCCTGGCGACCGCGGTGCTCGGCGCGTGGGACGGCAGGCGGCTGGCGGCGAAGGTCTCCCCGGGGACGCTGCGGCGCGTCTTCGGCGCCGTGCTGCTCGCCGTGGCCCTGGCGATGGGCGCGACGTCGGTGCTGTGATCCGCGCCGCGCCCGGCGGGCGTCAGGCCAGGGAGAGGAAGAGCTTCTCCAGCCGGGCCCGCATCTGCGCCGAGTCCCGGACCTCCGGGTCCTCACTGGTCATGCACTGCTGCAGCCCCGTGGCGATGATCGAGAAGCCGGCCCGGTCCAGGGCACGGGAGACGGCGGCGAGCTGGGTGACCACGTCCTCGCAGTCGCGGCCCTCCTCGATCATCCGGATGACTCCCGCGAGCTGCCCCTGAGCGCGACGCAGCCGGTTGAGCGCCGACTTCAGTTCGTCGGCCGACATGTCGAGTTCCACGCTTCTCCCTCTCCTTCACCCGATACCCCACCGATCCCCACATACCCCCGCGGGTATCCTACCGCGCGGGGGGAGAACAACGAGAAAGGTCTCACTTCGTGATCAACCCCGTCGAACCCGCCGTCACCCCGGCCGGAACCACCGTGACCGTCGCAGCGGCGGCGGCCCGCCTGTCCGAGTTCACCGTCGTCGACGTCCGCTCCCCCGGCGAGCACGCCGGGGGCCACCTGCCCGGCGCGCACAACGTGCCGCTGGAACGCCTCGACGAGGGCGCCGACGCCCTGGCGGCGGCCGCGGCACGCGGACCGCTGCTGCTCGTGTGCGCCTCGGGCAACCGGTCCGCGAAGGGCTGCGCGCGCCTGGCGGCACGTGCCGTCGCGGCGGCCACACTGGAGGGCGGCACGAACTCCTGGGCGGCGGCCGGTCACCCCGTCGAGCGCCCGGCCGGGGCGCGTACGCCGTGGCCCATGGACCGGCAGGTGCGCCTCGCCGCCGGATCGCTGGTCGCCGCCGGTTTCGTGGCCGGCCGCTTCTGGCGCCCCGCGCACTGGCTGTCCGGCGCGATAGGCGCGGGGCTGGTCTTCTCCGGAGTGACCGACACCTGCGGCATGGCCGCGGCCCTGGCCCGGCTGCCCCACAACAGGCCCGGCGGCGGAACCGTCCCCTTCGAGGAGACGCTGGCTCGGCTGTCGGCCTGAACCGCTCTCCGTACAGCGGCCCGGGCCGAGCCGGAGAACAACGGGCGCCGACGACCCGGAAAGGTGTCGGCGCCCGTCAATTTTGCATGCCGTGCATCTTTGCATACCATGCAACTTATGTCGGAGAAGGGTGCCGCGGGGGGCGGTCTGCGGGAGCGGAAGAAGCGGGCCACGCGTGCCGCTCTGGCCGAGGCCGCGGTACGGCTCGCCGCCGAACACGGGGCGGAGAAGGTCACCGTCGAGGCGATCAGCGCCGCGGCCGGGGTGTCCGTGCGTACCTTCTTCAACTACTTCGACAGCCGTGACGACGCCTTCGTCGTCATCGACGACGACGCGGGTGCCCGTATGCGGCGCGCGGTCCTCGAAGCACCGGCCGAACTCTCCCCGCTGGCGGCCCTGCGTGAGGCCATGGCGGCGGAGCTGGCCGAGGCGGAGCAGCAGCACGAGCTGTGGCGGCTGCACGCCGAGGTCCTGCACGCCTCGCCGCACCTCCTGGCGCGCGGCGTCGGAGCCCACATGGCGGCCGAGGCTGACCTGGCCGACGCCATCGCCGAACGCCTGCGCGGGGCCGGCGACACGGGCGGCGCCGGGTCGGGGCTCTACCCGCGGCTGCTGGCCGCGGTGGCGGGCGCCGCGGTGCGCACCAGCATGGACCACTGGTCCGCCCATCAGGAGGAAGCCGCCTTCCTCGACGTCTTCCACGAGGTGTTCACCCTCCTCGCCGCCGGTCTCCCGGCACCCTCCGCGTAGCCTCCGCGCCCGGCTCGCGACCCCACAGGACCCACCACCACCGAAAGAGAAGCCGTGACCGCTGCACAGGCGCCTGCCGACGCGCCGCCCACCTCCATGAACCACCGGCAGATACTCCAGGCGATGTCGGGCCTGATGGCCGGCATGTTCGTCGCGATCCTGGCCGGCACGGTCGTGGCCAACGCGCTGCCCACGATCATCGCCGACCTCGGCGCGAGCCAGTCGTCCTACACGTGGGTCGTCACCTCGGAGCTGCTGGCGATGACCGCGACGGTGCCTCTGTGGGGCAAGCTCTCCGACCTCTTCAACAAGAAGCTGCTGCTCCAGCTGTCGCTGAGCATGTTCGTGGTCGGCTCGCTGCTGGCCGGCTTCTCGCACGGGGTCGGGCTGCTGATCTTCAGCCGGGTCGTGCAGGGCATCGGCGCGGGCGGTCTGACCGCGCTCGCGCAGGTCGTGATGGCCTCCGTCATCCCGCCCCGCCAGCTGGGCAAGTACGCCGGTATCTTCGGTGCCGTCTTCGCCGTGGGCACCGTGGCCGGACCGCTGGTCGGCGGCGTCCTGGTGGACACCTCGTGGCTGGGCTGGCGCTGGTGCTTCTTCATCGGCGTGCCGTTCGCGCTGCTCGCCATCGCGCTGCTCCAGCGCACCCTGCGCCTGCCCACCGTGAAGCGCGAGGTGCGCATCGACTGGCTCGGCGCCCTCCTGATCGTCGCGGGTGTCTGCGCGCTGCTCATCTGGGTGTCGCTGGCGGGCAACGAGTTCGACTGGGCGTCCTGGCAGACCGGTGCCCTCACCGGCGGCGGCGTGCTGATGCTGGTCGCGGCGGTGTTCGTCGAGGCCCGCACCGCCGAGCCGGTCATCCCGCTCGGCATCTTCCGGAACCGCACGGTCACCCTCACCACCGTCGCCAGCCTCCTGGTCGGTGTCGCCATGTTCGGCGGGACCGTCTTCCTCTCGCAGTACTTCCAGATCTCCCTGGGCAAGTCGCCGACCGTCGCCGGTCTGATGAGCCTGCCCATGATCCTCGGTCTGCTGGTGTCGTCCACCGTCGCCGGACAGGTGATCAGCCGGACCGGCAAGTGGAAGCGGTACCTGGTGGCGGGCGCGGTCGTCATGGCCGTCGGCCTGGCACTGCTGGCCACGATCGACGCCAAGACCGACTTCGGCCTGCTCAGCCTCTACATGGCGATCCTGGGCATCGGCGTCGGCATGCTGATGCAGAACCTGGTGCTGGCCGCCCAGAACGACGTGCCCGCCGCCGACCTGGGCGCCGCGACCTCCGTGCTGTCCTTCTTCCGCAGCATGGGCGGCACCATCGGCGTCAGCGTCCTCGGCGCGATCCTCGCCAACCGGGTCGCCAGTGAGACGGCCAAGGGCCTCAGCGACGCGGGCATCACCGTGCCGGGCGGTGCCGGCTCGGGCGAGGGCAGCGTCCCGGACATGTCCACGCTGCCCGCCCCGATGCGCGCGATCGTCGAGCACGCCTACGCCGTCGCCACGGCCGACCTGTTCCTGGTCGCCACGCCGTTCGCGGTGCTCGCGCTGGTCGCCGTCGTCTTCATCAAGGAGAAGCCGCTGAAGACCACCAGCGGCATGGAGCGTCTGGCCGAGGAGTCCGGCGGGGACCTCACCGTGCAGGTGGGCAAGGACCCGGCGGCTCCGGTCGCCTAGGCACCCGGCCGCAGCGGGGCCGCCCGTCCGATCCGGACGGGCGGCCCCGCTGTCTTGCACGGCGACGGAGGGTGCCCGTCAGCCCCGGGCCATCGCGATCGAGCCGGCCAGCCGCTCGCCCGCCTCGTAGACCATGTACGGCACGCCGTGGTCGGTGCCGAAACTCGGCGCCGCCGCGCGGCCGTTCTCCGGCGCGGAGCCGCGGGAGTCGTAGAAGACACCGAGGTGCCTGCGGAGCGAGAAGTCGTTTCCGACCTCGGTGATCATCAGGTCGCCGCCGCTCTCCTTGTCCTTGTTGTAGACGACGTACGTGGTGCCGCCGCGGTACAGCAGGTGCGGCCCGCCCACGTTGACCGCGCCGACGTCGCCGTGGCGCACCAAGGGCTCCTGGGCGAACGTCCAGGAGCGGCCGTCGGCGGACCATCCCCAGCCGATGTCGCGGTGGTTCGACGTGTTGTTGATCATGAAGACCATGACGTAGTGCGCGCCGCGCGAGGGCAGTTCGTGCGGGAAGACGCGCGCGTAGGAGGTCTCGGTGGTGCCGGACGGCAGCATCGAGGTGTTCAGCACGACCTTGTCGTAGGTGAAGTGGATGCCGTCGGTGGAACGGGCGAGCCTGGTCGTGGTGTTCTCGCCGTGGAAGTAGAGCCACATCTCCTTCCTCGCGGCATGCCACATCACGTGCGGCGAGGAGACGTGGCTGACGGAGTAGTGCGGCGACCACTGGTTGGAGACGATCGGGTTGTGCGGGTACTCCGTGAAGGGTCCCTCCAGCGAGTCGCCGTAGGCCAGGCAGATGCCGCCGGGGGCGTCGTGCGGGGCGTAGTACAGGTAGTAGCGGCCGAGCCGGCCGCTCGCCGGGAGCCGGTCGTAGACGCCCCGGACGGTCGGGAAGATGATCTCGCCGGTGGGGTTGTAGGCGAGCCGGGACGGGGTCAGCAGGGTGCGGACGTAGGTGTAGTCGGGGAAGCCGCCGGGTGCGGCGGAGGCGGCGGGCGCGGCGGTCGCGCCCAGGGCGAGGGCGGCGCCGGCGCCGGCCGTGCCCTTCAGGAACAGACGGCGGTCGAGGTGCGGCTCGTGCATGTCGACTCCTGGGTGAGGGGGGATGTCACAGGTACAGGGCGGCGGTGACGCACATGCCGCCCAGGGCGACCAGCCACACGTAGGGCAGGGTGCGGACCATGACCTGCTGCGGACTGACACCCGCGTACTGCGCGGCCCACACGGTCTGGGTGCTGGTCGGGTCGGCGACGCCGAAGACCTGGTTGTACGAGGTGGCCATGCCGAGGACGGCGACGGCCGGGTAGATGCCGGTGGCGATCAGGACGCCCGCGATGCCCGCGCCGAGCCCGAACACGTTGAGCGGGCCGCGGTACAGGCACAGCGGTACCAGCACGGTGAAGACGACGACGAACAGCACCGGGTTCTGCGGGCTGACCGCCTTCATCAGCGGCTCCAGCGCGTCCACCGCACCGGGCAGCTTGACGGCCGCGAGCAGGATGCCGATCGCCACGAACAGGGCCAGCGGCGGCGCGGCCACCTCGAAGCCGCCGTACAGGGTGCGCAGCAGCCGCTTGTTCATCTCGCCGGGCCGGGTGGTGGTGACCAGCGCGTAGAGCACGCCGGCCAGCATCGAGGGGATGATGGCCACTTCCAGGCCGAGGGCCAGTACGAGCGGGATCACGGGGGCGAGCAGCGCGTACCAGGGTGCGTCGCCGAGGCGTTCGCGGCGCGGGGCCGGGCGGGCGGAGACCGACTTGAGGGACCAGGCGTGCTCGGTGCCGCGCCGCCGGTTCTCGATGACGACGTAGGCGACGGCGGCGACCAGGGCGAACGGGAACAGCTTCACCATGAAGCCGCGGACGGTGTCGACCGGCAGGTCGAGGGCGGTGGAGAAGAACTGCCAGACCGGCAGCTCGAAGGGGACGCCGACGGCGATGCCCATCAGCACCGTGCCCGCCGCGGTCACCTTGGGCACGCCGACGGCGACCATCGCGGGGATGCCGATGATGCCGGCCAGCATCGCGGCCGGCGCCGAGCCGGTGACGGTGCCGACGAGCGCCGACACGGCGAGGACACCGAGGGCGACGACGGTGGGCCGGTCGCCGCCGAACTCGACGATCTTGCGGACGAGGGTGCCGGCGATGCCGGTCTCGTCCAGCAGCTTCCCGAGCCAGGAGCCGAGGATGATGGCGACCATCGTCGCCGCGAGCGCCGGGGCGCCCTCCTGGAGCACCGTGTCCAGGACACTGTTCTTTCCGGTCAGGGGCGCACCGGAGAGGAAGGCGATGACCACGGCCAGCAGCACCAGCGCGAAGGCCGTGGGGAGCTTGCGGGTGAGCATCGCGGCGACACCGGCCGCCATGACGAGGAGGATGACGACACCCATGGGTCAGTTCTCTCTTCTTGCGTGGCGTGCGGGTGGCGGGGTGTCCCCGGCGACGGTCCGGGTACGGGACTCGCTCTCGGCGGCCAGGGCCGCGGTCAGCAGCAGGGGGCTGCGGCCGAGTCCGCAGACGGTTCGGGCGTAGGCGTGGGCGGCCACCTCCTCGGCCCCGGCGACATGACCGGGGACGCGCAGCCGGCCCAGGCGTAGGGCGCTGTGTCCGAGGGCGCGCTTCAGGGCCGCCTTCGCGGGGCCGTGGTGGAGGTGGACGTGCACCGCCTCGTGGGCGAGCGCGGCCGCCCGTACGGAGCCGGGCGGGTACCAGTCGCGCCAGCCCCGGGCGTCGACGACCCGTTCGGCGAGTTCGATCGTGTCGGTGTACAGCTCGACGGTGGGTGGTCTGGAGCTGTACCGGGCGAGCAGCCCCAGCTGCAGACCGCCGTCGCGCTCCACGACCCTCGCCTCGCACCGGACGGGCGCGAGCGCGGCACCGAACGCGTCGGCCGCCCGCGCCCACCGGCGCAGCAGCCCCGGGTCGCGGTGTTCGTGGGTCGGGGTGGCGGCCAGCAGCCGCACGGCCCATCCGATGTCGTCGGTGGCGGCGAGACCGTCCGTCACCGGTGCCGGTGACCCGTTCATTCGCGCACCTCCAGTACGGCGACCACCGGTTCGTCGGCGGCGCGGGAGCGCAGCTCGCTGCGGGCGAGGGCGAGCAGCGGCTGCGGGTCCAGGACGCCGGAGAGGTCGGCGATGCGGGAGCCGAGCAGCAGCCGCACGGCGGGGGCGCGGACGCCTCCGTCGCCGTAGGAGGTGTGCTCGGCGACCAGCTTGGCGAGCACCTCGGGGGCGGCGGCGACGGTGGTCGCCTCGACCCGGGCGTCGGGGGCGTGGTGGCGGACGACCCCGTCGGCGTCGACGACCCGCACCGGGTGGCGGACGGGCCGGAAGCGCCGGTGGACCTCGGTGCCGTACACGGTGTGCGCGGGGGTGCCGGCGAGGACGTGCACGTGCGACGGGTCGGTCTTCAGGCTGGTGGCGGCCAGGCGCAGCCGCTCCGCGTCGTCGGCCCGGTGGGAGCGGTCCTGGGTGCGCAGTTCGGTGGCACCGGTGGCGACGGCGCGTACGACGTTGGTCTGCGGGTCGACGGTGACCTCGACCTCGACGCCGTCGGCGGCGGCACCCTGTCCGACCACGGCGCTCTCGGCCTCGGCGCGCACGGCGAGGATCTGTTCCTGGGTGGCGCCGGGCACGATCCGCTCGACCTGCTCGCGGACCAGGGCGAGGGCGACGCCGATGGGACTGATGACCTCGCTGTGCCGCGCGATCCGGCCGGTCATCTCGGAGCGGGCGGCCAGGTGCGGCGTGACGGACGCGGCGCCGCCGCCCCCGCCGACCAGGACGGCGGTGTCGGTGTCGAGGCGGTACTCGCGTACGAGGTCGTCCACGACGGACTTCACCTGGTCGGTGCCCGCGTCCAGGAGCCGGGCGGCCGCGGTGTCCACGTCGGTGCCGAGCGCGGCGGCGAGCGGCGCCAGCGCGGCGCGGGCGGTGTCCGGGTCGGCGTGCGCGAAGTCGCCCTCCGGCACTCGGCCGAGCGCGTTGGCGGCGCAGGTCATGGTGAGGGCGAACCTGCCGCCGGCCGCGTCGAGGACGGCGTAGTCGCCGGGGTCGCCGGGCAGCGGGCTGATGGTGGACAGCCTCGCGTCCCGCAGGTCGGCCGGGTCGGCGTAACAGGCGTACGGGAGACCGGCGATGTGCGCGCTGCGCGGCCCGGCGCCGGTGACCCGGCCGCCCGCGACCCGGACCATGGAGCCGCCGCCGACGCCGACGGTGCGCACGTCCAGGGCGTTGAGGTAGGAGGTCCGGCCGAGCAGCACGGCGTGCCGCACGGCGACCTTGCCGCGCTTGACGACGCTGATGTCGGTCGAGGTGCCGCCGGTCTCCAGGAACACTCCCTCGCTGACGCGTTCCTGCATGAGCGCCCCGGCGACCCCGGCGGCCGGCCCGGACAGCACGGTCAGCAGGGGCCTGCGCCGCATCTCGTCCAGGGACATCACTCCCCCGTCGCAGCGCATCACCATCAGCGGCGCGGTGACGCCCGCCTTGGTGATGGAGGCGTCGACGAGGTCGGCGGTGGCCAGCATGCGCGGCAGGATCGCCGCGTTGACGACGGCGGTGCGGGTGCGTTTGCGCAGGCCGTACAGGGAGGTGATCTCGTGCGCGGCGGTGGTCGGCAGGCCGGTGGTGCGGGCCGCGTCGGCGACCGCCTCCTCGCCCTCGGGCCGGTCGACGCCGAAGGGTTCGCTGGCCACCAGGGCCTGGGCTCCCGCGGCGGTGAGCTGTTCGACGGCGGCCCGTACGGCGGGGGCGTCCTCGGGGTCGGACACGTGCGCGTAGTGCAGCGGCAGCCGTTTGCCGGGGGTGAGTTCGAGCTTGGCGAGGGTGGCGAGCCGGCGGGTGAAGTACGTGCCGCCGCCGGTGCCGATGCCGAGCAGGCCGACGGTGGCGACGTCGCCCTCCAGCAGGGCGTTGGTAGCCTGGGTCGTGCCGTGCGCCAGGAAGGCCACGTCGGCGGGGTCGTGTCCGGTCTGCGTCAGCAGCCGGTCGAGCGCCTCGACGATGCCGTGCGCGACACCGTCCTCGTGATGGTGGCTCGTGGGGACCTTCACCTGGCCCACGAGCCTGAGCGTCGTGGCGTCGACCGCCACGGCGTCGGTGAAGGTTCCGCCCACGTCGATGCCGACGCGGATGCGGTGGGTGGTCATGTCCGGGCACCTCCTTGTGCTGGGTCGGTCCGCACGCGGGCGGTCACCGGGCGGGGCAGGTGGTGCTGCCCCGCCCGAACTCGCGCCGCGCGCGGGGTGGTTCAGTAGCCCCTGACGTCGGGCCAGTGACGCTGTACGCCGTCGCGGTCGAGCACTCCGGCGAACGCCTCGAACCTCTTGTCCTCGGCCTGCACCTGGTGCGGTTCGACGCCCTCGGCGAGGCAGTGTGCGGCGAGGGCTCCGGCGACCTCGCCGATGTTCCACTCCACCGGGTGCAGCCGGTAGCAGCCGTTGGTGATGTGGGTGGTGCCGAGGTTCTTGCCGGCCGGGAGCAGGTTGCGCACCCGGCGCGGCACGAGGGCGCCGAGCGGTATCTCGAAGGGCACGGAGCCGATGTCCACGTAGCCGTCGCCGCCCGTGGAGGGGTGCAGGTCGATGCGGTAGTTGCCGACGCCCACGGAGTCGCGGTGACGGGTGCGGCCGTAGGGGCCGATCAGGTCGATGGCCACGTCGTGCTCGGTGACGGTGGTGACGGCCTTGATCCGGCGGGACTCGCGGACGTAGGCCGCCTTGGCGAGGCCGTCGGCGGTGCCCATCACGTCGGGGCGCGGGCGCAGTCCGGGGAAGCCGGTGCCGCCGTCCGCGCGGGGCGCCTCGGTCTGCAGCCAGTACAGCACCGACAGGGACAACTGGCGTGCCTCGCGCAGGGCTTCGGCCTCCTCGCCGATGTAGGGCCTCAGCCAGTAGTCGTTCAGCGGCCAGTTGACGAGGGTGATGTCGGAGTCGAAGGCGCCGTCGGTGTGCAGCTTGCGGGCGAGGATGCGCCTGAATCCCCACAGTTCCTTGTCGCCCGCGTCGGCGCTCTGGTCGGCGTTGACGGCGAGCGGGTCGAGGTCGGGGTTGGGTACGAAGGTGCGCGGCACCGGTTCGAGGGTGCGCGGGTCGGGGGCCTCGAAGCCGAGCAGCGGGCCGGGCCAGAAGTCGGGTTTGTAGTCGCGCCAGAAGCCGTAGTCGGCGGGACGGTCGATCGTGTGGTCCTCGCCCTCGTGGTGGGAGAGGGCGAAGCAGACGGTGATGCCCTGCTGGTTGCCCGGCTGGGCCCGGTCGGGGGCGTGCGGTTCGTCGAACTCGGCCCGGGACTCGGCGCCGTTGACGTGCTCGACGCCGGCGAGGTGGAGCAGTTCGCCGGTCTCGGTGGCGTCCAGGACGTAGCGGGCGGGGACGGTGCGGCGGGTGCCGTCGCGGAGGTCCTCCAGGGTGACGGCGCGGACGACATCGTTGTCGGTCTCGGCGGCCACCGGACGGTGCTCGGTGAGGACGGTGAGCCGGCCGGCCGCCCGGTGCGGGGCGAGCATGCCCTCCAGGACGGCGAGGGCGACGCGCGGCTCGTGGCAGAGCTTGCTGACCCGGCCGGCGCCCGGGTTGAGGTCGGTCAGGGCGGCGGCCTCGGCGCGCAGCGGGTACCACTGGCGGTAGTACTGGCGGATGCCCTCGCGCAGCCGTCGGTAGGCGGCGGTGGTGCCGAACTGTTCGACCCACGGGTGCTCGTCGGGCGGTACGGCCTGGCTGGTGAGCTGGCCGCCGATCCAGTCCGTCTCCTCGGTCAGGACGACGCTGCGGCCGGCCCGGCAGGCGGCGAGCGCCGCGGCTACGCCGCCGAGGCCGCCGCCGACGACGAGGATGTCGGGTTCCGGTATCACGCTGCTGCTCCTTAGGTGGTGCGGTCGGTTCTGTGGGTGGTGGGCGGTGGATTCAGGGGCCGGACGGGGGGCCCGCGGTGGCGCCGGGCCGGAAGGCGCAGGCGACGAGGGTGCCGACGGCGGGCCCGCCCGCGATGCGTGCGGCGAGCAGCCGTACGGCCTCGGCGCCCAGCGCGGGGCGCGGGATGTCGAAGCCCATGGGCACCGGCCCGTCCGCGAGGTCGGCGGGCGGGCTGCCGAGCAGTGCGAGGGACACCTCCCCGGGACAGTCCAGGCCCGCGTCGTCCACGGCGGCGCGCAGGGCGCGCCAGGCGGCGCCGGTGTCGGTCTCCTCGGCGACGAAGGCGGTGACGCCGTCGGCCGCCCAGGCCCGGACCCGGTCGGCGGTGAGGTCGCGGCGCGGGTCCGCGGAGCGGAAGACGGCCTCGGGTCCGGCGGGCAGTCCACTCGCCGAGAGCCCGTCCAGGAAGCCGCGTTCGCGGTCGGTGGAGGCGGGCGCGTCGTCGTCCTCGCGGACGAGGAGGACACGGCGGTGACCGAGCCGGGAGAGGGCGCCGACGACCTCGCGGCTGGCGCTGACGTAGTCGGCGCCGACCCAGGCGAGGCCGTCCGGCTCGTCGCGCCGGCCCACGTGGACGACCGGGAAGTCGTCGGCCACCAGGCGGCGCAGTTCGTCCGCGGGGGCGTGGCGGCCCAGGAAGAGGCAGCCGTCCGCCAGCCGCACCCGGTTGAGGGCGCCGGCTCCGCCCGCCCCCGCTCCCCCGGTGCTCGACCCGGTGAACAGCACCAGGTCGTAGCCCTGCGCGGCGGCCTCCTGCTCCACCCCGACAAGGAAGGGGTAGTACGAGTGCCGCACGTCGGTCGGGAAGGTGGCGGTGAAGCTGAAGACGCCGACCAGGTTGTTGCGGGCGGCGGCGAGGCGGCTGGCGGCCGGGTCGGGTACGTAGCCGAGGCTTCGGGCGGCGTCCAGGACCTTCGCCCGGGTCTCCGCCGAGATCGGCCGCCCGGTCGCGATGTCGCGCCCGGAGAGCACCAGGGACACCGTCGCCTGCGAGACACCGGCGAGCCCGGCCACCTCCGCCTGCCTCGGCCGGGCTCGCCGGCCGGCCGGCGCGGGGGCCCTCCCCGGCCTCGCCCGCCCTGCGGCTTCCTTCGCCACCGCCACTCCTCTCCGTCGCTCCGCCGTCAGTGTTAATGCGCATTACCTAATGCGCATTAACCAGTAATGTGAAGGACCGCGGGCGGCGGGTCAAGGGGTTGCGCCGAGGAAAACCTTGTGGGGGCTGCGGGACGATCTCCCGCAGCCCCCACGGGTGCCGGGTCAGATGCCGAACGGCGCCGCGTAGCGGACGGTGCCGGAGGGCAGCGGGTGGGCGGCGTCCAGGGTGAGGGCCATCAGGGCCTCGTCCGGGACGTCGACGGTCAGCCCGATGCCGTGGGCCGAGGCCCTGGTGAAGCCGAAGCGCGGGTAGTACTCGGGGTGCCCGAGGACCACGACGTGGTGCTCGCCGAGGCGCTCGGCCGCGCGGAGGGCGGCCCGGACGGCGGCCGAACCGGCACCGGTGTTCTGGTGCTCGGGCCGGACGGCGACGGGGGCCAGGCACAGCGCCGGGCGGTCCCCGATGTGGCAGCGGGTCAGCAGGGCGTGGCCGACCGGGCGGTCGGCGTCGTCCACGGCGACGAGGGACAGGCCCTCGATCCACGCCCCGGGGTCGGCGCGCAGCGCGTCGACGAGGAAAGCCTCGTCCGGGGTGGGGAAGGCGGCCCGGACGATGTCGCGGACGACCTCGGCATCGGCACCGGTCTCGGTGCGGGTGGCCCAGGAACGAGGACGGGAGTGAGAGCGGGAACGAGACGAAGACATGACGGGACTGGAGTCCTTTTCGGGTGTGCGTACGGGGGATGCGGGGTCAGGCCGCCGCTCGGGACGCGAGGGAGATCCGGGCGCCGCGAAGGACGGCGTCGAGCACGGTCATCGACCTCACCTCCCGGTTCTTCCCGCTCCCATGGAGCCCGGTACGCACGCGGACGGCGGCCACTCTACCCGTGGGAGGGTGTGCGTCGGGCGGGGTCACCGCGACTTCCCGGGGCCCGGGACCAATCCGCGGTCCGCGCGGCCCCGGATTACGCGGGGGCATCCCCGCCCGTCGCACGTTCTTTGGAGCAACCGTCGTGAAGGAAGCCGTACACATCGGCAGAAATCCATCGTCCCAACCCGATCTGCAGCAGCTGATCCGGGAGGTGGCCCTGGGCGATCAGGACTCCTTCGCCGCCGTGTACGACGCGGTGGCGGGGTCCGTGCTCGGGGCCGCCCGGGCGGTGCTGCGCGACCGGGCGCAGTCGGAGGAGGTCGCGCAGGAGGTGCTGGTGGAGGTGTGGCGCACGGCGCCCCGCTACCGGCCGGAGCGCGGCACGGTGGTCAACTGGATCCTGACTCTGGCCCACCGCCGGGCCGTGGACCGGGTGCGGTCGGTGGAGGCGGCCGCGGCCCGTGACCACAAGGCCGCCCTGCTCGACCGGACGCCGGAGTACGACGAGGTGACCGAGCAGGTCGAGACCCGGCTGGAGCGGGAGCAGGTGCGGCGCTGTCTGCGCACCCTGACCGACATCCAGCGCCAGTCCGTGACCCTCGCCTACTACCGCGGCCTGACCTACCGGCAGGTGGCCGAGGCGCTGGCGCTCCCGCTCGGCACGGTCAAGACGCGGCTGCGCGACGGTCTCATCCGGCTCCGTGACTGCCTGGGGGTGAACGCGTGATGCGCACCGAGGACCTGCACAGCCTGACGGGCGCCTACGCCCTGCACGCCCTGCCCGACGACGAGCGGGACGCTTTCGAACGCCATCTGCCGCACTGCGCCTCCTGTGAGCAGGAGACCCGGGAGTTCGCCGCCGCGACGGCCCGGCTGGGGCTGGCCGCGACCGTCGTGCCCGCCCCGGCGCTCAAGGACCGGGTGCTGCACCGCGTCACCACCGTGCGCCAGGTCCCGCCGGGCGGCGGCACCGTGGACAGGGCACTGCGCGTCGTGCCCCGCGGGCGCGGACTGGCCCGCTGGGCGCTGGCCGCCTGCCTGGCCGCGGCTGCGGGCCTCGGCGGTACGGCGGTGTGGCAGTACGAGCGCGCGCAGGACGCCGGGGAGCGGGCCGCGCAGGCCGAGCGGCGGGCCGAGACCCTCGCCGGGGTGCTGGCCGCACCGGACGCGGAGTCCCGTACGGCGCGGCTGGCCGGCGGGGCGAGCGGGACGCTGGTCGTCTCGGAGCGGCAGGACCGTGCGGTGTTCCTGGCCTCGGGCATGGCCGAGCCGCCGAGCGGCAAGGTGTACCAGCTCTGGTTCGACGACCACGGCACGATGCGCCCGGCGGGTCTGATGGATGCCGGCAGCACCAGTCAGGCGGTGCTGCTGGAGGGTGCCGTCGACGGTGCGGCGGGCGTGGGCGTCACGGTCGAGCCGGCCGGCGGGTCGAAGCAGCCGACCTCCGACCCGGTCGCACTGCTGGGCATGCCGGCCTGACCGGGTGTGAGGGCCGCGGCCCTCACACCCCGCGCACCCGGTCCCTACACGGACCGGCGCGGCGGCAGCGGGAAGAAGCCGCTGGTGCGCGCCGTGTACTCGGCCCACCCCGGCCGGTCCGCCATGTGCCGTTCCAGCAGCCGTTTCCCGCTGCCGCCGATCAGCAGGTACGTCATCACCAGCGGGGAGACGACGGACACCGCGGCGGCGGCGGGGCCCGCGTCGCAGGCGATCAGGTACAGGCCCCACCAGACACAGAAGTCGCCGAAGTAGTTGGGGTGCCGGGTCCAGCTCCACAGTCCGCGGTCCATGACGCGCCCCCGGTTGGCCGGGTCGGCCTTGAACCGGGCCAGCTGCGCGTCCCCCACGGCCTCGAAGGCCAGCCCCACCGCCCATACGGCCGCCCCCGCCCAGGCCAGGACCGACGGCGCCCCCGGCGCGTACGAGGCGGCCTGCACCGGCAGCGACACCAGCCACACCAGGCCGCCCTGGAGCAGGTAGACCATGCGCAGGGCGTAGAGGTTCCGGTTGCCGCGGGCCTTGCCGAGCATGGCGTCGTAGCGCGGGTCCTCCCCGTGGCCCCGGCCGCGCCGGGCGATGTGCACGGCCAGCCGCACGCCCCATACGACGGTCGGGACCCCGACCAGTGCCCGGCGCCCCGCGTCGCCCTCCCCGCCCGCCGCCGCGACCGCGCAGCCGACGACGGCGACGGCGGCGAAGCCGAGGCCCCAGGCCACGTCCACCACCCGGTGCACGCCCTTGCGCACGGCGACGGCGAAGGTGGCCAGCATGACGGCGAACGCGGCCGCCGCGGCCCAGCCGAGACCGGAGGCGAACGCGCCCCACGGGAGGCCGTTCACGGGCGGTCCGGCCGCTCGTACCGCTCCCCCGGCGTGGCGGGGCCCTCCTTGGTGAACAGGTACTGCTGGACGTCGAGATAGGCGGCGCGGAAGCCCGCCTCGGAGTAGGCGAGGTAGAAGGTCCACAGGCGTCGGAAGGTCTCGTCGAAGCCGAGGGCGTCCACCTCGTCGGCGCGCTCGGTGAACCTTTCGCGCCACAGCCGCAGCGTCTCGGCGTAGTGCGCGCCGTAGGCGTCGCGGCGGGCGAGGCGCAGGCCGGTGTGGTCGCGGACCGTCCTCTCCATCGCGTCGGTGGAGGGGATCAGGCCGCCGGGGAAGACGTACTTCTGGATCCAGGTGTGGGTGTGGCGGGCGGCGAGCATGCGGTCGTGCGGCATGGTGATGGCCTGGAGGGCGGCCCGGCCGCCGGGGGCGAGGCGCTCGTCGAGGGTGCGGAAGTAGACCGGCCAGAACTCGGCGCCGACGGCCTCGATCATCTCGACGCTGACGATCGCGTCGTAGGTGCCCTTCTCCTCGCGGTAGTCGCGCAGTTCGACCCGGATCCGGTCGGCGAGGCCCGCCTCGCGGGCGCGTTCGAGGGCACGGTCGCGCTGTTCGCGGGAGAGGGTGAGGGAGGTGACGTCGGCGCCGCGGGCGGCGGCGCGCAGGGCGAGTTCGCCCCAGCCGGTGCCGATCTCCAACAGCCGGGTGCCGTCGCCGGTCCCGGCGAGGTCGAGCAGTCGGTCGATCTTGCGCTGCTGGGCGGCGGCGAGGGACTCGCGGCGGGCCGGGAAGCCGAGGAATACGGCCGAGGAGTAGCTGAGGGTGTCGTCCAGGAAGAGGGCGAACAGGTCGTTGGACAGGTCGTAGTGGCTGCTGATGTTGTCCCGCGCGCCCTCGGGCGTGTTGCGCCGGGCGGCGGGCTGCCGCTGGTGCCACAGGCCGCGCAGCCGCTGGAGCGGGGCGGGGACCAGGCCGGCCGCGTCGGCGGCGAGCACGGTGAGGGCGCCGACCAGGTCGGGGGCGTCCCACTCGCCGGCCATGTAGGACTCGCCGAAGCCGATGAGGCCCTGGGCGCCGATCCGCCCGTGGAAGGCGTCGGGGTCGTGGACCTCGACCAGCGGACCGCCGAGCCCGACGGTGTCGCCGCCGGCGAAGCGGACCCGCAGCGGCAGCCGGTGCAGTGCGCGGCGTACGACGGCGGCGGCGGTGGCGCGGCGGGCCCACGAGGTCCGGGGCGGGGCGGCGACGTCGGGCCGGCGGGGCGGGTCGACCGGTGTGCCGCTGCCCGACGGGACGGGTGTGGCAGCGGCGGGGTTCGGGTGGTGGGTTGCGGTCATGTCGCTTTCTCCGTGGTGCGGTGACTCGGGCGCGGCTGGACGGGCAGGCCGCGCAGGTGGAGGCGGATGCCGTGCCCGCGGATGCCGGCCGACACCGCGAGGGTCGACCAGGGGTGCCGCAGCGCGAGCCGCAGGAGGTTGGCGGGGGTCGCCTCCCGCCGGGTGCCCCGTACGGTCGCGGTGAACGGCCGGGCGCCGGGGCGGTCCAGGCGCACGGTCAGGTCGAGGCGGTCGGCGGGCAGCGGGAGCCGCATGCGGTAGGCGCCGTCGACGGGGAGGAACGGCGAGACGTAGAAGTCCTTGGCCACGTGTGCGACGCCCGCCTCGTCGGGGTGCAGCAGGTAGGTGTGGCGTTCGCCGTAGGTGTTGTGCACCTCGGCGACCACGCAGCGCGGGGTGCCGTCGGGGCCGTGACACCAGTACAGGGTCAGCGGGTTGAAGACGTGTCCGAGGACGCGGGCGTGCGTGAGCATCAGCACCCGGCCGCCCTCCAGGTCGACGCCGCGGGTGGCGAGGAAGCGCTCCAGGCCCGCGCGCAGTGAGGGGGCGTCGCCGGTGAGGTGGTCGCGGGCACGGAAGCCGGCCAACGGGCGCAGCGGGCGCGGAAGTCCGGGCAGGTGGTCGAGGTCGACGAGCCACATGTAGGTGCGGTGGCGCAGCGTGTACCGGACCGGGTCGAGGCGTACGTGCCCGATCTCGCACGGGTAGAGACCGGGACGTGCTGTCGGGGCCGGGGTCACCAGGTCACTCCGAGGGACGCGGCGGCCTGGACCCCCGAGCGGCAGCCGTCCTCGTGGAAGCCCCAGCCGTGGTAGGCACCGGCGTAGGCCGTGACCGGGGTGCGCAGTTCGGGCAGGCGCCGCTGGGCGGCGACCGACTCGGGGGTGTAGACGGGGTGTTCGTAGGTCATCCGGGCCAGTACCCGGCCGGGGTCGACGCGGTCCCCGCCGCCGAGCGTGACGACGTAGGTGTCGGCGGCGTCGAGGCGCTGCAGCCGGTTCATGTCGTAGCTGACCCGGACCCGGTCGGCGCCGGCGTCACAGGCCGGCATGAGGTAGTTCCAGGAGGACCGGGCTCCGCGCGAGCGCGGCAGCAGCGCGGTGTCGGTGTGGAGGAGGGTGGCGTTGCGGGAGTACCGGAAGGCGCCGAGTACCTCCTTCTCGTCGGGCGTCGGGTCGGCCAGCAACTCCAGTGCCCGGTCCGGGTGGACGGCGACGACGAGGTGGTCGTAGGTGTCGGTGGTGCCGTCGGCCGCGGTGACGTCCACGCCGTCCGCGTGCCGGGTCACCGAGCGGACCGGGGCGCCGGTGCGCACGTCGGGCAGCCGCTCGGCGATGCGGTCGACGTAGGAGCGGGAGCCGCCGGTGACCGTGCGCCACACCGGGGAGCCGCCAACGGCGAGCATGCCGTGGTGGTGCAGGAAGCGGAACAGGTAGGCGGCCGGGTAGCGCAGGGCGGTGGCGGCGTCGCAGGACCAGACGGCGGAGACCACGGGCGTCATGAAGTGGGCGCGGAAGTACGGCGAGAAGCCCTCGCGGTCCAGGAACTCGCCGAGCGTCGGGGCCCGGTCGGCCGCACCGCCGTCGAGCAGCCTGCGGGCGGCGCGGTGGAACCGGGGCACCTGCGCGAGCAGGCGCAGGTAGGGGACGTGCAGGGCGTTGCGCGGGCGGGCGAGCAGTCCGGCGGGGCCGCGGGCGCCGGCGTACTCGAGACCGCAGCCCTCGCACCGCACCGACATGCTCATCTCCGACTCCTGCGTGGCCACCCCGAGTTCGTCGAAGAGGCGCAGCAGGTTCGGGTAGGTGCGGCGGTTGTGCACGATGAACCCCGAGTCGACCCGGTGGACGCGGCCGTCGGGGGCCGTCAGGTCGTGGGTGTGGGCGTGCCCGCCGAGGCGGTCGTCGGCTTCGTAGAGGGTGACGCGATGCGCGCGGCCCAGTACGTACGCGGCGGTCAGGCCCGCCACTCCGCTGCCGACGACGGCGGTGCGACGTGCGGCCTCCCCTGCTGCTCGCGGCATTTCGCTGCTCCTCCACCCCACTGTGATCAACGCTTGCGTGGGTAATCCGGAGCCGGGGGGCGTGCGGATTGGAGCGGGTTGCGGACCGCCACCAGTCCGGGGGCGGCCCGGCAACGGATCACCTGGGACGGGCGGGGCCCGGGGAGAACAAGGCAGCGGAAGGGAAGAGGACGGGCATGAGCATGGGCATGGGCGTCGAGCACGATCCGTCGACGGAGGGCGCGCTGCGGGTGCGGCGACGGCCGCACCGGACGCGGGCCGCCGTGCTGGTACTGCACGGCGGCCGGGCCCGGAGCCGCAGCGCGGCACGGCCCTGGCAGCTCGCGGCGCTGCGGATGCACCCGTTCCTGCGGTCGCTGGCGGCGGTCTCCGGCCACGACGACGTGCTCCTCGCCCGGGTTCGTTACCGCAGCCGCGGCTGGAACGGGGGCGCCGCGGAGCCGCTGCGGGACACCCGACGCGCCCTTGAGGAGCTGCACGGCCTCGTCGGTGACGTGCCGGTGGTCCTGCTCGGCCACTCCATGGGCGGCCGGGCGGCCCTGCGCGCGGCGGACGCCGACGGGGTACGCGGCGTGGTGGCCCTGGCGCCCTGGTGCCCGCCGGGCGAGCCCGTCGCCCAGCTGCGCGGCCGGGACGTGCTCCTTCTGCACGGCGACCGCGACCGCGTCACGGACCCCGCCGAGTCCGTCGCGTACGTCTCCCGGGCCCGCGCGGCCGGGGCCCGGGCGGGCATGCTGCTCATGGCGGACGGCGACCACGCCATGCTCCGCCACCACGCCCGCTGGCACCGCACCGCGACCGCTGCCGTCGCCCACCTGATCGCGCCGAAAGCGGCACCTTCCGAGCAGTTCGACCGGGCCTTCGCGGCCGGGCCGCCGGTGCGAGCAGGGCGTCGGCCAAGGCGGACCTCCCGGCTGCCGTAGTGTCCCGTTTGCGGTCGGAGGGTGCCGGGCGGCAGGCTGCCGGTGTGGCCACTTTGCTGATCGTGCATCACACGCCGTCGCCCAACTGCCAGGCGATGCTGGAGTCCGTCGTGTCCGGGGCGAGCGCGCCCGAGATCGAGGGGGTGAGGGTGGTCCGGCGGGCGGCCCTGGCGGCCACGGCCGTCGACGTGCTGGAGGCCGACGGGTTCCTGCTCGGCACTCCGGCCAACCTGGGCTACATGTCGGGTGCGCTCAAGCACTTCTTCGACCAGGTCTACTATCCCTGCCTGGACGAGACGCGTGGCCGTCCCTTCGGTTACTACGTCCACGGGGGCAGCGACACCACCGGCGCGGTGCGCGGCATCGAGTCGGTCGCGACCGGCCTCGGCTGGCAGCGTGCGGCGCCCGCGGTGACCGTGGCCGGTGAGCCCGGCAAGGCCGACCTGCGGGCCTGCTGGGAACTGGGGGCCACCCTCGCCGCCGGCCTGATGGAGGACTGATCCCCGGGCCTTTTCGGCCCGGCGACCGCCGGCTGAGCAGCAGCACCAGCGCGAAGGAGCAGACCGCCCCGGCGAAGGCCCCGCCCGGGACGGACAGCGCACCGCCGCCCACACCGGGCACGACGACCAGGACGGCGCCGGTCGAGGCGCCCGAAGAGACGCCCAGCACGAAGGGGTCGGCGAGCGGGTTGCGCAGCAGGGCTGGAGCACGGCCCCGCACACGGCGAGTCCGGCGCCGCACACCGCGGCGAGGAGGGTGCGCGGCAGCCGCAGGTCCCAGACGACCCCGTCACGCAGCGGGGAGACGTCCCCGGCGGCGGTGCCGGCGCCGAGATGGGCGGCGATCACGGACCACACGTCGGCGACGCCGATGTCCGCCGGACCGATGGTGACGGCGACGGCCACGGAGGCGCACAGGGCGACGACCCCGGCCGCCGCCCACGCCAGGGGCGTGCGGCGGGCAAGGAGGATCCACTGGCGTCGAGGGCTCATGCGCGAAGCCCGTCCGTACGATGCGGCCCGCGCCGCACGCGGCACGGGTGCCAGCAGGTCTTCGGACTCGGGTTCGACCGGGCGGAACGCCTTCCCGGACGGCCTGCGCCGCCCAGTGGCCCGTGCTCCGCCCGTCCCCCTCACCGCTGCGCGTCAGTTCCGGATTCGCACCGGATTCCCTGACCCACCAGGTGAGTTCGACTGGCCTGCGCCGGCTACCACAGGGCCGCCGAGCCCCCGGGGAGCGGGCCACTGCCCGACCCGCTCCCCGGGCCCGAGCGTCAGCTCTTGGGCATGAGGACGGTGTCGATGATGTACACGTTGGCGTTGGCGGTCTTCACGTTGCCGCAGACGACCTGGGCGGAGTCGTCGACCTTGTAGGACTCGCCCGATCCCGAGGTGGTCAGCTTGGACTTCTGCAGCGTGTCGAAGGAACCGTTCTCCAGGTCCTTGGGGGCGAGCTTCTGACCCACCACGTGGTAGGTCAGGATGTCGGTCAGCATCGCCTTGTCATTGAGGACCTTGTCCAGGTCGGCCTTCGGGATCTTGGCGAAGGCGTCGTTGGTCGGCGCGAACACCGTGATGTTCTCGGCGTTGTTGAGCGTGTCGACCAGGCCGGCCTTCTTCACCGCGGACACCAGCGTGGACAGGGCCGGGTTGTTCGAGGCGGCCGTGGCGACCGGGTCCTTTGCCATGCCGTCGAACGAACCGGCGCCCTCCTTCGGCACCGTGGAGCAGGCCGGGCCGAAGGGCTCGTCGGAGTCCGCCATGCCGCCGGAGGTGTCGGCCGACTGGTCGTCGCCCGCCGCGGGGGCCGAGGTGGAGGCCTGCGCGGAGTCCGAGGAGCCGCTGTCGCCGTCGTCGGAACAGGCGGCCAGGGACAGGGGCAGGACGGCGGCCGCGACAACGGCGACGGCGGAGCGGCGAATGCGGGCGTTCATGGAAAATCTCCCTGAAAACGGGCAGCTCGAAGGCTGCGTCGGTGCGGAGTCGTGGTGCGGAGCTGAAGTGGTGTGCGGCGGGCCGCCGAGCAGGCGGTGCCGTTACGTGGCGGCCGGCCGACCCGGATCCGGGGTCAGCCGCCGGTTCGCGGTCGGCACGGTCTCGGTTCTTCCCTCACACGGGGAATCCGGAGCAGGCCCCGGTCCGGATTGGTTCCTCACCCGATCGAGTGAGGAAGTTTCAGGAGAGCACCTGTGACCTGGGGATTTCCCGAAGACGCCACAGGGAGTGAGAGACGGGGAGTGAGAGACCCTCAGAACGGCGTCGAGGCCCGCAGGATGAGGAACATGGTGACGGCGGCGTTCGCGGACGACATCGCCGAGACGGCGGTCCCGGCGGCCGCGGCCCACGCCGCCAGCCCCACGGACGTGAACACCGGGGGCCAGGTGCGCACGGCCGGGGCGGGACCCAGCAGGGCGGCCACCCGGCGGGGCACCGGGCCGGGCGCCGCAAGACCGGCGAGGGTGGCGACGGGGGTGCCGCGGGAGACGAGGGCCGCCTTGCCGATCGCGGTCGCCACCGCGCGGCGGTCGCCGACCGTCCGTGCGGCCGCCTCGTCCGCCCACCGCTCCGCCGTGTAGGACACGGCCGTGCGCAGGGGGCGCAGGAACGGGTTGGCCAGCGCGGCGAGCCGGACGGCGAGCAGGAAGCGGTGGTGCCGGGCGGCGAGATGGGCCCGCTCATGGGCGAACAGGGCGCGCCTCTCCCCCGCTTCGAGGCAGTCGAGCAGCGCCGTGCTCACCACCACACGCTCCCGTCGTCCGCCGGGCAGCGCGTAGGCGTAGGGCACGTCGTCCGGCAGTACGGCGACCCCGGTGCCCGGCAGCCCGGCCAGTGCGCGGTGGGCGCGGCGGCGCACCCTGCCGTGCCGCCACAGGGCCCGCACCGAGGCCGCAACGACCGCGCAGAGCGCGGGGATCGCGGCCTTGCCGACGACCTCGTCGTAGGGCACCGCCGCCCGCACCTCGGGGTCCGACCAGGCGTCGGGCAGCGGGTTTCCCGGGAGTTGGGCGGTGCCGACCACCATCACCAGGGCCAGGCACAGGGTGCTGCACAGGGCCATCACGGCGGCGACGACGGTGAGCAGCCTGGTCGCGGTGCGCGGGTGCAGGTGCTGCTCGGCCAGCCTGGCGATCGGCCACGCCGTCAGCGGCAGGACCAGTGGCAGGAAGACGAAGACCCCCATGCGGTGTCAGCCGTCCTCCGCGGCACGCGCGTGCCCCAGCAGTTCGCGCAGCAGCCGTTCGTCGTCCGGGTCGAGGCCCGTGACGAAGCTGGCCAGCACCGCTTCCCGGTCGCTCTCGGCGTCCAGGACCTTGCGCATCTTCCGGGCGGCCAGTCCGGCCTGGTCCGAGGCGGGCGTCCAGGCGAAGGACCGGCCGGCGCGCTCTCGGCTGACGGCGCCCTTCTCGAGCAGGCGGCTCAGAATCGTGATCACCGTGGTGTAGGCGAGGTCGCCGCCGAGGCGCTCCTGCACCCAGCCGGCCGTCGCCGGCCGGTCCGCCTCGCGCAGCGCGGACAGCACCAGTGCCTCCAGCTCACCCTGGCCCCGTCGCCGCGGACGCCGGTCATCCGTCACCGCCCGCCTCCTTCCGCCGCCGATCGTCTTCCGAGGCGACATCGTATAGAAGGCCTTCTTCTACAGTGTTGTAGATTGAACCCAGGAACACGGAACGCGACGATCACGACGAACTCGACGAACTCGACGAAGGAGAACGCAGTGGGAGTTTCCCTGGCCAAGGGCGGCAACGTCTCGCTCAGCAAGGAGGCGCCCGGCCTGACCGCCGTGCTGGTCGGTCTGGGCTGGGACGTGCGCACCACGACCGGCACCGACTACGACCTCGACGCCTCCGCGCTGCTCCTCGACGCGTCGGGCAAGGTGCTCTCGGACGGGCACTTCGTCTTCTACAACAACCTCACCAGCCCGGACGGCTCGGTCGAGCACACCGGTGACAACCTCACCGGTGAGGGCGAGGGCGACGACGAGGCGGTCAAGGTGAACCTCGCCGCGGTCCCGGCCGAGGTGGACCGGATCGTCTTCCCGGTCTCCATCCACGACGCGGAGAACCGCGGCCAGAGCTTCGGCCAGGTCCGCAACGCCTTCATCCGGGTCGTCAACCAGGCGAACAGCCAGGAGATCGCCCGCTACGACCTGTCCGAGGACGCCTCGACCGAGACCGCGATGGTCTTCGGCGAGCTGTACCGGCACGGGGCCGAGTGGAAGTTCCGCGCGGTCGGGCAGGGCTACGCCTCGGGGCTGGCGGGCATCGCCGCGGACTTCGGCGTCAACGTCTGACACGGCCCCGAAGGGTCAGTGGTCCGTGGCGCAGCACCACCCAGGTCGCAGTAGTCCATGAGGGGACGTATACCGCACCCGGGGATGGTCGCGGAGCGCTTCGGCCCACGGTCGCACCGGCCGTGTCCCGACCGGTGTCCCCGCCGGACGCGGTGCGCCCGGCGGGGGTGGGGGACGGGGACGGGGCGGGTCAGCCGAAGTCGACGTCGCTGCACAGGAAGTACGTCTGGTCCATGTGGGACGCCTGCCAGATCGTGTAGACGACGTGCCGGCCGCTCAGCCCCGAGGTACTCACCGGGATCTCGTAGTTCTGGCTGGGCCCGTAGCTGCCCGTACGCGCGACCTGCTGGAGGTCTCCCCAGGTCAGGGCCTGCGTGGCGGGGTCGAAGCCCTGCTTGGTGACGTAGACCAGGAAGTAGTCGGCGCCGTGGCTGGCCTGGTCGTAGAGCTTGACGGTGAAGTCGTCGGTGACGTCCGTGGTCTGCCAGGGCCCCACGGCGTCGAGGGAGTTGTAGCGGCCGCTCTCGGTCCGGCCGCCGCTGCAGAGCTGCCCGTCGGGAACGACGGCTTCGAAGTTCCCGGCCGAGCCGTTGCGGTAGAGGCCGTTCCAGTTCCACATGGCGTTGGGGTCGTCCTGCCACGCCTGCCAGCACATCGGGTCCTCGTCGGCCATGGCCGGGTTCTGGAAGTCGTCGCCCCAGCGCTCCCAGCAGCCGTAGTTGCGGGAGGCGGGGTCGACGACCGAACCGTGGGCGACGGCGGTGCCGCTCCAGGGGATCAGGGTGAGCAGGGCCGCGGTCAGGGTGCTGAGGGCGAGGGTCGTCACCCGTCGGGCTCTTCCGGCAGGCATGACCTTATTGACGCGATCATGACAAGTCATGGGTCCTTCTTTCACGTGGGGGGACGGTGCGGGACCTGGCGAGCACTAGTGGGAGCGCTCCCAAGACGTTTCGCAGACCAGGCTGCGCCCGGGTAAAGAGATTGACAACACCCCGAATGAGCCAGTTCCCGCGGCGCGGTGGCGTGTTCGACACCTTCGACGCGTTCGATGCGTCTCGGCCCGGCGGGTGGGCGGGGGAATGCCCCGCCCACCCGTCGTCATGCCGCTGCCGCAGCCGTCACAGCACGCGTCGCCTGGAGCGGACCAGCAGGACACACCCGCCGGCGAAGAGCACGCCGCCGACCGCAGCGGGCCACAGCCCGAGACCGGAGCCCGTCTCGGCGAGCCCGCCCTGCGCCTGCGGCTCGGGGGCCGACCCGGCACCGCCGCCGTTGCCACCGTTGCCGGTGTTCTGGGTCTTTCCGGGTGCGGCCACGGCGCTGCTCACGTCGCCCGGGGTGTCCGCCGGTGTCGTCGCGGCCCTGGGCTCGGCACTCGCGGAGGCACCGGCGTCCTGGGTCCGGGTGGCCGGGGGTGCGGTCTCGGCACCGCCAGGTCGGCCGTCGTTCTGGCCGTCGTTCTGGCCGTCGTTCTGGCCGTCGTTCTGGCCGTCGTTCTGGCCGTCGTTCTGGCCGTCGTTCTGGCCGTCGTTCTGGCCGGGGGCCTTCCCGTCCCCCTTCCCGTCGTCCTTTCCGTCGTCCGCTCCGCCCGCCTGGTCGTCCTGGCCGGTGTCCGCGGGTGCGGAGGCCGTGGCGGTCTGCTCGGCCGGGGGCTCGGCGGTCTGGCCGTCGCCGTCGCCCGGCTGCTCCTCACCCTCGCCCGGCTGGGACCCGGGGGGCGTGTCCGCACCGCACTCGCGGCCGGAGTTGATGCACTCGACCATCTCGCGCATCAGGTCCTCGTCGAAGACGTTGATGAAGTCGCTGTGGTCGGTGACCGGCTTGTGCAGCTGCTCGGGGAAGGAGTCCACGGCGAAGAGCGGGACGGTCCTGCCCCCGTCCGCCAGGCTCGGCGCTGCCACGTCGTACACGACCCGCTGCACCAGTCGCGGAACGGGCCGGAACCCCTCCGGGCAGCTGCCGTCGGCGGCGGCGAAGGCCATGTGGGTGCGGTGGTTGGCGCTGTCGATGTTGCGGCCGTCCCAGCAGCTCTGGAAGGTGAAGGTGCGCACCACGTCGCTGCCCGAGGGGCAGAGCGGGTACTTGTCCTTCAGCTGCCGGTCCTCGAAGCCGGTGCAGCTCCAAGAGGCGTTCGCGTTGGTGTCGCCGTTGACGAACGCCTTGGCGTCGCCGGTGATGATGCGCAGCAGCCGCGGCATGTCCGTGACCTTGCCGCGCTCGTTGCCCTCGAACGTCAGGGTGACCTCCGCCGGCGTCACGATCTCGCCCGCGTTGCCCTCGATGCCGCCGCCCGGCGACTCGGCGTCCTGCTCGGCGGTGCCGTTCTGGAGGCGGAGCACCGGCCAGTAGTACGAGGACTTGTCGCCCTGGTCGGCGCAGCTGGTGCCGGCGGCGGCCAGGTCGTCGTCGCTGGCGAAGGCGCTGTTGCCCTGGTTGCCGACGTAGTCGTGGAAGTGGTGGGCTCCGTTGCCGACGCCGGGGGCGGCGATCAGGTTGTCCGAGTTGAACAGGCCCTCGGCGTTGACACCGCAGCTGGTGGCGAAGGAGCCGGTCGAGGCGTTCTTCTTGCGGCCCGCCCGCTCGACGGCGGGCTGGACGGACTTGATGTCGGCGTAGTCCGCGGCCACGGGGCCGTTGCCGGCCTGTCCGCCGTTGCCGGGCTGCTGCTCGTCACCGGACGCTTCGCCCTTGCCGTCCTCCTGGCCCTGGCCCTGCTCCTGCCCCTGGCCCTGCTCGTCCGGGCTGCCGCTGCCCGCGTCCGTCGACGCGATCTCTGTACGGCGCAGGGTGCACTGGGCCAGGGTGTCCAGGCCCTCGGGGCGGTCACCGGCCCGGCCGACGGCGGCGGCGATGCGTTCGATGGTCGCCGCGCGCTCCTTCTTCAGCGGGTCCAGGATCGCGGCCTCGTCGACGGTGCCGTCGTCCGCGGTGCGGGCGGCTTCCTGGAGCCCGCCGTACGCGGCGGCGATCTGCTCGTCGAGCTGGGCGAGTTGCTTGTCGACCTCCGGCCTGGCCTGCTCCGGGACGGCCGTGAGCCGCTCGGTCAGGTCGGGGCAGTCGACGGTGGCGGCGACACCGGAACTGCCCAGGGGAACCGCGGCGTTGCCGGACTCGGTCGCGGAGGCGAAGACGTTGACGGCCACCAGGCCGCTGCCCCCCAGTATCAGCGCGACCGCTCCGAAGGTCGCGCGCCGCGCCCCGGTCGGGCGTCTGCGCCTGTTGTGTCCCAAGGCGTGCTCCTGTGTCGTGACGGACTGGACATGAAATGCCCCCGGCTCCATACGGAACCGGGGGCCGGAGCGTTCAACCGCCGCTGGAATTCTCAGGTTTCCCTCACCTCACGGGCGCAGCACCAGCCGGATCGGGTCGCCCTGCTTCTTCTCGAGCCGGGCGACCGCCTCGGCGGCCTCGGCGAGTGGCAGCACCCCGCTGACGGAACCGGAGAAGTCGAGGCGGCCGCCCTGGATCAGCCGCAGGAGCTGGGGCAGGGCCACCGGCATGTCGGAGCCGTAGTGGCCGAGGACGCGCTGCTGGAGGTAGCTGAAACGGGTCCCGTCCGTGACGGTGAGCGGCTTGTCGGTCAGACCCACCAGGACCAGCCGCCCCTTGGGCGCGAGGACGGAGACCGCCTGCTCCCGCACGGCCGGCACACCCGCGAAGTCGAAGGCGGCGGCGAGCCCGAGACTCCCGGTCGCCGCCCGGACCGTCCGGCGCAGCTCGGGGTCGGCGGAGTCCAGGGCCAGGTCGGCACCGGCGGCCAGGGCGCGTTCGCGGGCGACGGGGTTGGGGTCGACGGCCACGACGGGGCAGGCGCCGATCGCCCGGAGCAGCTGCACGGCGTGGACGCCGAGGCCGCCGACGCCCCATACGCCGACCGCCTCGGCGGGCCGGACCTGGCCGGTCTCGGTGATCGCGCCCCACGGGGTGGACACCGCGTCCGGGATGATCGCGCCCTGTTCGAAGGGGATGGCGTCGGGCAGCGGCGTCATCGCGTCGGCGGCGGAGAGGGCGTACTCGGCCCAGCCGCCGTCGTAGTCGACGCCGCGGGTGTACACGGCCCCGTCCCGCGCCTCGCCGGCGTGCAGCACGACCCGCTGTCCCGGCGACCACGCGGTGACGCCCGCACCGGTCTCGGCGACGGTGCCGGAGACCTCGTGGCCGAGGGTGACCGTGTCTCCCTGGAGGAGCAGCGGGGTGAGGGTGCCGTCGACGAGGTGCACGTCGGACAGGCACACCCCGGCCGCCTCGACCTTGACCAGCACCTCCCCGGGGCCCGGCTGCGGACGGGGCACCTCTTCGAGCCGCAGGGTGCGGCTCGGGACGTGCAGGCGGGCGGCGAGCATCTGCGCCATGGCGGGACCTCCTCGGTGCGGCGGCGGCCTCGGGACGGTCCACAGCGGACCATCGCAGGTCGACTTGCGTTAACCGTACACCCAACGCAGGGCCACTTGCTTTACGCTGGTCCGATGAGCTCACCGGAACCCGCCGCCCCACCCTTGCGCCGCCGCGGGGAGCGGATGCGGCAGGCCGTGCTGGCGGCCACGGTGGAGCTGCTGTCGAGCCAGGGCCTGGCGGGCGCGACGGTCGGCGCCGTGGCCCGGGCGGCCGGGGTGCACGAGACCTCCGTGTACCGGCGCTGGGGCACCCGCGAGAACCTGATCCTGGACGCGCTGACCACAGAACTGGACGCCGCGCTGCCGGTCCCGGACACCGGGCGGGTCCGGGACGACCTGCTGGCGTTCTTCTCCGCCCTGGCGCGGCTCCTCGCCACCCCGCAGGGCCGGGCACTGCTGCGGCTGAGCGTCGAGCACGACGACACCCTGGAGGACCGGCGCGGCCCTTACTGGAGCGAGCGTCTGGACCGCGCCGTGGTGATGGTCCGGCGCGGCGCCGAGCGGGGCGAGCTGGCCGCGGACACCGATCCCGGGCTGCTGATCGAGGCGGTCAGCGGTCCGCTGTTCACGCGGGTGCTGCTCGGCGGGGCACCGCCGGCCGACGTACTCGTACGGGGGCTGGTGGACCTGGCGCTGGACGGGGCCCGTCCGCGGTGAGCGGTGCGGCCGGGTGCCGGTCCGTGAGGGTGCGAAGGCCCGGATCGGGGCACCCGGCGGACGTCAGGGGCGCGGGTGCGCCGAGGACGGAGGAGCCATGGACGGCAGCAGGCCGCTCGCCCTGGTCACTGGGGCCTCCAGCGGTATCGGGTACGAACTCGCGGCGCTGTTCGCGGAGCACGGCCACGACCTCGTGGTCAACGCCGAGGACGAACGGCTGGAGCACGCCGCCCGGCGGCTGCGGGAGACCGGCGTGGAGGTACGGGCCGTACGCGCGGACCTCAGGAACCCCGAGGGCGTGGACCAGCTGGTCGCCGCCCTGAGCGGGCTCGCGGTGGACGTGGCGGCACTCAACGCCGGGGTGGGGCAGGGCGGCGCCTTCGTCGACACCGACCTCGTTGACGACCAGTCCGTCATCGACCTCAACGTGACGTCGACCGTGCGGCTCGCCAAGCCCCTCGTGCGCGACATGGTGGCACGTGGGGTCGGGCGGCTCATGTTCACGTCCTCGGTCGCGGCGACGATGCCGGGCTCCTTCCAGTCCGTCTACAACGCGTCGAAGTCGTTCGTCCAGTCCTTCGCCCAGGCTCTCCAGGAGGAGGTCGGAGACACCGGCGTCACGGTCACCTCCTTCATGCCGGGGCCGACGGAGACCGACTTCTTCCGCCGGGCGGGCATGGAGGACACCAAGGTCGGCACCATGCCGAAGGACGACCCGGCGCAGGTCGCCCGGCAGGCGTTCGACGCCGTCATGAAGGGCCGCGGGAAGCTGGTCACCGGCTCGGCGAAGACCAAGGCGCAGGGAGTGGCGGACAAGGTGCTGCCGGACCGCGTCAAGGCCGCCGTGCACCGCCGGATGGCCGAGCCGGGGACCGCGGAGGACGACGACAGCTAGTCCCGGCGTGGGACCCCTCGTCCGAAGGGCCCCTTGCCGGGGGCTCGTTCCCGGTGGAACGATGCCCGGGGCACCGGCTCGCCGCACCGAAGGGACCGCCGTGACCGACGACCAGGACCGCCCGCGGGCCGCCGCCGCGTTCGACGCGCTGGGCGCCGAGTACGAGAAGGCGTTCGCCGGGTCGAGGGAGCACCGCCACTCGCTGGAGTGGCTGCTGGCGCGGCTCGCGCCGGGCAGCCGGGTGCTGGACGTGGGCAGCGGGACCGGCCGGCCCACCGCCGAGACCCTCGCGGACGCAGGGCACGAGGTGCTGGGCATCGACGTCTCCCCCGTCATGGTGGAGCTGGCCGCGAGGCAGGTGCCCGCCGCCACCTTCCGGTGCGCGGACGTCCGTGACGTACCGCTGGAGGACGGCTCGTTCGACGCCGTCTGCGTGTACTTCTCGCTGCTCCAGCTGGACCGGCGGGAGCAGACGGATCTCGTACGGCGTCTTGTGCGGCTGCTGAGGCCGGAGGGTTACCTGGTGCTGGCCACCGTGCCGCTCGACGTGGAGGGCGTCGACGCCGCCTTCATGGGCCAGCCGGTGCGTGTGACCAGCTTCCCCGCGCAGGAACTGGTCGCCCTGGCCGAGGACGCGGGCCTGGAGGTGCTGGCCGAGGAGGCGTCGATGTTCACCCCGGCCCACCCGGACGCCCGGCCGGAGCCGCACCTCTTCCTGCACTGCCGGCGCACGGGCCAGCCCCGGATGGGGTAACTGCGCACGCGCGGACCGGGGTCCCGCGGTCAGAGTGGGCAGCATGACAGAACCTGGCGAGCGACGGCGCCGCTCCACTTCCACGGCCACCCGCGAACGTGGCGTGCGGGACGCGCGCGACGCCGCCCGGCACGCCGCCGACGCCCTGTCCGAGCTGATCCGGCACCACCTCGAAGGGGTCTCCGCGGTGTGCCGGGGCGAGGACGGCGGCTGGATCGTCGACGTGGACGTGCTGGAGGTGGCACGCATCCCCGACACCACCAGTCTGCTCGCCACCTACGAGGTCGAGCTGGACCCGGCGGGCGACCTGATCCAGTACCGCAGGATCGCGCGCTACCGGCGCGGTGCCCAGGACCAGTGAGCGGGCCGCGAGGCCCGCGCCCGGAAGGACCACCGCATGATCACCTACGACGACGAGGTCGTCTGCGCGCCCCGCGCCGGAACCCTCTACGACGTCCTCGAACTCATCCTCGACCGCGGCATGGTCATCGACGTCTTCGTGCGCGTCTCCCTGGTCGGCATCGAGATCCTCAAGGTGGACGCGCGCATCGTGGTCGCGAGCGTCGACACCTATCTGCGCTTCGCCGAGGCCTGCAACCGGCTGGACCTGGAGCACGACGTGCGCTCCAAGACCGTGCCCGAGATGTTCGGCAGCCCGGTGGCCAGGACCGTGGGCAAGGCGGGCGCCAAGCGGACGGCGCGCTCCCTCACCGACAAGGTGCGCGACGTCCTCACGCCCGAGCACGCGTCCGGGCACGAGGAGGAAGCGGAGGAGACGGAGACCCGGCCCCGTGAACGCGCGGAGCGCACCAGGAGCACGCAGCGGCCGCGCGGCCGCTCCGCCGCACGTCCCCGCGACGAGGACGACCGCCCCCGCTCCCGCCCCCGCCGGCGCACCGAGGAGGAGGACCGATGACCGCGCCCGCCACCACAGCCCCCGAAGCCGCCCGTGAGCCGGCCGCCGCGCCGAAGGCCCTCTACGTCTACGGCATCGCGCCCGCCGGGATCCGCACCCCGCGGTCCCACGGCGTCGACGGCGCCACCGTGCGGCTGCTGACCGAGTCCGGGCTGTGCGCCGCGGTGTCGGCCGCGCCCCCGCGGCTGCGTCCCCGGCGCCGTGATCTGCTGGCCCACCAGGCCGTCCTGGACGAACTGGCGGCGCAGGGACCGGTGCTGCCCATGCGGTTCGCCGTCCTCAGCCCGCGGACCGACACCCTGCTCGCCCAACTGCGCTCGGACGCGGACCACTTGACGCGGCAGCTCGAAGACGTACGAGGGTGCGTGGAACTCAACGTCAAGGGGACGGTGGTGCCCGGCCACTTCGCCGACCTGGTGCGCCGAGACGACAAGCTGCGGAATCTGGCCCTGCGGACCCGCCGGCGGCCGGACTACGAGGCCAACGTCCGGCTGGGCGAGGCGATCGCCCTCGGCGTGCGCCGCGAGGCACGGCGTGCTGCCCGCGAGGTCGTCGACCGACTGGCACCGCTCGCGGTGCGTACTGTGCAGGGCACGACCGACGACGAACAGGTCCTCAGCGCGTCGTTCCTGCTGCGTGAGGGGGACGAACCGCGGTTCAGGCAAGCGGTGGCGGAGCGGTCCCGGGCCTGCGGCGACCGGCTGGCCCTCAGCGTGACCGGGCCCCTGCCCTGCTACAGCTTCGTCGACCCGCGCCCCGCGACACCGGCCGGCCGGTGACCGCATGGGCATCGTGAGCGGTCTCCTCCTGCTGCCCCTCGCACCGGTGCGCGGCACGGCGTGGATCGCGGACCACCTGCTTCAGGAAGCCCGGCGCCAGGCCCACGACCCGCGTGCCGTACAGGCGCGGCTGGCCGCGCTCAACCGGGCCCTGGACGAGGGCGCCATCGACGAGGCGGCCTTCGAACGGGAGGAGGAGCGTCTGCTCACCCTCCTGGAACGCCCGGCCCGGCCCACCGGCCGTACCACCACCACGAATCCAGCGCGGAGACGACACGTATGAACGACAGCAGGACGGCCATGGCGGCTGCCGTGGCGGGCGGATATCTTCTGGGGCGCACCAAGAAGGCCAAGCTCGCCTTCGCGGTCGGCTCCTATCTCGTGGGCCGGCGCGTCGGCCTCTCCCCCGGCCAGGTCCTCGGCCAGGGACTGGGCAGCCTGCAACGGGCCCCGCAGTTCCAGGAGCTGAGCGACCAGGTCCGGGGCGAGCTGCTGACCGCCGGACGCGCGGCCGTCAGCGCCGCCGCGAACCGCCGCCTCACCGGCCTCGCGGACACCCTCCGCGACCGTACCGACGCGCTCGCCGGCGGGGGCCGACGGGACGACGGCCGTGACGACGGCGACGACACCCGGGACGAGGACGCCTACTTCGACGAGGAGGAGCGCGAGGAGGACCGTCGGCCCGCGCCGCCCCGCAGGACGGCCAAGAAGGCTCCGCCGCGCAAGGCCGCGCCGCCCGCGAAGAAGGCGGCCAAGAAGACCGCCGCCAAGTCGACCGCCGCCGGGAAGGCGGCCGGACCGGCGAAGCGGACGGCGGGCCGTGGTGCCGGGCGCGGGGGTGGGCGCGCATGACCCCCGACCGGCAGGACGACGGCGGAACGTCTCCCCTCGGCGACCTCAAGGACGCGCTGGGCGGCTACCTCTCCGCGGCGGGCCACGGTCTCGTCGGCAAGGCGGGGGAACGGGTCGGGTCCCTGACCGACCGCCTGACCGAGTCGGTCGGCGGCGGCTCCAAGAGCGGCGGCGGCTCCGACGGCGGGGGCGGTCGCTCCAACGGCGGCGGTCGTTCCAACGGCGGCGGTGGCAACGGCAAGAGCGGCGGTGGCGGCAGCTCCAAGGGCGGCGGTGGCAGCTCCAAGGGCGGCGGTGGCAGCGTCAAGGCCACGCACATCATGGAGACCGTCGACATCGGCGTCCCCCTGCGCACCGTCTACGACCAGTGGACGCAGCTCCAGGACTTCAGCGGCTTCACCAAGGGTGTCCAGAGCGTCAGCCCCCACGACGAGGTGACCTCGGACTGGACCGCCAAGATCGCCTTCTCGACGCGCAGTTGGAAGGCGACCGTCCAGGAGCAGATCCCCGACCAGCGGATCACCTGGACCTCCGAGGGCGCCAAGGGCAGTACCAACGGGGTGGTCAGCTTCCACGAACTGGCGCCCCGGCTGACCCGCGTCGTCGTGGTCGTCGAGTACTACCCGGCGGGCTTCTTCGAGAAGACCGGCAACCTCTGGCGCGCCCAGGGACGCCGGCTGCGGCTGGATCTGAAGCACTTCGCGCGGCACGTGACGCTGGCGGACGAGGAGGAGATCGAGGGCTGGCGCGGCGAGATCCGCGAGGGCGAGGTCGTCAAGAGCCACGAGGAAGCGCTGGAGGAGGAGAACAGCGAAGAACCCGACGAGTCCCGGTACGAAGACGACGAGGACGACGAAGACGACGACGGTGAAGACGAAGAAGAGGACGCAGAGGACGAGTACGAGGACGACGAGGAGGAGCCGTATGCGGACGAGGAAGACGACGAGGACGACGGACGTGCCCGCCCGCGTCGCTGACGCCGCCGCGGGGAGTACGCGGTGACCGACCTCGACCACCGGTACCCGGGCCTGGAGGCGGAGCCCTACGGGCCCCCGTCCGGCAGCCTCGCCGACCTCCTCGAACGCGTCCTCGACAAGGGCATCGTCATCGCCGGCGACATCAAGATCGACCTGCTCGACATCGAACTGCTGACGATCCGCCTGAGGTTGTTCATCGCCTCGGTGGACACCGCGAAGAAGGCGGGCATCGACTGGTGGGAGACCGATCCCGCGCTGTCCTCCCGGGCCGCGCGGGACGCGCTCGCCGAGGAGAACGCACGGCTGCGGGAGCGCCTCGACGCCCTGGAAGGGGCCGCCGAACAGACGACGGGAGCCGTGCGATGAGCACGACCGCCGCCGGATCGGCCGACCCCGGCATCGTCTGCGCCTTCGCCGTCACCCGCACCCCGCCGGACCCGGCGGCGCTGGCAGCGGCGAGGGGCCACGAGGAGGGCGGTCCGCTGCGCGTCCTGAGCGCGGGCGGCCTGTGCCTGGTCGTCCAGGACGTCCCCGCGGCCCTGTTCGACGAGGAGGCGCTGACGGAGCGTCTCAACCGGCCCGCCGACCTGGAACGCTGCGCGCGCGCCCATCACCGGGGTGTCGAGGCCGCGGCCGGGCGGGGCCCCGTCGTGCCGCTGCCGATGGCGACCCTGTACCGCGGCGACCTGACCGCGGCGCGGGCGGTGACCGCCCGGCAACCGGTGCTGGACACACTGCTCGACCGCCTCCGGGACCGTACGGAGTGGGCGGTGAAGGTGCACGCCGCCGATGCCCCGTCCGGGGCCGCCCCGGACACCGGTGCGCCCACCGGCTCCGGCGGTGCCGGCGGACGCGCCTACCTGAGCCGGGTGAGCGCACGGCGGCGTGACCGGCGCAGCGCCCACGACAAGGCACTGGCCGAGGCGGAGGCCGTCGACGCGGAACTGCGGCGGTACGCGGTCGCCGCGACACGGCACCGCCCGCAGAGCGAGCGGCTGACGGGCCGCCGCGCCCCGCAGTTGCTCAACATCGCCTACCTGGTGGAGGACGCGCGGCGCCCCGCCTTCGCCGAGGCGCTTGCGCGGCTCACCGCCGACGGCCGGCATCCGGCCGTACGGGTGGACGCCTCGGGCCCGTGGATCCCGTACTCCTTCGCGCGCTGGGACGAGGACCCGCAGGCCGGCCCGGTTCAGGAGGTCCCCGCATGACCGTCCCGGACGCCCGTACGCCGGGCCCGGCCCCCGTGCCCTGGGGCGGTCCGGAGCCGTACGCACCGGTCGGGGTGCCTCTGGTCGACCTGCTGGACCGGGTGCTGGCGACCGGGGTCGTGGTCAGCGGCGATCTGGTGCTGGCCGTCGCGGACGTGCCGCTGGTGCGGATCTCCCTGCACGCCCTGCTGTCGTCGGTGAACGAGCGGGTGCCCGCTCCCTGGCCGGACAGCGGGCCGCTGTGACCGCGGCCGGGGCCCACGCCCTCGACCTGGATCCGGAGCGGGTCACCAACGACCTGGCCGCGCTGGTCCTGACCGTGGTGGAGCTGCTGCGCCAGCTCATGGAGCGCCAGGCCGTGCGCCGCTTCGACGAGGGGACGCTGAGCGACGAGCAGGAGGACCGGCTCGGCACGGCGCTCATGCTGCTCGACGAGCGCATGGACGACCTGTGCGCCCAGCACGGCCTGAGCCGCTCCGACCTGAACCTCGACCTGGGCCCGTTGGGCCGCCTCCTCTCCGACCCGGAACCGTAGGGACACACCGGCACCCGGCGCGAGCGATCGTTATGATGACGCGGAATCGCTCAAACGAACATTCTCGGGTGGGGAGACCTGATGCGGGAGCCGGTCGATCTCAGGCGCCAGCGGATACTCGCGGCGGTCCAGGCGCGCGGTACCGCGCGGGTGCGTGACCTCGCCGACGAGTTGCAGGTCTCGGTGGTCACCGTGCGCCGCGACGTGGAGGAGCTGACGCGCGAGGGCAGGCTGAGCCGCGGCCACGGGGTCGTGCGGTCGACGCTGCCGGCCCGGGAGACGGCCCCCGATCCGGTTCCGGCAGGCGGGGACCGGGTGGCCGTGGTCGTTCCCGTACGGCACTCCTACCTCACCGAGACGCTGCACGGCGCGCGCACGGTCCTGGAGCGGGCCGGGGTGCGCATGGCCCTGCACCTCGCGCCGCAGGCGTCCGGTGCCGAGCGTCCGCTGGTGGAGCGGGCGCTGGCGGACGGGGCGGACGGGCTGCTGATCGCCCCGCGCTGGCGCGGCCGGGCCGACGAGGAGGCCGACCACGAGTGGCTGGCCGGTACCGGGGTGCCGACGGTGCTGATGGAGCGCCGCCCGTGGCGCGGCAGCGCGCTGCACGCCCTGGACTCGGTCTGCTCGGACCACTGGTACGGCGCGCATCTGGCGGTGGAGCACCTGGTGGGGCTCGGGCACCGGCGGATCGTGTTCGCCACCCGTCACGACAGTCCCACCGCCCGCTCGCTGCGGGCCGCCTTCACCGAGATCGCCAGGGCCCACCCCCTGGTGGAGCGGTGGGCGTGGACGCTGGTCGCGCCGGAGGCCGGGGTCGACGGACCGTATTCGGCGGACGAGACGGCCGAGCTGCCGGTGCTGATGCGCAAGGTGGGCGCGACCGCGATGGTGCTGCACGGTGACGCGGACGCGCTGATGGTGGTCCAGCGGCTCGCGGAGGAGGGGGTGCGGGTGCCGCAGGACTGCTCGGTGGTGGCGTACGACGACGTGGTGGCCGGTCTCGCCTCGCCGCCGCTGACGGCCGTGTCGCCGCCGAAGGCCGAGGTGGGGCACGCGGCGGCGGAGCTGCTGCTCCAGCGGCTGTCCGAGGCGCCCGGCAGCCGGCAGCCGGGCCGGCGCGTCGAGCTGCTGCCGCGGCTGATGGTGCGGGGGTCGACGGACCGGCCGGCCGAACCGCTCGACGAATGAGCGTTTGAGCGTTTCATTTTCTTCTGATCGATCTATTGACCGTTTGAGGCAGGGCGTTCAGGATTCCGGGTGTCTCGAAGAGTCGTGTCCGCACCCGCGCGGACCCGCAGGAGCCGCGGAGGCGCCATGCCCGGACGACCCAGCCGTCGCTCCGTGCTCGCCGCGATGACCGCCCTACCCCTGACAGGAGCCGTGAGCGCCTGCAGCGGGGGGAACGGTGCATCGTCGGCCCGCACGGGCACCACCACCCGCATCACCTTCTGGTCCGCCCTGCGCGGCAGCCAGGAAGTGGTCGACGCGTTCAACCGCACCCACCGCACCGTCCAGGTGGAGTTCCAGCAGATCCCCTCCGGCGGGCAGGGCGGCTACGCCAAGCTCAGCAACGCCGCCCGGGCGGGGAACGCGCCCGACGTCGCCACCCTTGAGTATCCGCAGGTCCCGGGATACGCCATCGACGGCGTGGCCCGTGACATCACCGACCTGATGAGCGACGGTCTGCGCCGCAAGCTGCTGCCGCAGGCGCTCGGCCTGACCACCTTCGAACGCCGGGTGTTCGCCGTGCCGCTGGACGTCGAGCCCATGGTGATGCACTACCGCGCCGACCTGTTCGACCACTACGGGCTCGAAGCCGCCCGGACCTGGGACGAGTTCGCCGAACAGGCGGGGGGGGGGGGGGGGGGGGGGGGGCGCCCCCCCCCGGCGGGGGGGGGGGGCCCCCCCCGGCGGCGGGCGGGGGGCTCGGCGGCGGGCGGGG